>CAZIMA010000130.1:2795-4984 GCA_964540195.1 uncultured Tissierella sp.
AATACATCCTTAATTCCTCCATAGTTTCTATTGAAAGAAGTAATATAGTCAGTCTTTAGGAAGTCCTTGGCAAATTTCTTTGCAATATATATCTCCTCATTTGTAAATTTATCTGAGATAGATAGTCCCACTGACTCGCTACCATATTGCATCTTAAGACTTTGAAGCTTCTTAGCTGCTAGTCTTAGGCCTTCTTCCCACTCAACTTCAACTAAGACTCCATTCTTTCTTACAAGTGGTTTAGTAAGTCTTGTATTCTTATGAGCTTGGTCATATCCGAATCTACCCTTAACACATAAAAGTCCATTGTCTACCACGCTCTCCCTGTCAGGAAGTGCCCTATATAGCATATGACCCTTAGTCTCAAGATTGATATTACATCCAACTGAGCAGAAGGAACAAACTGTATTTGTCTCTACTGCTTCAACAGGTACTGACTTAGTAATCTGAAGTCTCTCTTGAAGAGCTCCTACAGGGCATAAACTTACGCACTGACCGCAGGAAATACAGGATGTTTCTTGTAAAGGTAAATCAAGGGATGGTTTAACTATGGTATCAAAGCCTCTATCAACCAAACCTAGGGCTCCATTATCCATTACCTGGTCACATACCCTTACACAAAGTCCACAAAGTATGCACTTATCTGAGTTTCTTACTATAAATGGATGGTTGTCGTCTTCTTCTCTAAAGTGTACTTCTCCCTCATAGGTTTCAGGCTTAACATCATATTCATTTGCATAATTAAATAATTTACATTCGAATACATCGTGGCAACCACATTCGAGACATCTCTTTGCATCTGCCATTGCCTGCTCAGGACTAAATCCTAAATTTACCTCTTCAAAGCTATATTTTCTTTCATTTGCTGGAAGATGTGGCATTGGAGATCTATATGCCTTATCCCTATCTACAAAATCCTCTTCAGTGATAATATGGTCTCTTATAACTACATAAGGTTTCTCATATGGTATTACCACTCCTTCTAAGTAGGAGTTGATAATGTCAGATGCCTTTTTAGCATCTCCTATGGCCTTAATGGCAATATCTGCTCCCTTGTTTATAACGTCTCCACCTGCGAAGATTCCAGGAATATTTGTAGCAAATGTAGATTCATCAGCTGCGATTGTACCCTTCTTAGTCTTTTCTATGGCTTCAAAACCTTCAAGGCTGGACTGCTGCCCAATAGCACCTATTACAAGGTCTACATCCAGTATTTCAAATTCACCTTCTATAGGAACCGGACTCCTTCTTCCGCTTGCATCTTCTTCTCCCAGTTCCATCTTCTGCAATTTAATCTTAGCTACTTTGCCATCTTCTGCAATTATTTCCTCAGGAGCTACTAGGAATTTAAAGTCTACACCTTCTTCTCTTGCCTCTAGGATTTCAATCTCTTCAGCTGGCATTTCAGCTTCGGTTCTTCTATATAATAAGTATACCTTCTTGGCACCTAGTCTGACAGCCGTTCTGCAGGCATCCATTGCAGTGTTTCCTCCGCCGACTACGGCTACGCTCTCGCCTATATTCATAGGTATATTAAGGGCTGCATTCCTTAAGAAATCTATACCTCCGATTACTCCTGGAAGATCTTCACCCTTTACCCTTAAGGAGGAAGACTTCCATGCTCCCACAGAAATATACACAGCATCAAAGTTCTTTCTTACATATTCTAAATCTAAGTCTCTACCTACCTTGATGTTATTTATCATCTTTGCTCCCATCTTTTCGATGATTGCAACTTCTTCATCAATAACTGCTCCTGGTAGACGGTATTCTGGAATACCATATCTAAGCATACCGCCCATTTGAGGCATCATGTCATATATGGTAACCTCATGTCCTGATGCTAAGAGGAAATAGGCTGCAGAAAGTCCTCCCGGACCTCCACCAATTATACCTACCTTTTTTCCGCTAGCAGGACCTATTTCAGGCATAAAGATTTCCTTATCCCTTAAATCGATATCTGCAACAAAGCTCTTTAAGTAAGCAATGGAGATAGGCTCTTCAACCAATTGTCTTCTACATGCATCTTCGCAAGGATGAGGACAAACTCTTCCGATACATGCTGGAAGGGGTAGCTGTTCTTTAATAAGCTTTAATGCCTCTTTAAACTCTCCATTTGCAATAAGGCCTACATATCCTTGACAATCAGTGGATCCTGGACAGGCCCTCTTACATGGAGCATGACAGTC
>CAZIMA010000131.1:0-4864 GCA_964540195.1 uncultured Tissierella sp.
TTAAATAGATTATCCTCTACTATATATTCTTTGTAAGTATTAAAAGGAATATCCTTAATAAATCTAATTCCTTGATTATTGATTTTAAGGCCTCTTTGGGTAAATACCTTGCCGGTTTCCTTTTCCATCTTCTTCAATATGGGTTCACTTACACTGGCTTCATATGAAGTTCTTGCAAGCACTTCCCCATCTGCATGGACTAGATTATAGGTCTCGTCAACTCCCTTCACGACTCCACTTATGAGGAGTTGGCCTTGTCTGACCACCTGATTTTCCTTAACTACCCTATCCCCATTTCTAGCAATAACCTTAGTTATAACACCTTTTTTCTTAGCAACAATATTAGCCGGATAATCCTTGTTAACGATCTCAGGTGGAATATCCTCTTCCTTTATGTCTATAAGGAGCTTGACGCCTTTTATTCTTACATCGATAAAGGAAAAATAATCATAGCCATTGATTAAGAGCAGCTTTACCTCTTCTTCACTTACTTTAGACTTGTGGGTTGGGGATACTATACCTTTTTCATTAAGGTATCCTATTATTTCCTCCTTAGGGGTCTGGTCTACACCATCTATTTCTATGGTCCAGATAAAGGAAGACAAGAAAAATGTAATTATAAAAAAAAGTAAGAATCCAAAAAAGAAGACCTTTCTATTTTTGATTCTATCTATATGGTGTGGAAGTCCCCTTTTTTCGAGAACCTCCCCTTTACATCCAGTTTTTTCTATTAGTTCTTCTAATGGTCTTAAGCCCTTTAAACTTACGGATACCTCAACCTGAAAATAGTTCAATCTCCTTAAGTCCCAAAGATAAATATCATTAGTTAAGGCTAAATTTAACAGCCTTTCCAGGGCTAATCCTTCAATTCTAATAATAACATATCCCTTTAAATAATTCCATATTTTTATAGCCAGCATATTCTCACCTCTAGCTCAGTATTTCAATGCTGTCAATAGTTCCTACGATGGATATCTCCTCTGAAAGTATATTTCTAATTTCAAGGTCAGAACCCCTTACCTTTATTATTCCAATTTTTGAATTTATCCTAATAAGAATAGAGCTGTATTCTATAATTCCCTTGTGATTGAAAATATTTGCTTCTTGATTTCCTATTATGGTTATCTTAGGAAGATCCATTGTTATTTCAATTGGAAGCTCTAATGCATCAGATATATTATTTTTTAAAATGCTACTTTTCTTCATTTTATATCCCTCCACTTTATATTATGAGAGATTTACTTCATCTATTACAAAAAAGAGAGGATGTGAGTCCTAAAACAACAAAAAAAGAGTCCTCTGTTAGCCAACAACAGAGGATTCTTCTTTGATTCTTATCTCTTCAAATTTCTTAAACCCTTAGGCTCAGATAATATCTCCGAGTATATGATGCCCTTTAAAAGGTCCTTTTTTACATTTAAATTTAATTTTCTCCCTGATGAACCACTAGAAAGGCTTCCTACATTTACTACCTGGATTCTTCCATCAGGAATAGGCTCATCTATATAGCCGATTTCCTTCTTATCCATATAGTTAAGCTCAGGCTTAGCTTCCTCTCTTTTAGGTGGACCAGGACTTTTTTCAGGCTTTGGAGTCGGCTTAGGCTTTGCCTGCCCTTTGGCAGGTTCTAGTTTCTTTTTTTGAGCCTCTTTTTCCCTCTGGATCTCCTTTTCAATCTCTTCCTTAAAAACATCTATGATACTCTTATGTCTTGGACTGGTAGATGGTCCTTGTGGAGGAATGCCTTGATTTTGTCTTCTCCTCTTTGCCTCTTCCGCCTTCTTCTTATCCTTAGTGCTCTTTATTAATAAATTTATTACAGCCCAGAAAACTAAGAGAATAATAGGATTATTCATTTAATCACATCCTACTTTTGTTGATCATCTTGAGACATCTTAGATATAGATGATCTCATTTCAGTATCTGCCAATATATTTTTCATATTATAATAATCCATTACACCAAGGTTTCCATCCTTTAGTGCTGCTGCAAGAGCAAGGGGAACTTCAGATTCTGCTTCTACTACTTTAGCACGCATTTCCTGAGTTTTGGCAAGCATTTCTTGCTCCTGGGCTACTGCCATGGCTCTTCTTTCTTCCGCCTTAGCCTGTGCTATCTTCTTATCTGCATCGGCTTGGTCCATTTGGAGTTTAGCACCAATGTTTCTACCTATATCTACATCAGCTATATCTATGGAAAGTATCTCAAATGCCGTTCCTGAATCAAGGCCCTTGCCTAGGACCGTCCTGGATATCAAATCCGGGTTTTCTAATACATCTGAATGGGAACCCGAACTACCCACTGTAGTTACGATACCTTCACCGACTCTAGCTATAATAGTTTCCTCTCCGGCACCTCCAACTAACCTTTCAATATTAGCCCTTACAGTAACCCTTGCCTTAACGATAACCTCTATACCATTTTTAGATACAGCAGATATATTAGGGGTTTCAATTACCTTAGGATTTACACTTACTTGTACTGCTTCCAATACATTTCTTCCTGCAAGGTCAATGGCTGCTGCTCTTTCAAAAACCAAAGGGATATTGGCCCTCTGGGCAGCAATAAGTGCATCAACTAAAGTATTTACATTACCTCCTGCTAGGTAATGAGCTTCCAAATCATCGATATTGATATCTAGACCTGCTTTTGTTGCCTTGATCATAGGATTAACAATCCTGCTTGGTACAACTCTTCTAAGTCGCATCCCTATCAAGGTTGATATCCTTACCCTTACTCCTGAGAAGAAGGCCGTAATCCATAGGCCAACGGGTACAAATGTGAAAAACAGCATAACTAGGATAATAACTACAAGGGTAAATCCTAACATAATAAATAAATCCATATACTAAATCCTCCTTACATAAATTTTTGAACCTTCTACCCTAACGACTTTTACCTTAGAATTCTTGGGAATAAATTCCCCTTCAGAAAGTGCATCCAGCCTTTCCCCATCTATTTCTATAAAACCCGAAGGTCGAAGTTCAGATATCGATATACCTTCCCCATCCATAAGGTGGTCCATATTCCTTCCACTTGAATATCCTTTCTCCTCATCCAACTTATTATTCAAGACTATGCTCTTAAACAATTTGCTCTTATAACCCATCTTTACAAGATAGAAGGATAAGATGGCGGAAATGATAATAGCAATACTTAAAGATATTATTGCCGTTTTAATATTTTCCATAGCCAGTACAGTTCCTACTACAACTAATACTAGGCCTGAAATTCCAGGTAGTCCAAAGCCAGGCACCATGGCTTCAATTATCAATAAGACTAAGCCTAGGACAAATAGGAGTAGTGACATCCAATTGGAATTGCCTGCTAAAATATTACCACCGAAATATAAGCCAAAGCCCAACAAACTAATGGTACCGCCAATTCCAAATCCAGGGGTCATAATCTCTACTACTAAGCCTACAAAGCCCAATACTAGAAGCAGGGTGCTGATATAAGGATTTGAAATATATTTAGCAAACTTTATCTGTAGGCCTTCTTCTAATACATCTACTCCACTGGCCCTAATATTGAAGTGAGCTAATATCTGGTTCACATCATCAGCTATAAAGTCTGCAATTCCATATTCTAAGGCTTCCTGGGCCGTAAGATTTATTAGCTTTCCTTTTTCGCTTACTCCTTCAACTACTATATCCTTATCAGCCATGCCTTCAATTATTTGACTATTTCTCCCCCTATACTGGGCTGTATCCCTCAAGGTAGACCTCCAGAAGGATAAGATTTTCTCCGTATTTGGAATGGTTTCAGCTGAACCAATAGTTGAAGTAGGGGTCATTACAACTTTTTCACTGGCAATACTGATTAAAACTCCAGCTGAAATAGCCTTATTGTTTACAAAGGATATGGTAGGAATATCAGTTGCTATAATTAAGTCCCTAATCTTTTGTGCTTCTTCAACTAAACCACCATAGGTATCGATTTCAAAGATTATAGCTTCCACATCTTCTTCTCCAATTTCTTGCAATACATCTCTGACATAATTATGGGTAGCCCTGTTTATCTCTCCTTTTATCGGAATAACATAAACCAGTCCTTGATCTGTAGTGCCTGTAGCATACACACCTAAAGAAATAGAAAGTAGAATTAAAACTAATATAAGTCCTCTAATTTTCAAGTTATCACCCCTTTTTATGTTATGTATAAAAACCATTAGGTATGCAATGTTGAATATTTACCTTATTTTTATGTATACCCACTTACTTGTGAAATAATTGATAAATCCCAAAAAAGTCAGAAAAGCCTAAGCTTATGCAGCTTAGGCTTTAGTCATTTTAACTAAATACTTTTTTTACTACCTTGTTTACTATATTTCCATCTGTTCTGCCCTTAACCTTAGGCATCACAGCCTTCATTATTAAACCTATATCCTTCATAGAGGTAGCATTAATTTCTTTTATGGTTTCAATAACTATTTCTTCAACTTCCTCTTCAGTCAGTTGCTTTGGTAAATACTCTAAAAGGATTTCAATTTCAGATTCCGTTAATTCAACTAAATCTTCCCTTGAACCTTTTTTGAATTCTTCAATAGCAAATCGCTTTTCCTTAACTTGTTTAGAGATAATCTCCAAAATTTCATCATCGGATACATCTCTTCTCTGGTCAACCTCGATTTGCTTGATTGCAGCTCTTACCATAGTTACTGTATTCTTTCTAATAGTCTCTTTATTTTTCATGGAAGTCTTAAGATCTTCCATAAGTTTTTCTTTAAGGGACATTAATTCACCTTCTCATTTAATTAAAACTTTGAATGCTTCTTTTTTCTTGCCTCTTCAGATTTTTTCTTTTTTCTTACACTTGGCTTTTCATAGTGTTCTCTTTTTCTTACTTCACCCATAACACCAGC
>CAZIMA010000132.1:0-4751 GCA_964540195.1 uncultured Tissierella sp.
TAATGGCTATTATAATCAATATTGATGTAATGCTGGCTAAGAGGAAGATGAGTCTTACCGAGCTTTCTGAAAAAGTTGGAATCACAATGGCAAATCTTTCTATCCTAAAAAATGGTAAGGCAAAGGCCATTAGATTTTCAACTCTAGATGCCATCTGCAAAGCATTAGAATGTCAACCTGGAGATATAATCGAATACAGCGAGGGACACTAGGGACAGGACATTGTGTCCCAGTTTTCTCGATTTAGACACAATTATTAGTTATGAAGGAGAGTAGCCATATGTATGATATTGTAATTGTTGGATCAGGACCTGCAGGTTCTACTCTTGCAAGGTTAATTGGCAATAAGTACAAAGTATTAATAATGGACAAAAGGGACCTTCAAGATGAAAGGCAAGAAAATCATATTAATAAATGTTGCGGAGGCTTATTGTCTCCTGATGCACAAAAGATGATTGCTAAATTTGGCTTGGGTATGCCTCAGGATATTTTGGTTCATCCCCAATTATTTGCAGTTAGAACAATGGACCTAACCAACAATTTAGAAGGATTATATCAAAGATTCTATCTTAATATGGATAGGGAGAAATTTGATAGGTGGCTAGTTTCCTTAATCCCTAATGATGTTGAAAAAAATTTAATACCTTGTTTAAAAGCTATAAACAAACATCTAGTGAATATGAACTGACCTGTATCCAAAATGGGAAAGAGTCAAGGATTAAGACTAAAGCTATTATAGGTGCAGATGGTGCAAACTCGCGAATTAGAAATAGTCTTGGTAAAATTCCAGTTCCTGATACATATATTGCAATTCAAGAATGGTATAAATGCTCAAATAGTATTCCCTATTATACTGCTATCTTTGATGAAGAAATTAGCGATTTCTATTCTTGGATAATTCCTAAGAATGATTATATACTGTTAGGCTCACCACTTAAGCCAAATGATAATCCAAAAGAAAAGTTCAATAAACTAAAATTTAAGCTTACCCAAAAGGGATTTTCTTTTGATAAGAAGGTAAAAACAGAAGGTGCATTTATCTACAGACCTAAAAGGTTAAACCACTTCTATATAGGTGAAGATAATATAGCCTTAATAGGAGAGGCTGCTAGCGCCATTAGCCCTAGTTCGGCAGAAGGTATAAGCTACGCCATAAAAACGGCCCTATATCTATCTGAGAGTCTAGAATTTGGTTTAGATGGATTCCTAGATAGGTATAAAAAGAAAGCAAGTATCTCAATATATCCAAATCTGCTGATGAAAAACCTAAAATCCCCAGCAATGTATAATACTTATCTAAGAAAATTAGCAATAAACTCAGGCCTTGGGACAATAGGGACAGGACTTGATGTCCCAGTTTTCAAAATTTAACTGAAATTGAGACAACACTCAAAGCCATGGAGATAGAGCCCATAATATGATATTATTATCCTATTATGGGTATTTTCATATCATAGTGCAAATTATTAAAATAATTAACCTACGAGGAGTGACCAGGATGCAAATAAAAAGAGTAAGTATAGTAGGAATGGGAGCCTTAGGAATTCTATTTGGCGGCTACCTTACTAAGAAGTTGGGTAAGGAAAATGTGGAATTTATAGTAAATCAAAATAGAATGAAGAAGTTTAAAGAATTAGGACTTACGAGCAATGGTGAAGCATGCGACTTCAATTTAGTAGATGAAGAAGAAAAGGGGAAACCGGCAGATTTATTGATATTCGCAGTAAAGGCAGTAAACTTGGACGATGCAATTGAATCAGCTAGAAATAAAGTTTCAGATAATACGATAATTATGTCCTTATTAAATGGAATCACAAGTGAAGAGATTATTGGCAAGGCTTATGGAATGGATAAGTTGGTATATGCCGTGGCTCAGGGAATGGATGCTACTAAGATAGGAAATGAATTTACCTATACCAATATGGGACAACTATGTATTGGAATAATGGATGATAATGAAAAAATGAAGGAAAAGCTTAATAGGGTTGTAGACCTATTTGATAAAACAGAACTTCCTTATACAATAGAATCAGATATTAAGCATAGACTGTGGAGCAAGTTTATGCTAAATGTAGGTGTTAATCAGGTAGTTATGATATATGAAGGAACTTACAATACTGTACACCAGCCTGGAGAGGCTAGAGAATTGATGAAGGCAGCTATGAGAGAAGCTCTTGTGTTGGCCAATGCAGAAAATGTAAAGGTTACTGAGAAGGACTTAGAGGATTATGTGGCCTTGATAGATACCCTAGACCCTAAGGGAATGCCATCCATGAGGCAGGATGGATTAGCTGGTAAAGAGACAGAAGTTGACCTATTTGCAGGCACAGTCCTAAAACTTGGCAAGAAACACAATATACCAACACCAGTAAATCAGAAAATTTATGATAGAGTAATAGAAATGGGACAATAGGGACAGGATATTGTGTCCCAGTTATCTTATTTTTAAAACAATTCAACATAATAGATTAGAACGTAAGTTTTGTGGGTAATTTGTTTTTGAATATATCATTTGGGGTGATTTTATGGTACGAGTTGCTAGGGAGCAAAGCAATACTGGTATATATCACATAATGATACGAGGCATAAACAAACAAAACATCTTTGAGGATATCGAAGACAGAGAAAAGTTACTGGAGTTCTTAAAATATTTTCAGAATATCTGCAGTTTTGATCTATTCAGTTATTGTATAATGAATAATCATATCCATCTCCTAATTGGAGAGATTGATGACACCATATCTGAAGTTGTTAAACGCATTTCAGCAAGCTTCGTCCTTTGGTACAACAAGAAGTACGATAGAATTGGCCATTTATTTCAGGAGCGTTTTAAGAGTGAACCAATCCATGACGAATACCATTTCTTACGGGTAATACGCTATATTCACCATAATCCGAATAAAGCCGGACTTAAAAATCGTATGAATGACAGTAAATGGACTAGCCACATTGAATACTTAAACAAGGCCAATATTGTTAATACACAAATTGCTCTTGAATTATTTTCTGAAAACATTAATTTAGCTAAATCGGAATATGTAAAATTTATGAATGCAGAAAATGACGATGATTTCATGGACGTTAATCCAAAAGTAGGCATTAATGACAACCAAATCCTTCAAGTTCTAAAGGGGATGGGAATTCCCAGCATCAGTAAATTACAGAGTTTAGATTCAGATAAGAGAGATTATGTACTAAAGGAGCTTAAGAAATTAGAAAATACCAGCATACGACAGCTAGCCAGAATAACAGGGATTTCAAAGAGTGTAATAGGAAGGGCTTAAGTAAAATGAAAGATACATGGTGATAATATGAAAAGATGTGATTGGTGCGGTGATGACCCGTTATATATTAAATACCACGATGAGGAATGGGGTGTTCCGGTTCATGATGATAAAATCCATTTCGAATTCCTTGTGCTGGAATCTGCGCAAGCTGGTTTAAGTTGGATTACAGTCCTTAAAAAACGAGAAAATTATCGTAAGGCCTATGATGGATTCGATCCTGCAAAAGTAGCTAAATACGATGACAGCAAGGTTGAAGAATTGTTATCTAATACTGGAGTTATTAGGAATAGGAAAAAGATTGAAGCATCCATCAATAATGCAAAATGTTTTTTGGAGATTCAAAAGGAATTTGGCTCTTTCGATAGATATATTTGGGGATTCGTTGATAATAAACCTGTGAAGAATAGTTGGGGGGATATTTCAGAAGTACCGGCAACTTCAGAATTGTCAGATACTGTATCAAAAGAATTAAGAAAACGGGGTTTTAAATTTCTTGGTTCAACAATTATCTATGCCTATCTACAAGCCACTGGACTTATAAATGATCATTTGGTAGCTTGTATAAAACATTAAATTTAAAAAATTATATGCAGTCCAATATCGGGAATTTTTTAGGGACAGCAACTCCTGTCCCTATTGTCCCACCTAATTAATTCTTAGTAATTTGCCATGTTCCATCATTTGAACATAGAAATTTCCTACCATCTGGATTAGTAATAACTGAGCCTACTCCATAGTTTCTGTTATCATAAATACATGAAATTCCATCTTTAACTTCAACAGCTTCAATTTTTGGACTCATGTCATCAGGCTCGGAAAGTGAATTCCTTCTCATTGATGTAGCCCTTTCTCTATCCTGCATATAAATCACCTCTTAGATTATATTTGTTCATTAATTAAGTTGTACAAATTTTAAAAAATAATGCACCTTAAAAAATGAGACAACAACACCTGGCCATAATGTCCCAAAAAAATGTATAATAAATGCAAAACCGTAAATAATAATCTTAAAATATTATATGAAAAGGTGATATCTTGAAAAAATTATTAGCGGTTTTAATCTCAATTTTTATGGTAATGACTTTAGTAGTAGGATGTGCTCCTCGGGAAACTCCTCAAGAAGATACTCAAATGGAAAATCAATCTCCTCTGGATAATGGAACTCCGGATAGTGGGAACCCTTTGGATGAAGGGCCAGTAGATGAAGGTCCTACAAATGATAATCAAGGAAGTAGAGGTCTTAAAGGCCTAGAATTTGCCGAAGATAATCCTAAAGAAGCATTTAAGTTACATGAAGATATGTTAATAGAAACAAATAATGGGTATTTTGAAGCTGTATAACGAGGTGCAAATGTCCCCCACTTCTTTAAGTGGCGGGTACCTATTAGGTTAAACAGGTGGTGTGTCTTAATCACCCACCTCGTTGCAATGGTGTGTAGTCTTGCTACGCAAGACCTCTGATAT
>CAZIMA010000133.1:0-3318 GCA_964540195.1 uncultured Tissierella sp.
AAGGATCATCCTTTCTTTGTACTTAAGGTTAAGCTTATTGATTTAATCCCTTACATTATATTATTCGACACTAAACCTTTAAATCCTTCTTGATTTCCAAAATATTGTAAAAAATAAAAAGGGCAGCTTACCCTACAATGGTAAATTGCCTTTTAAAATATACGCTTAAGTATCTAAATTAAACCCATTCTTACATTTAGGGCAAGTAACCTTTATAGTCCCTTTACCTCTTGGTACTCTTAGCTTTGACCCACATTTTGGACAAGTCACTATTTTATGACTCATTAGATTTTCTATCTTTGCAGTATCTAGACCAACTACTACTTGGCCATCTATGATAAATGCCGGCACCCCTTGAATTCCTCTTCTGATCATATCATTACGTACTTCCATGTCCTTATTTACATCCTTCTCCTCAAAAAAGTATCCCTTATTTCGAAGGTACACCTTCGCTGTCTTGCAATGAGGTCACGTTTCTGTTGTATACATAATTATCTTTTCCACAACTAGTCCCCCTGTTATCTTTAAATTTCACCTACATATATACCATGCTGCCCTAGTATCCACATCTATTACCTTAACCTCATCAAAGATATCAAATAGCTCATCCCTAGCCACCTTAATAAAATTAAAGTAATCCCCACCTTCTAGCCATTCAACTATAGTAGTGAGAAGGCCTCTCTTTTTATTGTAATCATGGAGTATTACATATTCTTTAGATACCCTTTGCATCTCTTTATATAGGTTTATCCTATCCTGAGCTTTTAGTCCATGGGCTACATATGAAGAAATTACTATATCGAAAGATCTATCTTGAAACGGAAGTTTTTCTCCTGGGATGATTTCCAGAAATTCTATATCCTTATTCTCCACCCTTTTTCTTGCTTGTCTTAACATTCCGCTTGATGGGTCAAGTCCTGTGACCCTGAGCCCTAGCTGTGAGAGTACATTGCTTAGAGCACCTGTCCCACAGCCTACATCCAGGGCAGATTCATATTTGGATATGTCAAAATCACCACTAATTCTATCTATTATCAGACTGTAATAATTTACTTGAAAGTTGAAGAACCTTCCATATATGGATGATATCTTATTAAACAACTTAGTATTTGAAGACATTTCTATCACCACTCGTTTCAATATTTCTATGTAAATTTCATTACTCCAATAACTAGATAACTTTAATGAAAACATCCTTATTTAATATTGTTACCCAAATATACCGGACTCTTTCATCAAAACTGGTTTAAGGTTAATTTTTATATAAATAATAGGCATAAAAATCCCCACCTGATTTAATCATTAATCATGTGGAGATTTCTCTCAGGAGTATATTGACTTGCTTTAGCTTAGTGCTTAAGCCTGTCCATTAATTCTATAACTAAATCTACTCTAGAAAATGGTGTCATTATATAATACCCATCTATATAGCCTTCTATTTTCTTAGCAAAATGGTAAGCTATGTCTACTGCCAGTTTATTGCACTCTTCCTTGTCTTTATCCTTATACATATCTATAATATTTTGAGGTACATGAATTCCTGATAATTCAGATTCCATAAACATTGCATTTTTATAGCTTACAATTGGAAAAATTCCACCCATAATATATGCTTTAAGGTCTTGTCTAGCTAGCCTCATATTCTCAACAGCAGTTTCTGAAATTACCGGTTGGGTGTAGAATACATTCACACCTGCTTCTTCTTTCCTCTTAGCAACCTCCAATTCTGCTTTGAAGTTTCTTGCATTTATATTCAAGGCTGCACCAATATTCATTGGATTGGTAAAGAGGTCTTTGTTAAGGTCACTTACAAAGCTTGCAAGCTTAGACGAATTAAATTGAAATACGGATTTTATTTCATTTTTCTCTGCTGTTGGTATAGGGTCTCCGGTAACTACAATTATATTCAATATATTCTCTACATTTAATCCAAGTAAAAGAGCCTTTGTTGCATTTATATTCCTATCCCTACAGGTCATATGTACAACAGGTTCAATTCCCAATTCATTTTTAAGCTTATAGGCTACTAAACTTGCATCAATTCTAGCTCTGGCTACAGGACAGTCAGCAATGGTTATAGCATCAGCTCCGGCTAGCTCCAGTTTTTTTGCGTTCTCCATATACTTACCTATATTCAAATCCTGTGGAGGATCAAATTCTACTGCTATAGGTTTTTTACCATTCTCCAACTTATTTCTAAATAGGTTTTCCCTATATGGAGTTTCAAGTTTTATGCTTCTACTCCCTCTATTTACCCTCTCTTTTCGTTCATACTCCGGAAGAATATCTGCAATCTCCTTAATATATTCAGGAGTTGTTCCGCAGCATCCTCCAATAATATCGGCACCAAGGTCCAACATCTTTAAGATTGCATTTGCAAAGTACTCCTTATTATTAGGATAAAAGGTCCTCCCATTGATAACCGTCGGATACCCTGCATTTGGCATAATTGAAATTGTAGAGTTTGGAACTTCTATTCTTTCAAGATATTCTCTGATTCTAAGGGGACCGGATACACAATTAAATCCTACAGCATCTATAAATCCACAATTAGATGCCTCCTTCATTAGGTTTTCTCCCCATTCACCCATACTAGTCTGACCATCTGCTCCAATGGCAAAGGATGCAATAATGAAGGAATCCTCTAGCTTAGATTTAATATATTGGGCAATTTCTATTAGGTAATCCATAGATGAATAGGTTTCAAATAGAAAATCCTCAATCCCATTCTTTAAAAATACATCTACAATTTCCCTATAATCATCAAATGTAGTAGTTTCCTTAGTACCTATTTGACCAATATCTCCAAATACTAGTACATCCCTATCTCCTACTGCTTCTTGGGCAATTTTAATACCTGATTCAATAACCTTCTCTACCACTCCAAAATCACCGGAAATAGAAATACGGTTGGCACGGAATGTATTGGTCTTAATTGCCTTAGCTCCTGCATCTATGTATTCTCTATGAATTTTTAAAATCGTGTCTTGATCAAAAATATTTCCCATCTCACACTCAGGCAAGGGCCTATTGGACACTTCAGGATAATAAGTACCCATACCACCATCGAAAATAAGTGGAAAAATAATATCAGCTTTCTTAGTCATAGCTACCCTCCATTTTTTTGTATATCTACGTTTCTCTGTATATTTGTGGAGAAATCTAAACCTAATTATAACATGAAACCTTAGAAAAACATCAAAATAATAAAAGGCAATTTATCCTTATTAGAATAAACTGCCTTTTTTCTATGCTCTTAAGCCTAACAATAGTGTTGCAATTGAAAAATATATGACCAAAGCAAAGGTATCTACTATG
>CAZIMA010000133.1:3348-4718 GCA_964540195.1 uncultured Tissierella sp.
CTTGCCATAATTGCAGGGTCCATCTTTAACACTTTAGCTCCAATCGGCAACAAACCTCCAACAACCTTGGCTAAAACTACAGTTAATAAAGTTGTTATACAAACCGTAATAGCAATTGTAAAATCAACTTTCTCTAGATAATATATCCTTAGAAAATTGATGAAAGATAAAGCTGAACCAACAACAATACTTACCCTGAACTCCTTCCAAAGTACCTTTAAAGCATCTTTGATTCTTATTTCACCAAGTGCCAGACCTCTAATTATAAGTGAAGATGACTGTGATCCAGCATTTCCTCCTGTGTCCATAAGCATTGGGATAAATGAGGCCAAGATTACTATTGATTGGAGTACATCATCATACTTCTTTATTATATTCCCTGTTAAAGTAGCTGATATCATTAATACAAGTAGCCATACAATACGGTGCTTAGCAAGCTTAAATACCCCACTCTTTAGATATTCTTCATCTGACGGCTCCATTGCAGCCATTCTTTGAATATCCTCTGTGTTCTCTTGTTCTATTATATCAACTATATCGTCAACTGTAATTATTCCTACTAACCTGTTTTCATTGTCTACAACCGGCATAGACATCAAATCATATTTCTTAAAAAGCTGAGCTGCAAACTCTTGATCATCCACTGTCTTTACAGAAATAACATCTTTTGTGAATATATCCTCAACAAGATATGATTCATCACTTAGGATTAACTTCCTAATAGAAATTACACCTTCTAACTTTCTATTAGCATCAATAACATAACAGGTATTTATAGTCTCTTTATCAATACCTATTTTCTTTATATGCTCAATAGCTTCTTTAACGCTCATTTCTTTCTTTAAGTCCACATATTCAATGGTCATTATCGTCCCGGCTGAATCCTCGGGATAGTTTAAAAACTGATTGATTTGTTTTCTTAGATTTTCATCAGTATTCTTTAGAACCTTTTTTACTAGGTTTGCTGGCATTTCTTCTATAAAGTCAACTGCATCATCAAGAAAAAGCTCATCAATAATAGTTTTAATTTCATTATCTGTAATAGCTTCTACTATATGCAATTGTGTTTCAGGTGAGAAATAAGAAAATACTCCAGCTGCCATATCCTTAGGTAGTATCCTAAAAAGTCTTACCAATTGGTGCTTATCTACTTCCTCCAAAACATGTGCAATATCTACAATGTTCATGGAAAGTAGTTCACTTCTTATTTCATAAGCCTTGTTTTCGTTCATCAACTCCATTAATCTTTTTTCCATTTTTAAAACCTCCTAAATTAGGAGCCGAACTGCCGTAGGGACAGCTACGGCTCTAATCATTATTTTCTTCTTACTGGGTAAAGGACCAGAATCCATAACTGTCACCTTCCTTTC
>CAZIMA010000134.1:0-4655 GCA_964540195.1 uncultured Tissierella sp.
CATGGTGGTGTAGACCCCGGTGCTATATCAAGGGAGGGCTTAGAAGAGGATGATATCAATTTGCAAATTGCTCTCAAGTTGAAAAGATATATAGAGCAAAGCGGAGGAATAGCTATCTTAACTAGGGATAATGAAAAAGGTTTATATACGGAAAAGGCAGGAAGCCTAAAGGAGAAAAAAACAGAAGATTTAATAAATAGGAAAGCATTAATAGAAGGCTCTGATTGTGAGATGTTTTTAAGTATACACCTTAATAGCTTTACACAAGCAAAATATTTTGGAGCCCAAACCTTTTATAGCAGGAGAATTCCCGATAGTCAAAAGTTAGCCTATATACTTCAGGATGAGCTTAAAAACGTCCTGGATAAAGATAACAAACGACTACCGGAAATCAATGAAGGGGTATATCTATTGACTGAAATGGATATTCCATCTGTTTTAATAGAAGCAGGATTTTTATCAAATGAGAAGGAAGCTAGGCTTTTAAAGACTTCAGAGTACCAGGAGAAGATTGCTTGGTCCATATATGTTGGTATAATGAAGTACTTTAGTGAGATAGAAGGATGATATTAATTTAGTCCTACTACTTAAGAAGATCTTCAGCATCCTTAAGAAAATCAATTATGCTTAAATTCTGTGGGCAAATCTCTTCACAAGAACCACATTCTACACACTTAGTAGCATCTATATTCTTTTCCTTATATGTTTTGTAGGAATTTTTTGATTCCTCTAGAGCATCAAATATATAAGCATGGTTATATAGTTCGAAAATATCAGGTATGGCTACATTAGAAGGACATGGAAGACAGTATTCACATCCGGTACACCCTACCTTAATTCTATCATTATAAAGCTTAGAAACTCTTTCTATTAAGCTGGACTCCTTCGTTGTCAGTGAATTTGGAGTAGTTTCATTGACAACTTTAATATTTTCTACAACTTGGTCCATAGTAGTCATACCACTTAAGACAATAGAAATTTCCTCCATATTGAAAAGGTATTTTAAAGCCCACTGGGCAGGGGACCTTTTTATAGGACTTTCATTCCAAATTTTTTTTATATCATCTGATGCCTTAGCCAGTCGACCACCTTTTATTGGTTCCATTATTATAACATCTATGTCCTTATCTTTTGCATACCATAATCCTTCTAGGCCTGCTTGATATTCTCTATCTAGATAATTTAATTGTATTTGGCAGAAGTCCCATGGATATGAATCTATAATTTCTTTAAAAAGAGGCAATTCATCATGAAATGAAAAACCTATATACTTAATCTTCCCCTTTTCTTTTGCTTGCTTTAGAAAATCAAATACCCTAAGTTCTACCACCTTGTCCCAAGTTTTTTTGTGAAGGGAGTGGAGTAGATAAAAGTCTATATAATCTGTTTTAAGTTTTTCAAGCTGGTCGTCAAGAAGTTTTTCAAAATCCTCATACTCTTCAGTTAACCAGACAGGGCATTTAGTGGCTATATATACCTTATCCCTGAGGGATTTATTTAAAAACTTACCTAGAAATAACTCTGACATCCCTTGGTGATAATTATATGCAGTATCAAAGTAATTAATGCCCTTGTCTATGGCAAAACTCAACAATTCACTTGCTTTTTTTTCGTCAATTTTAGACAAATCATTTCCTAGAACTGGCAATCTCATACAACCAAAACCCAAACTTGAAATTTTTATTCTATTTTTAGTAAAATAACGGTATTGCATATCTGAACCTCCTTAGGTATAATGGAGTTATGGAAATATCGGTAAATATTTTTTTGTTTTTTACTGATATTATATATAATGGCATAGTGTATGCCATTAATAAACTATAACATGTTTTCTATAGTATACCATAAAATTTGAAAGGAGTGATTGTATGACAGCAAAAAAGACACCACTTTATGATGAGCACCTGAAGGCTGGTGGCAACGTTGTTGATTATGCTGGTTGGCTACTTCCAGTACAATATTCTGGATTGATTCCAGAACACGAAGCTGTTAGAAATGCAGTAGGAATGTTTGATGTATCTCATATGGGTGAAATTACAGTAAAAGGTAAGGATGCTTTAGCTTTTGTTGACTCTCTTATGACTAATGACATAACTACATTGGTAGACAATCAAATAATCTATACATTCATGTGTCGCCAAAATGGAGGGGTAGTTGATGACTTACTAGTTTATCGCTATGACAATGAATACTTCTACCTAGTTGTTAATGCTTCTAATACAGACAAGGATTATGCTTGGATACTGGAGCAGAAAGGAGATTTCGATGTAGAAATCGAAAATATTTCCGATTCAGTAGGAGAAGTAGCTGTTCAAGGACCACTTGCACAAAAAACACTTCAAAAATTAACTGATTATAACCTAGATGATTTGAAATTCTTCTTCCTTCAAAGAGATGTTAAAATCGCTGGTGTAAACTGTATGATATCCAGAACAGGATACACAGGAGAAGATGGATTTGAGGTTTATACTGATAACGAAGGAATAGTAACAGTATGGAATGCTGTTCTTGAAGCAGGTGAGGAATTCGGAATACTTCCAACAGGTTTAGGATGTAGAGATACTCTTAGATTTGAAGCTTCTCTTCCACTTTATGGACATGAAATGAGTGAAGAGATTTCACCATTAGAGGGTGGATTTAAGTATTTCGTTAAACTTGACAAAGCTGGTGACTTCATAGGTAAAGAAGCCCTTAACAAACAATGGGCTGATGGACTTAAGAGAAAACTTGTTGGATTTGAACTTCTTGGAAGAGGTATTGCTAGAGAAGGTATGGAAATTCAAAAAGATGGAGTTACTATTGGACATGTAACAACAGGCTACATGAGTCCTACTCTTAAGAAAACAATAGGTAATGCTTTAATTGCTACAGAGTTTACTGCTCTTGATACTGAAATAGATGTTATGATTAGAAACAAACCAGTAAAAGCTAAAGTAATCAGCAAGAAGTTTCTTAAGAAATAGATAATTAAGAATTCTTGATTGACTAAGTATCGGATGCCTTACATATTAATTATGTAGGGGATAAAATTGCGATGCAATCTCTTTCGATACTTAATATATAGAATTATGAAATGGTTTATGATAAACTATTCATAATAATTTAAATAAGTAAAATAAAAAATAACTAATTTTTAGGAGGGTTTATTGATGAAAGTTGTAAAAGGATTATTGTATTCAAATGATCATGAGTGGGTTAAAGTTGAAGGAGAAGAAGCATATATTGGAATTTCTGACTATGCACAAGATAGCCTAGGAGATATAGTTTATGTTGAGCTTCCAGAAGTTGATGATGAATTAGCTAAAGAAGACTCATTCTCAGCTGTTGAGTCTGTAAAGGCAGCAGCAGATATTTACATCCCAGTTAGCGGTAAAGTAGTTGCTGTTAACGAAGCTTTAGAAGATGACCCAGCTTTATTAAATGCTGATGCATATGAAAACTGGATTATCAAAGTTGCATTAACAGATAAAGCAGAATTAGATGAATTAATGACAAGTGAGGAATATGAAAAGTTCTTAGCAGAGGAGGCATAAAATAATGTACCCATACATTCCTAATACTCCTCAGGACGAACAGGAAATGTTAAAAACAATTGGTCTGGATTCAGTAGACCAATTGTTTGATGATATACCAGAGGATGTTCATTTAAAACAACCTCTTAATATTCCTGCTTCAAAGAGCGAGTTAGAAGTTAGAAGATATTTAGGTAGTTTAGCGGATAAGAACTGTTCAACTAGTGAAATGGCATGCTTCTTAGGTGCTGGTGCATATGACCACTATATTCCATCTGTAATAAATGCAATCACATCTAGAAGTGAATTCTACACATCTTATACACCTTATCAACCAGAAATAAGTCAAGGTACTCTACAGTACATTTTTGAATATCAGACATTAATAGCTAACTTAACTGGTATGGATATGGCAAATGCATCCCTATACGATGGTGGTACAGCAATATCAGAGGCTGCTCTTATGGCATGTGCACATGCTAAAAAGGATGAAATAATAGTATCTACCGGTGTAAAACCTGAAGCTAGACAAATTCTTAAGACATATGCACACCAACAAAACCTTAAAGTTGTAGAAGTTGAAACGAAAGATGGAGTTACAGATGCAGAGGCTCTAGAAGGTCTAGTTTCAGATAATACTGCAGCAGTAATCATTCAAAACCCTAACTTCTTCGGTGTTCTTGAAGATGTTAAGGGACTAGGTGAAATAGCTCATAAGGGTAAGAAAACTAGCTTTATAGCATCAGTTAACCCAATATCCTTAGCTATATTGAAAAAGCCAGGTGAGTTAGATGTGGATATAGTTGTTGGTGATGGTCAACCACTTGGAATTCCACTACAATTTGGTGGACCATATTTAGGTTTTATAGCAGCTAAAAAGGATTATATGAGAAAGTTACCAGGTAGAATCATAGGTGAAACTACTGATTTAGATGGTAAGAGATCTTTCGTATTAACACTTGCAGCTAGAGAGCAGCATATAAGAAGAGAAAAAGCTACTTCAAACATCTGCTCCAACCAAGGCTTAAATGCTTTAGCGGCTACTGTTTATATGGTAACCATGGGTAAGGAAGGATTAAAGGAAGTTGCAACTCAATGTGTTAAGAAAGCTCATTATGCTTTCAATGAATTAACTAAATCAGG
>CAZIMA010000135.1:0-4585 GCA_964540195.1 uncultured Tissierella sp.
CTCAAAAGAAGGAACAACTATAATTGTAAAGAGAAAAAGAGGATAAGGCCCCCTATTTAGGGGCCTTTTTCCTAATACATATCCTCACAGCCTAAAAGTCGGCAATTTTTACTATGCTTTAATACTTCACAAGCCTTTTCCATATTATCAACCCTAACTATGATTATTACCTTATCGTTATTAATAGGAAGACATGAATAAGTATATTCAATGGATATTTGATTGGTTGCTAATTCCCTAATAGCGCTTAACATAGCACCTTTTGTGTCATCAATTTCCAATCCAAGGACGTTAGTCTCCTTTACAGCAAAGCCCTTTTCCTTTAGTTTTTCAACAGCATCTTTTGGTCTATCCAGTATAAGTCTAAATATTCCATAGTCCGATGTTTCTGCAACAGATATGGACCTTAGATTGATATCATTGTCATTTAATATTTGTAGAACCTGCTCTAATCTTCCCGGCTTATTTTCTAAAAATACGGATACCTGACTAATCATAGAATACCTCCTAATAATTTCTCTTATCGATTACCCTTTTAGCCTTCCCTTCACTTCTTGGAATGCTTCTTGGCTCTACAAGGGTAACCTTAGCACTTACCTGAAGAACAGAATTAAGTTTATGTTTAATAGTGTTAGAAAGACTTTCTAGATTTTTAATCTTATCAGAAAATAGATTATCCGTTACTTCAACTTGAACTTCTAAGCAGTCTAGGGTTCCTTCTCTTGTTATTACTAATTGATAATGAGGCTCAACTTCACCGATTTGTAAAAGAACATCCTCAATTTGTGAAGGAAACACATTAACACCCCTGATAATAATCATATCATCTGTTCTTCCCATTACTCTTTCCATTCTTACATGGGTTCTACCACAATCACATATATCATTGTGCAAAATAGTCAAATCCCTAGTTCTATAACGAAGTAAAGGAATGCCCTCTTTTGTAATGCTGGTAAATACCAGCTCACCCATGGAACCATATGGTAATACTTCTAAGGTTACCGGATCCACTACTTCCGGCAAATAATGGTCCTCCCATATATGCATACCATTTTTACAGCTACATTCAGAAGCTACTCCAGGTCCGCTAATTTCCGATAAGCCATAAATATTATGGGCACTGATATTAAGTTTTTTCTCGATTTCTTTTCTCATACTCTCTGACCAAGGCTCAGCACCAAATATACCGGATTTTAAATCCAACTCTTCAGGAGATATCCCATAATCCTTTAATGCATCTGCTAGGTAAAGAGCATATGAAGGTGTACATGCTAGAAAGGTAGTATGAAAATCCTTCATTAGCATAACTTGACGATCTGTATTTCCTGAAGATATTGGAATAGTTGAGGCTCCAAGTCGTTCGGCTCCATAATGGAGACCTAGTCCACCGGTAAATAGTCCATATCCATAGGCTATCTGAATTACAGAACTTGAGCTCCCCCCTGCTGCTACAATTGAACGAGCACATACCTCAGACCAGTTGTTGATATCCTCTCTAGTATAACCTACTACAGTAGGTTTGCCTGTAGTTCCTGAGGATGCATGTAGCCTAACTATTTGACTTAAGTCTGTAGCGAATAAGCCATAGGGATAATTATCCCTTAAATCCTGCTTAATAGTAAAAGGTAGCTTTGAAATATCATCTATCCCCCTTATATCCTCTGGATAGATATCTATTTCTTGGAATTTATTTCTATAAAAAGGTACATTGTGATAGATTCTTCTTAACATCTTACATAGTCTTTCATTTTGAATCTCTCTTAACTCTTCTCTGGACATTCTCTCAATTCTCTCGTTCCAATACATTATATCACCTCTATCTTCATAATTAAAAAATCCCTCGATCTATAAACAAATATAAATATGTTCATAGGGACGAAGGATCCGTGGTACCACCCTGATTATAGTCAAATAACTATCACTTAAAGGTCTATTAACCTCTGACTCTGTAACGTGAGTAACGTGTCTACCTACTCGGCTTTCTTTTAGCAGACATGCTCTGCAGTGAATATTCCATATCAAATTTATTACCGGCTTTCACCTAATCCGGTTCTCTAGAAATAAATCCTAATATCTTTCTCTGCATCAAAGCACTAAATTATGTATTATTAGGATGATAACTCATTTGTTTTTTTTTGTCAAGCTAAATTTTCCCGTGACTTTAAAAATAGAACTAGGTATAATGATGCTAAGTTAACATGAACTAGAGGAGCTGATATATTTGATAATCGATGTAAAAAACGTATCCATTATAAGGAACTCTATTTATTTACTTAAAGATGTAAACTGGACTATTAAGGAAGGGGAACATTGGGCAATCCTTGGCCTTAATGGTGCAGGAAAAACAACCCTATTAAATATGTTAAACGGATATATATTCCCTACAGAAGGACAACTTAAGGTACTGGGCAAGCCCGTTGGTGGATATGATATGAGAAAACTAAGGAAGTCCATTGGCTGGGTAAGTTCCTCCATTCAAGAGAAATTCCATGATTATAGTAGTGCCTTGGATATTGTAATGAGCGGTAAATTTGCTACTGTAGACCTTTATGATGAAATTACAGAAGATGACCGTAATTTTGCACAAGTCTGCCTTGATAGACTTAATATTACAGAACTTGCAAATAGGGAATATAGGACATTTTCTCAGGGTGAAAAGCAAAGGGTACTAATTGCTAGGGGATTAATGGCAAATCCGGAGCTTTTAATTCTTGATGAACCTTGTACAGGTCTTGATTTAATTGCAAGAGAACAATTACTTGAAATCATAAGAAACCTAAGTGATGATAAAAATGCACCAACCTTAATCTATGTAACTCATCACACTGAAGAAATATTACCCACATTCTCTCATACTCTTCTCTTAAGAAGGGGACAAGTCCATTCAGCGGGAAATACAGATGAAATTCTAAATAAAGAAAATCTATCAGACTTCTTTGAAACCCCTATTATATGTGAAAAATCCGGGGAAAGGATATTACTTCATCTTGACTACGAAAGGAAGGCTAGTACAAGATAGGCTGCTAAAAAAATTGAGGCCGAGAAATCCTCGCCTCAATTTTATCCAATATTATTAATTCTGTTCAAAACTATACTTTTAAGCCCTGGATTACTGTACTTTTCGTATAATTGACTTGCTGAGTAAGTTAATTTTATGGTATGAACATCTGATGAGTCTGATCCTCTCTTCTTTATTTCATTCCAAGAATTATCATCTGAATAGCCATTTTTATAAACTATATTTATATTATCCAAAGTTAATAGATGGGATATTATACAAGTAGTCATTATATCCAAAGCCCTATTAAAATCATCATAATAGTCCTTTAGTACAATAAGACCATGAAGCCCTGTGATACAATGTAATACTACAATATCATTGGAGTTCATATAAGCAGGTATAAGTATTCCTAATAAGCTGTGGACCTTTTCCTCTTCTGAGCCATCAATTCTAAAGCCAACTTTTAAATAGATTTGATCATTATATAATTTCTTTAATCTTTGTCCCAAAGAATTTTGAGACCTCACCTTATTTCTTATATGTGGGTTTTTAATGAGGTTTTGCATTTCTCTTGGAACATCTGAAGCTTTAACGCTATTTTCAAAGATATTGGCTTTTTTATACCCTGTAACATAATAGGCCAGGGCCCTAGCCAGCTCTTCAGTTAAGTCCTCGTCTATGAACTTTCCCTCTACTCCATAAGCTACTCTAATAAGTGTATGAAATAAGCCTGAAGATATGCCCAGTTCATATCTATTAAGTATTTGGTATACGTACTGGTTTATACTTGTCTTCTTAATTCCATTGGTGATTAAATCAAGGCAAGCTTCATACATATGAGCTTGTCCTAAACATTCATCTATGGATGATGCCTTAGGGTAATCAGTCTTAACTTTATTAATATTGGAGCTTTGAACAAACTTTTCAGAATAAACTTTAGTCTTTTCTAGGCTTTGAGTCAATTTATAAAAAGCCAATTGCCCCATAGGCAAATGATTCACTAAGTTTTCGTGATATGGTGAATATATTTTGCCATAATCATTAATTATACTAGCTATAGACATTTTATTCCTCCTAATCTTTTCTTTAATAGGATACCCCCCAGACATTTATATACTCATTATACCACAAATATGAAATTTTCTGAAATATCTATTAAGTGGGAAAAGTGGGACAAAAACACCTGTCCTATTGTCCCAAATCCTAACCAAAATCAAACAAACTCAATTGGTCCTTTTCAGGTAGGCCATTTAAGCAGTCGAACTTCCTAAGTTGCTCTGCTCCTACATTACCAATCTTGCCACGTTTCATCAAATCTTCTACTGAATTAAAAGGCATTTCTAAGGCTGCATTATATAAGCCTTCTGCTGCTACATTCCCCATACCGGCAATACTGTTAAATGGGGGCCTTAAACCTCCATCTTCAATTTGGAACTTGGTAGCATGTGATTTATAAAGGTCTATTGGTAAGAAGTGGAATCCTCTTTCATACATCTCCAGAACCAGTTCTAAGTCGTCATACATATCCCTATCCTTTGGTGCTGCCTGATTTCCAAGCATATCTATTTCCTTTAGCTTTGCCTT
>CAZIMA010000136.1:0-4391 GCA_964540195.1 uncultured Tissierella sp.
ATTTATCTACCTTACATATTTTTACATCGTTTTTCAGTGGTCTCTTCCTGTCCCCATGTCCATATTTTTTAAGACCCTCTCAGCATTTCCTTCTGTTAATTGATGAAAATATTCATCCCCTACTAAATCATAAAGAATATCAAGCGAATCCAAAACTTCCGTAGACCTTCTTCGATTCGAATGGGTGTCCGTTCCCACAAAATGGATCATTTTATGGTTTAAAAGGACCTCTGCTGCCTTCTTTACCCTTGAGCCATAGAAGCCTTCAAGGCTGGGTAGGTTTAACTGTGCTAAGGCTCCCATGGATATATACCTATAAAGAATATTAGGATTTTCAATTATCTTTGTATATCTTTCCGGATGTGCAATTATTGGAACATATCCTTTTATGGACAGTTCATATATTAAATCCTCTACATAGATTGGAATTTCATTCATAGGCAGTTCAATTAATATATACCTGCTGTCATTAAGGGTAGATATTTTTCCCTTCTCTAAATCATCTAATAAGTCCGGTTTTATATATACCTCATTACCTGGATAAACTTCTAAAGGAATCCCTGCTCTAGCCAACTCTTTCTTTAGAGCTTCCAGTCCAATTCTTAACTCCTCATTGGATTTCTTCCCTCCACCATCTATATAATGTGGAGTAGCAATTACCTTTTCTATTCCATTATTCACATATATTTCAGCAATTCTTAATGACATCTCCATATCCTTTGAGCCATCATCCATATATGGCAGGATGTGTGAATGTATATCGATCATTTACGTCTCCTCTTTTTGTTCTTCCTTCTTCCACCTTTAATATCATCCTCATAATACTCGTCGTATTGATAATAGCTATAATTATAGTAACTTCTGCCTTTAGTAGGTATTTTATTTAATACTACACCTATTAAGTTAGCATTGACTTTTTCCAATAGCTCTTTCCCGCTTATGGCTGCCTCTGAATCCGTTTTTCCAACCTCAACCACCATAATGGTACCATCCGTAATTGTTGAAAGAATCGCACTATCCGTCACTAAATTTATAGGTGGACTGTCCAGTATTATCATATCAAACTGGTCCCTCATATCTTCAAGAAAATCCCTCATTCTTCTTGATCCAAGTAATTCAGCCGGATTTGGAGGAATAGGACCCGATGTCACTACTGTAAGTGACTTTATATCCTGGTCTTCTTTAAATTCCACATCTGAAATCTTCTTTTCCCCCATAAGAATATTTGTAAGCCCATCTAAATTGGTTATGCCAAATACCTTATGGACTCTGGGCTTTCTCATATCACAGTCGATTAAAAGCACCCTCTTATCCGTCTGTGCAATAGAAGCTGCCAGATTACATGTAATAGTAGTTTTGCCTTCCCCAGGCCCTGATGATGTCACTACTATGGATTTTATACTCTTGTCTATATTGGTAAATTGTATATTTGTCCTTAAAGTCCTAAAAGCCTCCGAAGCTATGCTCTTTGGATTCTTCAAAGTAAAAAGCCTTAACCTATCCATTTATACACCTCTTAATCTTCAACTAGTGGTATAGTACCTAATACAGGTACACCTAAGTATTTTTCTACGTATTCCGGTGTTTTGATGGAGTTGTCCAGAAATTCCTTTAGAAATGCAATAAAAATTCCCAACATAACCCCCAATACTCCTGCTATTCCTATATTCATCAATGGCCTTGGACTAATCGGAACAGTAGGCATTTGGGCCGGGTCTATTACCTGAACATTTTCCACCTTCATAATTTCCTTTACAGTCTCCATAAAAACTTCAGCTGTTTCATTTGCTATATCAGCAGCCAAAGCCGGATCTCCATCTGTTACTTGAATCTTTATGATCTCAGTATCCTTTGCCAAGCTAACATTTACCTTGGACCCAAATTGGGAATAACTTATAGGCAATTTTAAATTTGCAATAACCTTATCAGATACAGCCCTGGTCTTTATCAACTCCCCATAAGTTGATACCAGCTTTTGGTTTAGGATCAAATCGTTATATTCCAAAGTATTTTCCGACTTATAATCCTGAGGCTTACCAACCATTAGGGTAGTAAAAGCCTGATATTCCTTATCCAAAACATAAAAGCTCACAAGTCCACTTATGACCATGGATACTACCAATAATCCTACTATCAGCCATATCCATTTTCTTAGTATGAAAAAGAGCTCTTTTATACTTATTTCTTCCAACTTCATTCCTCCAAAATTTTAGTATTGCTACTAATTTAAATTTACTATTCCCCTATAACATTTACTAGCTTCTTATCCAGAATCTCTGAAGAGTATTCCTTATTTACTTCATAGGGTGTATAACTTGGTATAATCCTAGCTAAATTATGCTTAATATCCATTATACTATCGTTTTCAATACTCTTAATTATTCTATCAATATTCATCATTAAAATATCATGATGGAATTCTTTTGACTTTTCAATATATATCTTATTATTCTTTGTCTTTAACATATTGTCCTTATCTATTAAGATTTCCTCATAAAGCTTTTCACCTGGTCTTAATCCTGTAATCTCAATAGGAATGTCCACATCAGGCTCAAAACCCGATAGTCTTATTAAGTCCCTAGCCAAATCCATTATTCTAACAGGTTCTCCCATATCAAGAACAAATATTTCACCACCCCTAGCCATGGCCCCAGCCTCAAGAACCAGATTACAAGCTTCCGGTATAGTCATAAAAAACCTAATGATTCTTTCATCAGTTACAGTAACAGGTCCACCTTCAGCAATTTGTTTCTTGAATAAGGGTATAACACTGCCATTGCTACCCAAAACATTGCCAAACCTAACAGCAACATAATCCGTCTTACTGATGGAATTATATGTTTGAATTATAATCTCTGCAAATCTCTTAGTAGCACCCATAACGTTTGTTGGGTTTACAGCCTTATCTGTGGATATAAGTACAAATTTTTCAACATTATGCTTATCAGCAGCTTGTACTACATTTAGGGTTCCGAGAACATTATTTTTTATGGCAGCCTTAGGATTATTCTCCATTAGTGGTACATGTTTATGTGCAGCAGCATGGAAGATAATATGAGGCTTAGTATTTTTTACAATTTCATCAATTCTACTCTTATCCCTAACTGAAGCTATAATAGGATTTAAGTTTAGATCCTTATGAGTATGTAATAATTCCAATTGTATATCGTATAGATTGTTTTCATATATATCTATTATAACTAGCTCTTTAGGTTTAAATCTTGCGATTTGACGACACAATTCACTGCCGATGGACCCTCCTCCACCTGTTACCATAATGACCTTGGATTCTATAAAGTCAGACAATCCCTCAATATCCAGCTTTACCTCATCTCTCCCCAATAAGTCCTCTATCTGTACATCCCTAATCTGGCTAATACTTACTTCCCCACCGATAAGCTCATACATTCCAGGCAATATTCTTGTCTTTGCCCTTGTATCTTTACAAATATTAAGTATTTCTTTCTTATGTGCTGTAGATGCAGAAGGTAAGGCTATTATGATTTCATCAATATCATACTTATTTACAGCCCAATCGATATAATTTCTACCTCCAACTACAGGCACACCGTTTATATAGCTTCCATGTTTTTTAAAGTCGTCATCTATAAAGGCTATAGGTATAGCATTAAGTGCATCATGATTTCTTAATTCTTTAAGTATCATTACACCGGCAGAACCTGCCCCAATAATCATAGTCCTAGTAGATGTATCTCTTGATTTCAATCTCCTTGAATATCTTCTTATTATTCGATATAAGAACCTAGTACCACCTATGGTAATTAACTCCATAATATCTATTATTAAGAATAGGCTCCTTGATAGGGTTTGTTTTGTAATAAAGAAGTAACCTACCATGGCAATATTAGCCATAGTAACTCCAACTAATACTTCCAGAAGCTCATCAATGCTGGCATATTCCCATAGGCTTTTATAAAGGTTGAAAAAATAGAATATACCCAGCTTTATTAAAGTCACTGGTATTACGTTATCAAAATAAAATTGCAGATAAAGATTCGTAAATCCAATTTCGAACCTTAATAGAAGTGCTAAATAATAAGACAGACTTATGGAAATTATGTCCAAAAAAAGAAACAAGAACAGCTTTTTATTCTTCATGATATCCCCCCTTGATTCATGTAAATAATTTATGTAATTAAAATATAATTACCTTCTATGATAACAGATTCACAGCTTAAATTCTATCATAATATAGTAAATTTTAGGTAGAAATAGAATTTTTCAATACTAATTTGTTGAAAATACAAAAACCTATGGCATCAATTTAGTTGATACAATAGGTTCTTGTAGTTTTCTAAGGATTTTTAGGGAATTATGGACAAGGTTCCTGTCCGAGACCACTGAAAAACGATGTAAAAATATGTAAGGTA
>CAZIMA010000137.1:0-4375 GCA_964540195.1 uncultured Tissierella sp.
CCCTTTTGTTCCATCAGCATTAATATAAAACCCATCAATAATTTCATTTATCCCACCACCGAATAACCAGTTATTAGATTCAATAAATTCAATAAATTTATCCTAAAACTCATCTTCTGATAATTCCATTGGTACTTCAACACAACCTTGAATCTCAAATTCTTTTATCAAATTTAACAACTTCCTTTCCACACAAAAAGACCTTCTGCTCTGGCTAATTTCTCAATTATATTCATTAATTGATCACTCGGGTTATATAGACTCATATAAAGGTAATCCCCATTTACTGTAATCATGGCATTCTGGCTTTCAATTAGGATATTTATATAATTCTTTTTAACTTCCACACATTGGAAAACCCATTCTGCCAATATTTTAGGTAATGGATTCCTACTCCATTCTTCCTGAAAACTTACTTGAAAATCATAATAGCAATTTAGCTTTAGTAAAACATCTATAAACTTCCAGTATAGTTTATGCAGCTCTGCCTGTTCAAGATAGTATTCCTCTACTGCAAAATAATGTCCTTCATTATCTTTTTCTACTCTTTTAGGTAGCGTATCAATTACATAGCAAGTTGTGTTCAGTAGTTCATCTATTTTATCGTATTTATTCATAGCTTTTCCTCCCCTAATGTAAATAATCTGCACCACAAATTCCTATTTATTTTTAATATCTAAGAGTCTTAAAAGCCAAGAGCAAACCTATAATAATAATGATACCTGCTGAGATGTATTCTTTTCTTTTAATAGTCTCTTTAATTTCTAATAACCAACTAATACCAAGCAATGCAACGCTAGTAAAAACAAATAGCATAGCTAATGGTGTTAAAATTCTAAAAACCATACTTGGATAAGCTGAATTAGATAAGATAACAATCAAAAGCAGTATTATTCCTATCAAAGCAATATAACTTGCTATCTTGTAAAGCTTTTTACTGTTCATATCTTCATCTCCAAATTCCTATTTATACTTGGTTTAATTAGGTCCCCTTTTGGTCAGAGCTATCCTCTAAAAATGGAGAGTACATCATAATTGCAGAATTCTTTACAACTAGTACTTCATCAAGCATCTTTCCATCAAGGTCTAACTTCTGCTGATACAATTCATTATGTCTGCTATAACCCCCCCAATACTCGCCTTTCATTTCATGGTTTCTCTCAATTACTTGAAATTTATGTTTAGGTTTGGATGATATGCGCCATTCCCCTTCAAGAAATTCATCTCCAACTGATACAAGGAGTTGATATGTATCCTGAGTCTTATTTTGAATGATCAAATCACCATGAGGATAAAAACAAGTTGCTCCACTACCAAAGGGTTGCGTCCTATTAGAATCAGGAAACACGTCATATCCATGTCTATGGCGCTCTATAACTGTAAGAGGAGTATGCATTGTCATCCAAAAAATTAAATTTGATAATTGACACAAACCACCGCCTGTATCTGCACCAAAGCTTCCATTTTTTAGAATGATTCCGTCAACATAGCCCTTCTTTTTTGATGGCTTACCAATTAATCTCCAATAGCTAAAAACTTCTCCTGGTCCAAGTAAAATTCCATTAAGTTTTTTTGCAGCAATTTTTAAATTAATTATTTTATTATGCTGTAACCACATGTCTACATCTCTTAGGTCTCGAAGTAAGATAGTTCTATGTGAAAAGTATAAGAAAGGCAAAGCTTCTTGTTGGTAATTAGAAGCAAATATCTCCTTCATTCTAATCCATGAAATCTTTCGTAGGATTCCATAATACACACTGCTTAATTTTAATCTTAAATATGAGCGTTTTATTGGTTTTGTAACTCCAGACATAGTTCACCTCACAGAATATAAAAGAAAATAAAAATAGAAAAACACTTTAAATTATTAAATGCTTTCTTTAACCATCTAATGTAATAATACCATATAAAAAGGCATGATAACCCACCTTTACAAATTGTAACCATATTGTAACTATATGGAAAAATTTGAGCCAAGGATTTATCCTTGGCTCTGTTTATATCTATGAAATAAAATAAAATTATTTTACCTTATATATAACCTAATAACATCTTGGTACATTCCAATAATTATTTGCCGCTGCAATAGTTTGGAAATTTATTGCAATCACCTGTGATACCGCTATTAAACTATTAGCATCATTAGAATATTGTCCTCTTAGAACCCTACGTATATCTTCGGATGTTTGTGTATATTGGACACCTTTTTGTGAAAGTAAAATAGCTAGTTCATAGCCCTCCTGGGGAGTATCAGTCCTTAAACTCCAAAGCCAATTATCCATTTTTCAACCTCCTTTTAAGCATCGATGAAACTACTTGTAGTTTCTACTGCAACATTTAATCGCTTAAGAAATGAGAGTATCATCACCTTGTTATTAATATATGTAGTTCCTTTCTAAATGGTCCTCTTTTAGGAATCCAAGTGACCCCTGTGACTGAAGTCAAAAGAATGCGTGGCAACTCCTTCAAGATACTTCTTCTTAGATAAAGTTTCTTCTTGTAAATCCTCCACTAAATCTTCAATACCTTCCTTTTTGAAGGTATCTTCCAGTAATATCTTAAAAAACCCTAACAAGTCATCTTTATCATTTATATTTGGTCGTCTTATTTTAATCTGATTCATATCCCACCCTGATTAATATTCACATATAATATACCCTAAAAATAACAAGGTGAACATGCCTTGCCACCTCATTGCAGTGGTGTGAGGCAATTGCTAGGCAATTACTTCTGATACTTGAATATAGTGTTAATGAAATATCCACTAATGGGTATATTCATTATGAAGAATAATTTAGAGGAGGTGTAATTTTGGATATAAGATATGAAAAGTCAACTAATAAGTCATTTGAAGATGCTATAGAAAGCATCAAAAATGAGCTAAAGGAAAGAAAGTTTGGTGTTCTTTGGGAATTGAACTTTAAGGACAAAATGGCTGAGCATAATATAGATTTCCCAAACAACTTCAAAATACTAGAAGTTTGTAATCCCCAAAAGGCAAATGAGGTATTATCAAAGCATCTAGAAACCGGATATTTTCTTCCTTGTAAGATGGTAGTATATGAGAATAAGGGCAAGGTATTTATAGGAACTGCCAGACCTGAAATACTTATTGGAATGATGGGATATGAGGATTTAGGGGATGTAGCAAAAGAGGTTGAAAGAATCTTAATTGAATCAATTGATGCAGCTGTATAGGAAAAGAACCGAGGCAACTCGGTTCTTTTAGAACATAAACAAACTTAACTTCTGCTCCTTTGGGTTTCAATTTGAATTCATTTAGATTCTTTCAATTCCTTGTAAATCAAAATAAACATTTCTGGCCTTAAAAGGTCCAGGATTAGTATATTGTAATTTTACCTTCTCAAAATCACTAATTCTTTTAGAATGAAAATATGGTTTTTTAAAACTTAATCTTTCACACCTGAGCCATTCGGGAACCTCTAGGCCATTTAATTGCAAATAATAATCTATTAGGGCTGATACCTTGGTTAAATATTCGATTTCTTTTTCATCACAATTATCCAAATCTATTGGTTTCCCTAAGCTATTTATAAAACTAGTATCTTTAGATTTTAATAATTCCAGCAATTGATTAATACTAGTATCCTCATCAGGATACTCAAAAAAATCTCTTAAATATTTATTCCCAATCATAACCTAAATCAACTCCCAAATATTTTATGAAATTTATCTGTCTCTCACCTAAGAGTTTAAGAGGGATATAATTTGAGACTATTTCTAGAAGCTGGCCTTTTGCTGATATGTTTAAATCCTTACATAGTATATAAGCATCCACAAAATCCTTTGCTGGCTCTGGTCTGGCAGCTAATACTTTCATGGCCAACAATTGTTCTGCCTTAGGCTTGAGTATTCTTAAATTAGAATATGATTTGTATGTTTCCTTATCTTCTTTCAATAAAGACTTCAATGGTTCTTTAATATCTTCATTTATCCAATCATCGGAAAGATTAAAGGCATATTTAGTAAAATTTAATATATTTTCTAAAAGCTTTGAATTTGCAATATTAAAAACACAATCTATATCCTTAGTCGCTGGTCTATTGTCATATACCATAGTCATTATAGACCCTCCATATACGGTTATCTCTAGTTGTATTTGATTTTCTTTCAACCTTTCATTTAGATAAACGAAAATCTCAACTAGCTTGTCTTTATCCATTAAGCCTAGAGGATTTGATTTTTCCATACTATGCCTCCCATCAAAAGATTCATTCTAACTTAATTATATCATATTATGAATATTTCCAAATATATGCGCCTCAAATTCTTTTCCAAAATCTATTTTAGAATAGCCAGATTGAGCGAACCTAGCACCTTTAATTTCAAAGTTAGCTTGCCCATTCTCCATTGG
>CAZIMA010000138.1:0-4345 GCA_964540195.1 uncultured Tissierella sp.
GTTAGTTGGCTGGTCTAGGATTAGTACATTGGCATTTGTAAGCATCATCTTAGACAGCATACATCTTACCTTTTCCCCTCCTGAAAGAACCTTGGCTTGTTTTAGAGCTTCATCACCTGAGAAAAGCATTCTACCAAGGAATCCCCTTAAATAGATTTCACTTTGCTCTTCAGAATATTGTCTAAGCCAATCAACTAGTCCTAAGTCTACATCATTAAAGTATTCTGAGTTATCCTTAGGGAAATATGATTTAGTAATTGTTTGACCCCATTTATAACTTCCGCTATCAGGTTCAATTTCACCTGCTAATACCTTAAATAATGTAGTAATTCCGATTTCGTTACCTATAAATGCTATCTTATCATCTTTATTTACCCTGAAACTTACATTATCAAGAATTTTAACTCCGTCTAAGGACAGGCTTAAATCTTCTACTGTTAAGATTTCATTTCCAACTTCTCTATCCATAGTAAATCCTACGAATGGGTATCTTCTTGTGGAAGGTTGAATATCATCCAAGGTAATCTTTTCCAATAGTTTCTTACGTGAAGTTGCTTGCTTGGATTTAGAGGCATTGGCAGAGAATCTAGTGATAAAGTTTTGAAGGTCTTTAATCTTTTCTTCTTTTTTCTTATTTTGGTCTTTCATCATTTGTAAAGCCAGTTGACTTGATTCATACCAGAAATCATAGTTTCCTACATACATCCTAATCTTTCCAAAGTCTATATCAACCATATGAGTACATACTTCGTTTAAGAAATGTCTGTCGTGAGAAACTACTATAACAGTTCCTTCAAAATCTCCTAGGAATTCCTGTAACCACTTAATACTCTTAACATCCAAATGGTTAGTAGGCTCATCTAGGATCAGTATGCCCGGTTTTCCAAATAGGGCCTGAGCTAATAAGACCTTAACCTTATCATTACTGTTTAATTCTGAGACATTTTTATAATGTGCATCTGTTGGTATTCCCAAGCCTTGAAGCAATGATGATGCTTCTGCTTCTGCACTCCAACCATCCATATCAGCAAATTCTGCTTCAAGTTCTGATGCCTTAATACCATCTTCATCAGTAAAATCTTCTTTGGCATAGATGGCATCTTTTTCTATCATTATTTCATATAATCTCTTGTTACCCATAATTACAGTTTGTAGTACTTGGCAGTCATCGAACTCGAAGTGGTCCTGCTTTAGTACTGACATACGAGAATTAGGAGCGATTGAAATATCACCGGTATTTGGCTCTATATCACCGGATAAAATCTTTAAAAAAGTACTCTTTCCTGCTCCGTTTGCTCCTATAACTCCATAACAGTTACCTGGAGTAAAAGTTAGATTTACTTCTTCAAATAACTTCTGTGAGCCATATCTTAAGCCTACATTGTTTACACTTATCAAATTGTTTCAAATCCCTTCTTTATTTAAAATCTTTATACGATGCAATAAATACATTTTGACGGTATTTATTATACCATATAAAAGAGTTTTGTTGTATATTTTTAAAATATTTAGATAAAGCCAATCATGACTTCTTATCATTTTACATAGAATTTTTTAATCTAAATTTCAAATCTTTCCTTGGATAGTCTATAATGAGTTTAGGGTGTCCTAACTTCTTAAAGTGGCTGGTACCGGTTAGTAAGAATAGGTGGTGTGAAGAAAATAAAGGAGGGGTTTTATGAGGAAATACATATTTCTTTTTATTGGAATAATTCTTTTGGGTGGCTGCTCTAAGGAAGCAGTAGAACCGGTTGAAGAGGATGTAATAGAAGCAGAAGGGTCACAAGCACTAGTTGAGGAAAGATTAACTAGAGAGGAACAGACTCAAGTATTAAAAGACTACTATGGGATGATAAGCTCTAATAGTTCTAATGAAGATATAATTAAGCTAGTAGATGAAAATATCTCTAAATTAGATAAAGATATAGTAGATGAAATAGTCTTAAGCCTAGAAGACCATTTATCCCTATCTAATAAGTCCATAAAGTATTTAAGCGAAACTTTAGTAAAATATAAGGAATATGCTTCAGAGGAGATCAAGTCTTATTTGGATATATTAAAAAGGGAAGGGGAGATGGTATTTACTGACGGTGAATCCATGGTTGTGGATTTAAAGGACCTTATAGAAAGAGGGATTAAGGCCGAAAATCACTTAAGGACCTATCCTGATGGTAAAACCATGAACAAAGTAAAAAACTACTATTCGGCATATATCTATGCAGCTATTCAGGGCGTAGGAAACCAGTATATATATGCTGGAGAGGGTAGTTCTAAGGTCAGAGAGGATGTACTGAATCAATATAAAGAAGTTGTTGAGGACTACCCTGAATTCAATATAGGCAAGATATTTCAATTATATATAGATACATTAGCATTAGATAAAGATGATTTGAATGGGGAAAGTGTATTAAAGTTTTATGAAGATTTAGATGTAATTACAAAAGATACACAATTTTAGTTGTTGTTTAGACATGTAAAGATGTCGTTTAGGCAATCCATATTTACAAAGGGACCTTAATTCTGTATATTACTAATTAAGTGACTGGGGGGTCCCTTAAATGAATATTCTAGCAAAGTATTTTGAAGAGAAATTCGATTTGTCCCCTATTGAAAAGGCCAAACTGAATTTCTCTTTAAATCTTTTATATGCCGAGTTATCAAAGTCAGCAATTTTGATTACAATATTTTCTATATTGGGACAAGGTTGGGAGTTTATATGTGCAAATGTAGCTTTGTTTTTTATAAGGCCTATTACAGGAGGGCTGCATTTTAAAACATATAAAGGCTGTCTATTTTTTACTCTTACCTTTTTTTCTGTAGCATTATTCTTATATAACAAAATTTCCTTAAAAAGCTATGGATCATATCTATTGCTACTTTCGGCAATAATTACACTAATCTATGCTCCCATAAATAATCCCAACAGGCCAAAACACTCAAGAGAGAAAAAAAGGAAACTTAAGGGAATAGGTCTAGTGGTTATTTTTGTCCATTTTATACTTTATAAAGGATTAACCCCAAACATGTATTTAGATATGTCCACATGGGTCTTTGCTTTACAAGCCCTACAATTACTATTAAAGAAGGGTGGCTGGATTTTTGAAAAAAGATAATTCTATTATCCATTTATTGATTGGCTATCTATGTTCGTTCCTAATAATGTTAGCACCAATTATCCTAGATAATACTAATTCCATAATCTACTGGGGAGAGCCTGAATGCCCCCAAGAATTAAAGGACTTGTATTCAAATTGTTAATAGTGTTTTAGAAAAAAGCCCCTCTAAAATTGTTTTAGAGGGATTCCTATTCTAAATGCTATGTAATTTTCTCCACCTATATCTCTGTTTTCAACCATTATAGAGCCCTTTTTCTCTTGAATGATTTTCTGCACATTAGGCAATCCATAACCATGGCTTCTTAAATCATCCCTATTCTTAGTAGTGTATCCTGTCTTAAAAAGCTTGGAAATAGTATTACTATCTAAAAAGTGATGTTTATTCATGACTTCCATAACGCTTTGATGATCTTCCTTTACTAATAATAGTTTTACTCGATTTTTTTCTACTCCTGTTTCCAATCCGTTGTCTATTAAATTGCCCAATATCTCTATAAGTTCATAATCCTTAAGACTAGTATTAAATCCATAGTCTTTAATATCTACTTGAAAGTCCATATTCATTTCTTTAGCCTTCTTAATCTTATTGTATAAAAAACCGGCCAATATCTTATTCTCTAACTTGATCAACTTGTTGAATTCTATATCTTCATCGAGTTCGCTAATATATTTCTTCATCTTATGTATAAGAGAATCATTGTCCTTACTGGTCAGGGCTATCATATTTATTGCCTGAAGATGATTATCGTAATCGTGTTGCTTTGCCCTTAGTTCCCCCATTAATTCATCGATAATAGGTAAGTACTTTTCATATGTAACAAGCATCTGCTCTTCATATTTATTTCTCAAACCATCTCTAATTATGACCACATTTACAAATAAAAGACCTAGGGTAAGGAATGCAATTATCAATATATCATTTAATAGACCTTCCATCTTAATATTTCTATATATGCTAAATGAAATAAGGATAACAAACATACTGAGCATTAGGCTCATAAATACCTTGTTTTTATATTGAATAAAATCCAGGAGCTTATTAATAGGTATATGGATAAAATAACAACTTGTGCAACAAGACCGATTTTAAAGTCCAAGGCACTCTCTCCAAAGAATATTGCTAAGGGTGCCAATACTATAGTTTGTACAATTATAATGATTATGGTTGTAATAATATACCTAAATTATTCATCATAATTCAATAATAGGTGCTTTACACTTGATATCTG
>CAZIMA010000139.1:0-4283 GCA_964540195.1 uncultured Tissierella sp.
GGTCCGATACCTACCTTTACAGCATCTGCTCCTGCTTCGATTAAATCTATAGTAGCTTCCTTTGTCGCAACATTACCTGCAATTACTTGTAATTTTGGGTATTCTACCTTTATCTTTTGAACAGAAGTTAATACATTTTTTGAGTGACCATGTGCTGTATCCAACACTATAACATCTACGCCGGATTTAACTAAGACTCCTACTCTATCAAGCATATCCCCGGTAATTCCTACGGCAGCTCCTACTAAGAGTCTTCCCCTGCTATCACGGGCAGAATTTGGGTATTGAATGGTTTTTTCTATATCCTTTATAGTAATCAATCCTGTAAGATTAAAGTCATCATCAACAAGAGGAAGTTTTTCGATTTTATGACTCTTCATTAAATCAAGTGCATCATCCATTGAAATTCCCATTTGAGCTGTTACTAAATTTTCTTTAGTCATTACTTCTTCTATCTTTTTGGAAACTTCTTTTTCAAATCTAATATCCCTATTAGTAATAATTCCAACTAATTTACCTTTATTATCTGTTATTGGAACACCAGAAATCCTATATCTCTCCATCAACTCTAATGCATCTGATACAGCATTAATTGGGGATAGAAAAAATGGGTCTGTTATTACTCCATGCTCCGATCTCTTTACCTTATCCACTTCCAAGGCTTGAGCTTCAATGGACATATTCTTATGGATAATTCCAATTCCACCTTCTCTGGCCATGGCAATAGCCATCCTAGCTTCAGTTACAGTATCCATTCCCGCACTCATTAAAGGTATATTAAGTTTAATCTCTTTAGTTAAGTATGTGCTAGTATTCACTTCCCTCGGAAGCACCTCAGACTTACAAGGCACCAATAGGACATCATCAAAAGTTAAACCTTCTCCAACAAATTGCAAAATAATTCCTCCTCTTTTGTTAGTGTTGCACAATTTTCGATAAAATATAAAAATATTTTTCTTACTAATGTATCAAACTTCTATATTGATGTCAAGAATGAATTGTGGTATGTACTCCTAGATTGTTTAAGGCTATTAAGTCACCTTCATAAATACACTCCAGCCCATTACACCTGCTAAAGTCCATAGGGGAAGTTAATCTAGGGTCCTTATTGATAATTTCAATTCCACTCTTTTGGAGTATTTCTGATACAAACTGAGAACAAAAATAAGAATATTTCCTATGTATTGGCTTATTAAAAGCTGCACTTAAAACCCCAATAAAATTATATCCATACCTCCTACTATCCCTCTTGAATTTGTTGAGCTCTCTTTTAAGCCTCGTATATTGATCATCTTCTATTTCCAAGGCATATATAGCACACTTTGTTTCAGGAAACCTCCTATAAGTTCCGTTTACTATATCCTCCTTAACAAAGCCTCCTATCATGGGATTATATGGCTTAATCCTTCCAAAACTATATAGCTCATTTAGGTCTTCATCTAAAGCTATGGATACATGGGTATACCTATCCCTGGAACATATCTTTATGGCCTTTGAAAACATGGACCCACTATGAGAAAGCATTATATATATTGTACGCATATATTTTATTTCAACACCTTTTTATTCATTTGTATTTTTTTAAAACCAATCAGTTTCTCCCATAATTTCAATATTATCTGCACCTAATTTTTCAGCAGCAAATTTTATCCATTCCCTGCCGGCATGTGTAAGGTACCTATCCTTTCTCCATGCTATGGACAACTCTAAATAGATACTGGGCTCCTCTATGTGAATATATTTAATATTTTTCTTATTGGTTTCCCTACATATGATCTCCGGCAAAAATCCAATACCTAGACCTGCAGCCACCATCTCCGATATAAATTCCCTTTGGGAACTTTTACAGATAATATAGGGTTCAAAGGAACTCTCCTTACATCTTTCAATTATATCATCATATAGTTTAAAATCCTCACGAAAAAGAACGAATTTTTCATCCCTTAAATCCTGAAATTTTACCACCTTCTTTGAGGACAGGTGGCTCTTATGGTTTACCAATAACATTAAGGGACTTCTAATGAATTCCATAGAATTATATATATGATCTTTTGAAGGGTCCGGCACCATTATTCCAATATCAAGCTTGCCCTCCTCCAGACTTTGCTCTATTTGTTTTGACCCACTTTCAAATAAAAGCAGTTCAATATTTGGATACATAAGGTTAAATTCACCTATTATCCTAGGAAAAATATATGACCCTGTTAAAGGAGGAATTCCGATTTTAATCTCCCCCTTATTTAGGCCGTGATAATTTGCAATCTCCAAGGGAATATTATCTAGTTGGCTTAGGATATTTATTCCCCGCAAATAAATAGCTCTGCCTATTTCCGTAAGCTCCGTCTTTGGATTTCTATAGAATAATTGGGTTTTGAGTTCATCCTCCATGGATTTTATCAATTTACTGACAGAAGACTGGGTCATAAATAGTTCCTCCGCAGCTTTGGTAAAGCTAAGATTTTTAGCCACTGCTATAAATGTTTTTAGCTGTTTTAAGTCCATAATTTACCCCCTTATTCCAATATGGAATGATTCTCATTTGAATTATGAATTTTACATTCCTTCATTTATATAATATTATAAATCCTAATAAATTACAATCTTAAACACAAGACGGCAGGAGGAGTAATAATGAACAAAGAAAATTTAAACCCTTTACAAAGTGCAAGAAGACAAATGCAAATTGCATGCAATAAACTTGAATTAGACCCAGCTGTATATGAACTACTTAAAGAACCGCAAAGGGTCATAGAAATTTCCATTCCTGTAAAGATGGATGACGGAAGCCTTAGGACCTTTAAAGGCTACAGATCCGTTTATAATGATGCAGCAGGACCTGGCAAGGGCGGCATCAGATTCCATCCGGATGTAAATAGGGATGAGATTACAGCCCTGTCTGCATGGATGGCCATCAAGTGTTCAGTACTTGCTCTTCCATATGGTGGTGGTAAAGGGGGAGTAACTGTTGATCCAAAATCTTTATCACAGGGTGAACTAGAGAGATTATCAAGAGGCTATATTCGTGGTCTATATAAGTATCTTGGAGAAAGAATCGACGTTCCGGCACCGGATGCCAATACAAATGCACAGGTTATGGCTTGGATGACCGATGAGTATATTAAACTGACAGGCAACCACTCCCTAGGCGTTATAACAGGAAAACCGGTAGAATGGGGCGGGTCCAAAGGAAGAGGGGTTGCTACAGGATATGGTGTTTCATTGATTGCTAAAGAAGTTTCCAAGAAACTCGGAATCAATATAGAAGGTGCAACCGTTGCGATACAAGGATTTGGAAATGTAGGGAGTTTCTCCGCCAAGTGTTTGCAAGGCCTTGGAGCAAAAATCCTAGCTGTTGCTAAAAGAGATTATGCTATATATAATCCGGATGGTCTAGATATAGACCAATTAATCCAATATAATAATAAAAACAGAGATATATCCGACTTTCCAAATAGCAAGAAAATATCCTTAGATGAATTCTGGTCCCTTCATGTAGATGTATTGATACCCGCTGCCTTAGAGAATGCTATCAACGCTGATAATGTGGAAAAGATCCAGGCCAAGTTTATATGTGAAGGAGCCAACGGTCCTGTAAGTCCTAAAGCAGATGAAATCCTTAACCAGAAAGGGATTTTAGTAGCACCGGACATATTGACTAATGCAGGAGGAGTTGCCGTATCATATTTTGAATGGGTACAAAACCTGTATGGTTACTATTGGAATGAAGATGAGGTATTAGAAAAGGAAAAAGATGCTCTTATCAATTCCTTTAATGATGTTTGGGCAACCAAAGAGGAATACAAGGTCTCTTTTAGAGAAGCTGCATATATGTATTCAGTTAAGAGAATCGCAAATATAATGAAATTAAGAGGTTGGTATTAAAGCGGGACAATAGGGACAGGACTTACTGTCCCACGTAAAAAAGCTTGTCATTGGACAAGCCTTTTTAGCTTCCTTTTTAAAATTAAGTCAATTGATTTTACTAATAAAGATACTTATGTTAATATTTAAGTTAGGTAAATTAATGAATTGAGGAGTGATATAATGAAAAAAATATTTATTTCCGGGAGAATACCCAAGGTAGCTCACGAAATGCTTTCAAAGGAATTTGAAGTTTCAATGCACGATGACATTACATTACTATCCAAAAACGAAATAATAGAAGGAATTAAGGGAAAGGATGCTCTTCTATGCCTTCTTTCAGATAAGATCGATAAGGAGATTATAGAATCCAATCCAAATCTAAAAATAATTGCAAACTATGGAGCAGGCTTTGATAATAT
>CAZIMA010000140.1:0-4274 GCA_964540195.1 uncultured Tissierella sp.
TTCCTTCCTCTTGTTTACAATGATGTAAACTTATCCTAATATTTAAATAATATATTGAAAAATTATGAATATTTACTAATATTCATGTGAAGATTTTACAAAAACTTACTATAATATTTTTTAATAATAAAACTTATTTGGATATACTCACCAAAGAAACAATTCCATTTATGAAATAAACTAGATATATAGTTTTGTATTGGAGTGATTTTATGACAATGCTTAGAATGGTCTCGATATCCAAGTACTTTGGAAATTTTGCAGCAAATGAAGATGTTAATCTCACTGTAGAAAGGGGAGAAATTCACTCGCTTTTAGGAGAAAATGGGGCAGGTAAATCAACCTTGATGAACGTTTTATATGGGTTATATAAACCCGACAAAGGTGAGATATACTTTGAGGATAAAATCCTTAATTTAAGATCCTCTAAAGATGCTATTGATGTTGGTATAGGAATGATTCACCAACATTTTATGCTCATACCGGTTCATACTGTATTTGAAAATATTGTAATGGGTATGGGTAAAGAAAAGGGTTTTGTCATTGATGAAAAGACCCTAGAGAAGGAGATAATGGAAATTGCAAACTCTTATGGAATGGAGATTTCCTTGCATAAAAAGGTAAGCGAACTTTCCGTAGGTGAGCAACAAAGAGTAGAAATTGTAAAGGCCTTATACAGGGGTGCAAAACTTCTAATTATGGATGAGCCTACAGCTGTTCTAACCCCTCAGGAGACGGAGGAGTTATTTGTTACCTTAAGAAGGATGGCAGATGGAGGTATGTCCATAATACTTATAACCCACAAACTTAAAGAGGTTATGTCTGTATGCGATAATGTAACTGTTCTTAGGGATGGAAAAGTTACAAATACATTGAGTATTAAGGATACAAATGAAAATGAACTAATTAAATATATGATTGGGAGAGACCTATCTCCGGTAGAAAGAGTAAATGAATCCTGTATAGGAAAGCCTGTTCTTGAACTTAAGGATGTAAAATATGTTAACGATGAGAAAGTTGCAATTCTCAACAATATAAATCTAAAGGTGCATGCAGGGGAAGTCTTAGGTATAGCAGGTGTGGATGGAAACGGACAGAAGGAGCTGGCAGAGGGAATAGTAGGCCTGCTTAAGGTAACAGACGGAAGTATCCTTCTCTGTGGAGAAGACCTTAAAAACAAGTCTATAGAAAGCATAATAAATATGGGTGTAGGATACATTCCTGAAGATAGGCATAAGAGGGGACTTGTGCTAGATTTTAGCGTTTGTGAAAACCTTATCCTAAAGGACCATGGTAAGAAACCCTACACAAGTAAATTATTTTTTAACTTTGAATCCATTAATAGCCATGCTGACCAGATGATTAAGAAGTATTCAATAAAGACTAATGGTAGGGATTCTGAAGCTAGAAGATTATCCGGTGGTAATCAACAAAAAATTGTTGTGGCCAGGGAAATAGATAATATGCCTAAATTACTCATAGCTGTACAGCCGGCACGTGGAGTCGACATTGGAGCTACTGAGTTTATCCACAAGCAGATAATTAAGGCTAAAGACCAGGGGACGGCGGTCTTGTTGATCTCAACTGAACTTAGTGAGATAAATACCTTATCTGATAGAATTGCAGTAATTTACAAGGGAACGATCGTAGGCGAAATGGATAGAAAGGACTTCAAAGAAAGTGAGATAGGTCTTATGATGGCAGGAATAGATGGGAAGGTGGTGGGTCAATGATGAAAACCGCAGAAAGCAAGGTTATTAAGGGTAGGCAAAAGACCGCCGGTAAATCTAGACTCTTGTCCATAGGCGTTCCTCTAATATCAGTAGTTTTAGCCCTATTAATAGGAAGTGTTTTGTTGTTGTTTATAGATGTTAACCCATTGGAAGCATATAAGTACTTAATCTTTGGAAATTTTACGACCATCTATAATATTTCGGAAATCTTTGTAAAGGCAACACCTATAATTTTAACAGGCCTTGCATTTACATTTGCCTATAGAACCGGCTTGTTTAACATTGGAGCCGATGGGCAGATGTTCTTTGGTGCCATTGCAGCAGTTTTCGTAGGTTTAAAGACAGGGCATATGAGCCCGATCATATCCATAAGCCTATGTTTAATAGGAGCTATGGCTGCAGGTGCAGTATGTGGAATTATACCGGGCCTATTAAAGGGAATATTTGGGTCTAGTGAAATAATTACAACTATTATGTTTAACTATATTGCCTTATATCTGGTAAGCTTCGTAGTTGACAAACCATTGAGGGAGGCAAGTGGATTCTATCCACAAACTGACCTAATAGGGGAAAACGCTTTTTTGCCCTATATTTTAAAGAATACCAGATTACACATTGGAATTTTAGTAGCAGTAGGATTAGCGGCCTTAGTATATATAATACTTTGGAAAACTCCTTTTGGCTATAAGTTAAGAGCTGTTGGACTTAATCCTGATGGTGCAGAATACTCTGGTATATCCATAAAGAAAAGTATAATACTATCCCTTGCCATAAGTGGAGCCATAGCAGGAGTTGCAGGTTTTACCGAAATCAATGGAATTCACCATAGGCTATTGGATAACTTTTCAAGAAACGTAGGATTTGATGGAATCGCAGCAGCACTTCTAGGGAATACAAATCCTATAGGGGTAGTTACATCGGCAATCCTTCTTGGAATGCTTCAAACAGGAGCAAATGCCATGCAAAGAGGGGTTGGAATACCAGCCAATATAGTGAGCATTATCCAAGCTCTAATAATACTATTAGTTCTAGCTGGAAATAAGCTAAGACCTAAAATAGAAGAAAGAATGACTAGAAATGAAAAGGAGGCAGAATAATGAAGGACTTATTTACTACAACATTTCTTATAGCTCTATTATCTGCATCCATTAGACTTACAGTTCCCATTCTTTTTGCAGCCCTAGGTGGAATGTATTCGGAAAGGGCAGGGGTCAACAACATTGGTCTGGAAGGCTTTATGTTAATAGGAGCTTTTACCGGTGTAGTTGGATCCTATTATTCAGGAAGCTATTGGGTAGGTGCCTTAATGGCTGTAATCTTTGGAGTGCTTATAGCAGGTATATTTGCCTATGTTACCGTAAAGATTAAGATTAATCAAATAGTTAGTGGAGTAGCTATAAATCTTCTGGCGGTAGGGCTAACCAGCTTCTTCTTTAGAGCCCTATTTGGGATAACAACCGTTCCAATTACTGTAGAAGCCTTTAAGCCTTTGGAAATACCTTTCTTATCCAGCATACCTATTATAGGAGAAGTATTTTTCAAACAGACGATTTTAGTATATATTGCATTTATACTAGTTCCTATTTCATCCTATATATTATATAGAACATCTTGGGGACTCAGTATAAGAACCGTTGGTGAACATCCCATGGCTGCAGACACAGTTGGAATACCTGTAGACAAGGTTAGAACTATTTGCGTTCTCCTAAGCGGTGCCCTTGCAAGTCTTGGAGGAGCTTTCTTATCCTTAGGTCAATTTAACATGTTCGTAGACAATATGGTATCAGGTAGAGGTTTTATTGCAGTAGCAGCTGTAATCTTTGGAAAATGGAGTCCAAAGGGAGTGCTTTTAGCATCACTACTCTTTGGATTTGCAGATGCCCTACAGATTAGGGTCCAGATGACTAATATAAATATTCCATATCAATTCCTTTTGATGTTCCCTTATATACTTACTGTAGTAGCTGTAACCGGAATAGTTGGCAAATCCAGCGCACCCCGTGCACTCGGTCGACCATATGAAAAGTAACGAGGTGAGGTAGCCCGCCTCTTCCTCCTCGTTATGGTAATGTGAAGCAAAACCTAAGTAGGTAAACCTATTTGGGATTATATATATGAAGGAGGTGCTTTGTAGGTAAAGCCTTAATCTAGAAATCGTATTTAAAAAATTTGAGGAGGTATATAATGTTTAAGATGAAGAAGAGATTTACATTATTATTGGTTGTAGTACTTATTTCGTCGATGATTTATGGCTGTTCATCCCCTGCATCACAACCAGCAGAAACTCCGGCACCAAGCGAAACCCCGGTAGCAGAAGAACCTGCCGGCAATGATGAGTATAAGATAGTTCTAGTTTTACCTGGTCCTATAAATGACCAAGGCTGGAATGCAACAGCATACCAAGGCCTCCAGCTTGTTGAACAAGACCTAGGTGTAAAGATGGAATATCTAGAAAGCGTTCAGCAATCAGACTTTGAAGCGGTATTTACGGATTATGGTACAAAGGGATATGATTTAGTATTTGCTCATGGAACTCAGTTC
>CAZIMA010000141.1:0-4272 GCA_964540195.1 uncultured Tissierella sp.
ATATCAGAACTAAGTCCCTAGGTACAAAAAATCCAAGAAACGTAGTAAATGCTACAATGGAAGCTCTTAAGGGATTAAAGAGAGCAGAAGACGTAGCAAAATTAAGAGGTAAAACTGTAGAAGAGTTATTAGGTTAGGGGGGATTTAAAAATGACTATGATCAAAATCAAATTGGTTAAGAGTTTGATAGGAAAACCTGAAAACCATAAAAAGACTATCCAAGCACTTGGGTTAAGAAAGATCGGTCAAGTAGTGGAAAAGAATGATACCCCACAAATAAGAGGTATGATACATCAAGTAGACTACATGGTTGATGTTATAGAATAAGCAAAGAGGAGGTGCACCAATGAAATTACATGATTTAAGACCAAATGAAGGCGGAGGGGTAAAAGCTACTAAGAGATTAGGTAGAGGTATCGGTTCCGGCACAGGTAAAACATCTGGAAAAGGACATAAGGGTCAAAATGCTAGATCAGGTGGAGGTGTTAGACCTGGATTTGAGGGCGGTCAAATGCCATTGTTCAGAAGAACACCTAAGCGTGGTTTCACTAATATATTTGCTAAAGTTTTTGCAACTGTAAATATAGATGATTTAAATAGATTCGAAAATGATACAGTGGTAACTCCTGAACTTTTATTTAATGAAGGTATCGTTAAAAAAGGCAAGGCAAAGGACGGAATTAAAATCCTTGGGGATGGAGAATTGACAGTGAAATTAACTGTTCAAGCACAAAAATTCAGTAAGACTGCCGCTGAGAAAATCGAAGCAGCAGGAGGAAAGGTTGAGGTGATCTAGATGCTTTCAACCTTAAGGAATGCATGGAGAATACCGGAGATTAGAAATAAGATCAATTTCACACTATTGATGTTATTAGTATTTAGGCTAGGCTCTGCTATACCAGTACCATATATAAATAAAGAATATATAAGACTTCTATTTGAAGCTAGTCAAGGTGGACTTTTGCAGTTTATGGACTTAATGGCTGGTGGAGCCTTTCGTCAATTTAGTATATTTGTATTGAGTATATATCCTTATATTACTGCATCGATAGTAATACAGCTTCTAACAATCGCAATTCCTAAATTAGAAGAGTTAGCTAAACAAGGAGAAGAAGGTAAAAAGAGAATTACTATGTATACAAGATATGGAGCTATAGCGTTAGCTACAGTCCAATCCATAGGATATACTTTTGGCCTTTTTAGAGATGCATTAGAAACTACTAGTGCACTTCAAAATGTGATTGTTATTATTACAATGGTTGCTGGTACAGCATTCTTAATGTGGCTTGGAGAACTAATAACTGAAAAGGGTATTGGAAATGGTATTTCCTTAATTATCTTCATAGGTATTATATCAGCATTACCGGGTCAATTTATCGGAGCTTTTAAGACATTTGCATCCGGTAATATTGTAAGCATTATAAAGGTGTTAGTACTTGCATTGTTATTCTTAATCATTATAGCTGCTGTAGTAGCTATTCAAGAAGGTGAAAGAAGAATTGCAGTACAATACGCAAAAAGGGTAGTTGGTAGAAAGATGTACGGTGGGCAAAGTACTCACATACCAATTAAGGTATTGATGTCGGGTGTTATGCCGGTAATCTTTGCTTCATCACTACTAGCTGTTCCACAAACCATAGCCTTGTTTACACGTGGAGGAGCCTCAGAATGGATAACTAAATATCTTACACCAAATGGATCAGTAGGTATTTGGATCTATTCCATCTTAAACGTATTATTGATATTATTCTTCACATATTTCTACACAGCAATCCAATTTAATACAGTAGAATATGCTAAGAATTTACAACAGAATGGTGGATTTATACCAGGTATTAGACCAGGTAGACCTACTTCTGAGTATCTAAACAAAGTGGTAAATAGAGTAGTTATCGTTGGTGGTTTAGCACTTGCAGTATTAGCAGTTTTACCAATGGTTCTTACTAAGGTCTTTGGTATGAGTGTTAATTTCGGTGGTACAGCAATTATAATAGTAGTCGGAGTTGCACTTGAAACCGTAAAACAAATAGAATCACAGATGTTGATGAGACACTATAAGGGATTCTTAAAATAAGCTATAGGAGATGATTAGATGAGAATAGTACTATTAGGACCTCCGGGAGCAGGGAAAGGTACTCAAGCATCAGCTATAGTCAAGAAATATAATATTCCTCATATTTCAACTGGAGATATTTTCAGGGCTAACATAAAAGAAGGAACTGACTTAGGCGTAAAGGCTAAGGAATATATGGATAAAGGATTATTAGTTCCCGATGAACTAGTTGTGAGCATAGTTAAGGATAGATTGACTAAGGAAGATTGCAAGAATGGGTTTTTACTTGATGGATTCCCTAGAACAGTTAATCAAGCCGAGGCTTTAGATGTTGAATTATCTGCAATGGGTATAAATTTGGATAGAGTTGTCAATATTGAAGCAGACAGCCAAATTTTAATTGAAAGAGCTATTGGCAGAAGGATTTGTAAAGAATGTGGAGCAACATACCATATTAAGTTCAATCCTCCTAAGGTTGAAGGAATTTGTGATAGTGATAAAACACCATTATTCCAAAGGGACGATGATATCGAAGAAACAGTTGCTACTCGTATAAAAGTATATGAAGACCAGACACAACCATTGATAGACTACTACCATAAGAAGGGCTTGTTACTGAACGTAAATGGTATAAGACCAATAGATGAGGTTTTCAAAACAATAGTTGAAGCACTGGGAAAATAAAAATAAGCTCAGCTCTGGGAACCCAAAAGAGGTGGATATAATGGATTTTACTGATAGATTAACCGTCGGGCAAGTGGTTAAATCAAGAGCTGGCCGGGATAATGGAAAGATTTTTTTAATTCTTGAAGTCATAGATGAGCAATATGTTCATATCGTAGATGGAGATTTAAGAAAGCTTAACAACCCAAAGAAGAAGAAAGTTAAGCATCTGACCATATATAATACGGTTATCAAAGACTTTCAAGAGAAGTTAAATGATACCGTAGGGGTCAATGATGCATTTGTTAGAAGAGTTTTAGAACCCTTTAAAGAGAGTATCTAAATCCGTTTGAACAGGAGGTTCGATTACCGAATGGCTAAAGATGATGTTATAGAAGTCGAAGGCAAAGTTGTTGATGCTTTACCTAACGCAATATTTAAAGTAAGGCTCGAGAATGGTCATGAGATTTTAGCCCATATCTCTGGGAAACTTCGTATGAATTATATTAGGATTCTTCCTGGAGATACAGTAACAGTTGAACTATCGCCCTACGATTTAACTAAAGGCAGAATAACCTGGCGAAACAAGTAGCATAGGAGGGATTAGTAATGAAGATTAGACCATCTGTTAAAAAGATGTGTGAAAAATGTAAGATCATTAAGAGACATGGACGAGTAATGGTTATCTGTGAAAATCCAAAGCATAAGCAAAAACAAGGTTAATGATATAGATTGTTGATAAGATTTAGGAGGTGTAGACTTTAATGGCTAGAATAGCAGGTGTTGACTTACCAAGAGATAAGAGGGTTGAAGTTGGTTTAACTTATATATATGGTATAGGAAGAGCTAGATCTAACGAAATCCTTGAAAGAGCTGGTGTTAATAAGGACACTAGAGTTAAGGATTTAACTGAAGCAGAAGTAGCAAACCTTAGAGCAGTTATAGACACTTTCCATGTAGAAGGTGACTTGAGAAGAGAAATTGCTTTAAATATTAAGAGATTAAGAGAAATTAACTGTTATAGAGGTATCAGACATAGAAGAGGACTTCCAGTAAGAGGACAAAGAACTAAGACTAACGCAAGAACTAGAAAAGGTCCTAGAAGATTGGTTTCAAAGAAGAAGTAGGTAAAGGAGGGAAATAAATGGTAGCTAAAAAAGGTAAAGCGACTCGTGTAAGAAGAAGAGAGCGTAAGAATATTGAAAGAGGTCAAGCACATATCTCCTCAACTTTTAACAATACAATGGTTACTTTAACTGATTTACAAGGAAATGTATTGTCATGGGCAAGTGCTGGACAATTAGGATTTAGAGGCTCAAGAAAGTCTACTCCTTATGCAGCACAACAAGCAGCTGAAGAAGCAGCTAAAAAAGCTATGGAGCATGGACTTAAAAGTGTAGAGGTATATGTTAAAGGACCAGGATCAGGAAGAGAAGCGGCAATCAGATCACTTCAAGCAACAGGTCTTGAAGTTAATATGATTAAAGACGTTACTCCAATTCCACATAATGGGTGTAGACCACCAAAACGTAGAAGAGTTTAATAGGAGGTGCGAA
>CAZIMA010000142.1:0-4256 GCA_964540195.1 uncultured Tissierella sp.
TGCATCTAAGGCTCCTAAGCTTGCTCCACCTGCTACCGGGTGAATCACATCTGCACCGTTGTTAATTTGAACAAAGGCTAACTCTTTACTCTTTCCTGTATCATTGAAATTACCAATCATTGAAGTTTCAATTTTTATATTTTCATTTGTATCCTTAGCACCATTTATATAACCAACCATAAAGTCATTGATAATTAGGTTTTCTGTTCCGCCTATAAAACCTATTCTACCTGTTTCAGACATAAGTGCACCTAGTACACCTGCTAAATAGGATGATTCATTTTGCTTATAGGATATTGCAATTACATTTTCATGTGTATTTTCAAATAATGGGTCCATGTCAAAGAAAATATATTTCTTATCAGGGAACTGATCTACAAGCCCATCAGCTACTTCTGACATAGCTCCTGAGTTTACAAGTATAATATCTGAATCTGATTCTGATACATCTAGGAAAGTCGGTTCATACTTGGCTTGATCTCCACCAATTTCAATAACCTTAACTTCCATTCCCAACTCTTCCCCTGCTCTTTGAACCCCTGCCCAAGCTGAGTCGTTGAAGGACTTATCCCCTAATTGGGTTCTTACTATTAAAGTTGCCTTGATTACATCATCTCCACCTGAAGCAGGAACTTCCGCTGCCGGAGTTTCAGAATTATTGCCACAACCTGCTAAAAGGCCCATAACTAATGTTGCAATGATTACTAGTGTAAATAATTTTTTCATTTTGCCCTCCTGATGTTTTTGTTTTTGTTTTTATCTAACCCTTAAAAAGCAAGGGATTTGGATACTATTTTCTTTTCTACTTCCTCTAAACTAGGAAGAGAACTTTGTGCTCCTAATCTTTGTACCGTAATGGATGCTGCTGTTTGACCAATATCAATAGCCTTTCCCATGTCTAATCCCCTTAAATATGCTGCAATAAAGCCTCCTATAAAGCTATCCCCGGCTGCAGTTGTATCAACCGCCTCTACTAAACAAGCCTGGTAAAAGGAATGGCCTTCCTTATTAACATATAAGACTCCTTTTTGGCCCAAGGTAACTATTATTTCTTTAATCCCCTTGGCTAGTAGCGTGCTTGTAGCCTCTAAAAGGCTATTATCATCTGAAATTTCAACTTTTGATATCCTCTCTAGTTCATGCTCATTTGGAATTAAAATATCTACATTTTTAATTATCTCATCATCTAAATGGATAGCAGGTGCAGGATTTAATATGGTTATCTTTCCAAGGTCTTTTGCAATCCTTAGACTTTCCTTTACGGTTTCAACAGGTATTTCCAACTGTAATAGGACTATCTTAGCCTTATTAAATGCATCAATATTTCTATGAAGGTATTCCTTGTCCACTTTAAAGTTTGCCCCAGGTATAACAACTATATTGTTATTACCTGCTTTATCAACATTAATCAAGGCCATGCCTGTATTACTATCACAGCCTTCAATTAAGGATGTATCAACTCCTGATTTATTCATAGACCTAATCAACTCTTGGCCGTAGGCATCATCTCCTACTTTACCTAAAAAGACCACTTGATTTCCAAGTTTGGAGATGGCTACAGCTTGGTTAGCCCCCTTACCTCCGGGTATTTGAACCAGTTCTTCACCATGTAAAGTCTCTCCTACTTTTGGTATTTCATCTACCTTTACAACTAGGTCCATATTAATACTACCAACGACTAAAACATCACTCATAAATCTCACCCTTCACCTCTTTTATACTTAAGTGCTTTGTCTTTCTACTAGGTGAGCTTCTAGCACCATTTTCATCTCAACTTCCCTAGCCTCAATTATATCCACCATCATCTCCACTGCTGCTTTACCCATTTCATAAATAGGTTGCTTTACAGTAGTTAAAGGTGGGGTTACATACTTTGCAATAGCTATATCATCATAGCCAACAACCTTAATATCTTCAGGAATCCTTAACCCCCTTTCCTTAATGGCTTTAATGGCCCCTATAGCCATTAAATCATTGCCACAGAAAATTCCATCCAGGTCAGGCTTATTAAGAATTTTTAAAGCTCCTGCATAACCGGTTTCAACAGTAAAGTTGCCAAGATAGATAATATCTTCCTCTAAAGCTTGTCCAGCATCTAAGAGGGCACTTTCATATCCCTTATATCTTTCTATTGACGGCTTGTTTATCTTTTTAGAGGAAATAAACCCTATCCTCTCACACCCCTTATCAATAAGATGCTTAGTAGCCTCATAAGCGGGTTTTTCATTATCCACCACAATACTGCCTACCCTATTTCCAAAGTCAATATCCCTGTCAACGAGAACTAAAGGTGTATTAAACCTTTTTAAAGAATAAGTGGAACTGCTGTCGGTAGCTGTCAGGATTATACCATCCACCATCTTCTCCTGTAGAATCTGCAGATACCTATGCTCCTTTTTTCCCTTGTTGTCAGTATTACATATGATTATAGAATAACCGTTGGCTTCAGCTGTATCCTCAGCCCCCCTGGCAAGCTCTGAAAAAAACAGGTTCATTACATCCGGTAATATTATACCTATGGTCTTAGTCTTTTTCATTTTAAGACTTTTGGCTATGCCATTTGGTATATATCCTTCCTCTTCAACAATCCTCAATACTCTTTGTCGAGTTGCCTCACTAATATTTCCGTCTTTTCCGTTCATAACCTTGGATACTGTGGCACTTGATACATTAGCCAATTCTGCTATCCGTTTTATAGTCACAATATCACACCCTAATATATATTGGGTAAACGATTACCCACATATATTCACCTCAATAAATTATTTAATACTTGTAATGAATATAGTTAAAATGTTGGGTAACCGATTAACTAAAAAGATTATACCATATGATATACAAAAATCAACCCTAATAATATGTCACAATTCAATTAAAAAACCTACTTGCCATTAAAAAAATAAGCCATCAGCACCAATTTATGCTAATAGCTTATTTTCACTTTAATCTTATGCTAGGTCTAAAGCAATTTCCATCATCTTAACGAAGCTCTTTTCTCTTTCCTCAGCAGTAGTTACTTCATTATTAACTATGGAATCGGAAACCGTAAGGATTGCCAAGGCATTGACTCCGGCTCTTGCTGCATTGCAATACAGACCAAAGGCTTCCATCTCAATAGCTAAAACTCCCATAGCTGCCCATCTTTCAACTTCACTTGTATCCTCAGTGTAGAAGGTATCACTTGAAAGTATATTTCCTACGGTTACATGGATACCTTTTTCATCTGCAGCTCTTTTAGCCTTTTCTAACAGCTCATAAGATGCTGTTGCAGAATAGGTTCCGGGTAGATTATATTGGTGGGCATAGTTGGAATTGGTACTGGCACCTATACCCAAAATAACATCATAAAGCTTTAAATCCTTTTGGATAGCTCCACAAGACCCAACCCTTATAAGGTTCTTAACTCCATAAAAGTGTATCAATTCATAGGAATAAATCCCAATGGATGGAACCCCCATTCCGGTTCCCATAACCGATATCCTCTTACCCTTATAAGTACCTGTATATCCAAACATATTTCTTACACCGTTAAACTGGACTACATCCTCCAGAAAGGTTTCTGCAATAAACTTAGCCCTTAAAGGGTCTCCCGGCAATAATATAGTTTCAGCTATATCCCCCTTATTTGCTCCAATATGTGGCGTTGACATGGTAATTCCTCCTTTGTATTCTCTTCTCATTACCTCTTACTTCTTACCTCTTACCTATTCCCTCTTACCTAACTTCCTTGCTACCCTATGCTCCTCTATCATCTTATCCAGCAATTCCTGGTCATTATACATTTTGTATACAAAGCTTGCTATAATCTCTCCACCTTTAAGGATTGCATCATGAGTCTTTTGACTCTTCATGGAATTTGCAAATTCCACTGTATGAAGGCCACAGTCTTCTCCAATACTCAAATAAGGCTGAAGGACCGGACAGATATAGTCTACATTTCCTATATCGGAGGATCCGCCTATTATATGACTTAAATCTACAGTTGGAATTCCTAAATCTTTATATATCTCTTCAAGGGCACCTGTTCCGATTTGGTTTTTTATCTGCTCATTGTACTTTTCACCCCTTTGACTTATCTCCAAAGAAGTCCTAGTAGCCAAAGCCGCTCCTCTTGCACAGTCCATAACCCACTCACTAATATAGTCAAGATATTCTCTTTCCTCACTTCTAATATTGAATTCAGCCATGCCATAATCAGGCACTATATTAGCTGCTTCTCCACCATTTTTTATAATTCCATGAATTCTTACATCAGG
>CAZIMA010000143.1:0-4250 GCA_964540195.1 uncultured Tissierella sp.
AGGGACTGGCCGTGCCGGTCCCTTGACTTAATAAGTTGTTAAATATTCTGAATACTAGATGCAATTAGGCTTTCAGCGTGAATCGACCACCAAAAGTTAGACCAAAAATCTAATGAATGGGGGTTGCTTAATGGCCATAAAGAAGTTCTTGGGAAATAAGGCTTTGCCGTTGAAAAGAGGACCATTACAGGGCCTATAAAATTTGTGCTTAACAAAATAGGGAAGGAAGAGGATTATTCAATAATTGTAGTAAGCGGAGAAAAAGAAAATTTAAATACTAAGTTTCTGAAGCGTGGAGAGCATTTACCTGTTAAGACAAGTGGTATGTTTCACTATTGTAAATTCACATCTAAGTAAGTAACCATAGAGCTTGGAAGGGATAATATTTCTGAATACAGGATATCTCTATAATCTATGCTCATCTTTTCATCACTTGAAGGTGAAGGGATAGGTAATTTTAAGCAATTATCTATAAATAGGTTATAGTTTTTATTAGATAGTTTCTTATAGGACTTTTTATGAACTATTTTACCATGGCTTATAAAAAATAGCTTTATTCCACTATCAAATGGAATTTTTAGGACTATGTTTTTTAGAAACATATTTCGGTATCCGCTTATTCCAGATTTTAAGTAATTTAAGCTAAAAATTATATCTCTATACATGGAGGCTGTTTCAAATTTATAAATTGAAGCGGCTTCTCTCATCTTTACTTCAATTGCTTTAATAAAGGCATCCATATGAATATCGCTTGAGAATATCTCCAATAGAACTTCTTTGTTCATATTATAAGTATCATTATCCATTGATGATGGAATCAAATGGTATTCAAAACTATAAGAGGCATCTGATTTCTCTAGAGGATATAGATTTTTTAAAGATTCTATAATTTTATAAAGAGAATACTTTCTTCTAAAAGGTCCAAAAGAGTTTTCTTCCCTATTATGGACAATGGAAATAGGGTTATATCTATTATAATCCTCTATTTTGATATAAGTATATTTCTCATCATTTTTCATTTGAGAATTAAAGATTGGCTTTACTGATTTAATTAACTCACATTCCAACAATCTAGCTTCAATGTGAGTATCCAGAACAACAAACTCCAAATCATCTATATTTGGAGTCATTCTACTGACCTTATCCCATTTTGGATTATCTACAAAATAGGATTTAACTCTTTTATTTAAAGTCTTACTCTTTCCTATATAAATGATCCTACCATTGCAATCCAGAAATTTATAAATTCCAGGTAGTTGTGGGATTATATTTAGTTTTTCTTTAACCTTATCAGTAACTTGTATCATTTAATGCTTCCTACCCTTCTGAATTTCCAGTTCCCTATATAAGGGTATTTGATGTTCATGCGCTTATCAATATTTATTTTAATTATATCCTTATAATAGTATTAAATCAATGGGTCTAATGGTGCCGGGTGTCAAGTTAATAACTTATTTAATATTCTGAAATTGCCATACAATAATCAATTAGTTATGTCATTTAGGAGCACAGGGGGATGGTTTTTGTATCTTATAATTATAGGACTACCTATAATAAGATAACTAGAGACTCAGACGGACTAAGAATTAAGTATGTGAATATCTGGGTATATATTATTCGAGGAGGAAAATCATATGAAAATCTATTTTTTTCCGAAATCATTTGTAGGAAGACTTTCTCTTATTTTTGCTATTCTAGTTCCTATAGTTAACTTCATATCATTTGCAATAGATACAGCTCTGCCATATCTAATGATATTTTTAATCTTTGCTTGGTTAATACTAGGAATCATTGCTTTGATAAAGCGTGATTGGTCAATAGTAACCATTATTTCTGTAATAATCGCAATATTAACTTTAACCCAGTTACGTGGATATCCGGGACCTTTTAATTAACTAAATATATTCTCTAAAAAGCTCACCATGATTAGGTGAGCTTTTTAGCTATCCAGAGCCTGGAACCCTAAAAACTTCTGAGGAATTTTAGTATATCTGGGTAGAAATACTCATGAAGGCAAGGAAATAGCCTTGGAGTTTGACCTTCAAGAACGTGATCATGAACTCAAAGGCTAACGGTGCCTGTTATCAAGTTACAGATGTTAATAATATCAGTGGATTTGCTAGGCCTAGGTGGTAAGAAATTAAGCAAGGAAAATGCCTTGGATACTGCAAGTTTGCTGTCAAACCTAGATTATAAGGAGTTAGAAAATAAAGAGCTATCAAAATGGAAAAGATGGTCTATAGAATAATAAGCAAGAAGAGACCACGAATACCATAAAAGGATTAGGGTATACATAAAAGAAATAGTTGGAGGTGTAATATGAAAGGTATTAATAAAATTATGATACATTTGTGGTTTGATAAAGAAGCAGCTGAGGCAGGTGCGTTCTACCTTAAGGTTTTTGAAAACAGCAGGCTCTTAAGCAGAAGTACTATTCCAGGAACCCCTTCTGGTGATGTGGAGAGTTTGACCATTGAGCTTGAGGATATTAACTTGATGTTATTATAGGCTGGGCCTTATTTTAAAGTCAATCCTTCAGTTTCTTTTATGGTAACCTGCTCATCTAAAGATGAAGTCATGAAATATTGGGAAGCATTTATTGATGAAGGTCAGGCATTGATGCCGATTGACAACTATGATTTTAGCGAATTATATGGATGGGTACAGGACAAATTTGGGTTGTCATGGCAAATAATGTACTCCCCAGATGAGCAAATAAATGTTAAGATTCGACCTGCACTAATGTTTGTGGGTGAAAACTGTGGCCGTGCTGAAGAAGCAATAGACTATTATACAAAAGTATTTAAAAATTCTGAGATAAAGGCAATATCAAGGTATGGAGATAGCTTCCCACCAAACAAGCCTGAGATGATTAATTTCGCTGAATTTATCTTGGAAGGGCAAAGTTTCTCCATTATGGATAGCGCTTTTGAACATGAATTTAATTTCAATGAAGCCATATCCTTTATTATTAATTGTGATAGCCAGGAAGAAATTGATTATTATTGGGAAAAGCTGTCTGCTGATCCTGAGGCAGAGCAATGCGGCTGGATTAAGGATAAATACAATGTATCATGGCAAATAACACCAACAGTTCTTAATAACATGATGGATGATGATGACCCAGTAGCGCGTGAACGAGTTACAAAGGCATTTTTACAAATGAAAAAAATTAATTAACATTATGCCTTTATTGCCCAACGCAATTTGGCAGAACGGGCACGACTATTGCTATTGCATTCTTCTGCTGATGGACGAATAGGTCCGGGAGCCACTTCGCTATAAATGCCTTCACGTAAAAAATGTTGAAATGATTTTTTAACTAGGCGATCTTCTCCTGAATGAAATGAGAGTATAGCAACTCGGCCACCTTTTTCAAGGCTATTAGGAAGTTTTTCCAAGAATTCATAGAGTACTTCAAATTCATTATTCACATCTATTCTCAAGGCCTGAAAACATCTTTGACAGGATTTTTTAACTTGTTCATCCCTGTCCTTTTCTGGAATAAATTTTAAAGCATCTCTAATTATTTCCTGGAGCTGCCTTGTGGTTAATATGTTTTTTCCTCTATTAATATCAGAAATAATAGCTTTAGCTATAACTGCTGCATGAGGCTCATCAGCATTTTCTATGAACATGCCTTCTAATTCATCTTGTGAAAGAGTCCTTAGACGTTCTGCTGCAGATTTTCCTTTTCTAGGATTTAACCGTAGGTCTAATGGACCATCACTCTTAAACGAAAATCCTCTCTTAGGATTATCTATTTGCATCGAGGATACTCCTAAGTCTGCTAATACAAAATTCAATGGTCCAGATTCAAGAACAATTTGATCTATATTGGAAAAGTTTGTTTGCTTAATAGTTAAAATATCTGACCCATATCCCAATTTTTCTAATCGTTCTTGAGTCTTAGGTAGTTCAATAGAATCTACATCGGTTGCATATAAATGACCCTTTGAATCAAGACATTTAAGTATTTCTAAAGTATGTCCACCATAGCCAAGTGTTGCATCCAACCCAATTTGTCCTGGAGTGATTTGTAAAAATTCCAATATTTCATCGACTAAAATAGAGCGATGCATTCCGGCAGGAGTACTGCCCTTTTTCATAACTTTTTCCACAACATCAGAATATAACTCTGGTTGTAGTTCTTTATATTTTTCCTTATATGTTTTTGGATGAGTACCTTTATATCTGACCCGACGTTTATATTTTGGTTCTTGATTATCCATCATATGACCACCTTTAAA
>CAZIMA010000144.1:0-4244 GCA_964540195.1 uncultured Tissierella sp.
AGGCATATTTAGGAAGAGGAATAACAGACGATGAAGAATAAGTATATTTATGGAACCAGACCAGACTTTCTTGGTAGTGTATATTTACCAGGACTTGCAAAGAAGAAAGTTCTTTCTAAATAGGAGTTGATTTAATGAGTGCATTGGAAATAAAGGATCTACAAGTGAAATATGGAGTCATTCCTGCTTTAAAAGGCATTTCTCTGAAGGTTGAGCCTGGCGAGGCTGTGGCTTTAATAGGAGCCAATGGCGCTGGAAAAACAACTACACTCCACGCCATTTCAGGAATAGTAAAAAAGGCTGGAGGCTCCGTGATTTTTGACGGAAAGGATATTACCAACTCGCCAGCCCATGAAATTGTTTCTATGGGTATTTCACAGGTGCCAGAGGGACGTGGCGTATTCTCCAATCTTACAGTTTATGAGAATATAAAGCTGGGAGCTTACTTAAGAAAAGATGAAAAAGGAATTAGTGAAGACATTCAGAAGGTTTACGATCTTTTTCCAAGACTTGAGGAGAGAAAGACGCAGCTAGCAGGAACACTGTCCGGAGGTGAGCAGCAGATGCTTGCAATCGGAAGATCTCTTATGGCTAAACCAAAGCTACTCCTTCTAGATGAACCTTCCATGGGACTTGCACCTATTGTGGTGGAGACTATTTTCAGGACTATAAAGAAGATTAATAGAGAAAGCGGCATGACAATTCTACTTGTGGAACAGAACGCCCAGATGGCATTGTATGCGGCTCACAGGGCATACGTCATGGAAACAGGTGAAATTGTGACTACAGGTACATCCAAAGACCTGAAGGCAAATGATGAGATTAGGAAATCTTATCTGGGATTATAAATACCAGGAAATAGAACAAGTCCTATTTATGATAATCTGATTATCTCATAAATAGGACTTTCTTTGTAGGTATGATGTATTTTCTACAGTTGTCTACAAATCCATGCAAATGACTTTTAGACTAATCTAAATTGCATTTTTCGAAAAACATATTGACAAGGGTTTTTTATCGGCATATAATAAGTCATGATAATATAGTTTATAAAACGACAATGTAGTTTGAGGAGGGAATATATATGGAAAACAAACCGATATGTTACGTACCAGGAAGGGAGATTCCTGAGGTTTTTAGTGGAGTACCTAGTTTTATGGGATTGCCAACAATCAAGACACAAGAGGATTTAGAAAAAAGTGATATTGTTATTATGGGTGTACCTTGGGAAGGGGTCAATACAAATGGTCCTTTTACAAGCGCAGAAATGGGTACAAAATATATAAGAAAAGCATCTACAAGATATGGTGGATATTTACCAGAATTTGATATTGATGTATTTGATCATTTTAGTGGTGGAGATATGGGCGATATACCAATCAAAAATGGTGATTATGATTTTACCTATAAGAGCATTAGAACGGAATTCAAGAAAATCCTTGACGCTAATAAGTTCCCGGTTGTCTTTGGAGGAGATCATTCTATTTCCTATCCACTGATTAGCGAATTTGCAAAAAAACATAATGGTAAAATAGGAGTTATCCATTTCGATGCTCATATGGACAATATGGAAGCATATGGAGAAGATAAATATGCAAGATGCTCTCCTTTTTATAGATTATATGAAGATGAAAATGTAAACCCAAAAAATATGGTTCACTTTGGAATAAGAGGTCCAAGAAATAATCCAGAGGGATTAAAAAGTGCAAAAAAATTTGGTGCTACTGTAATAACAGGAATGGAAGTCAAACTAAAGGGTATATTAGAATCAATTAAAAAGGCCATTGAAATAGCAAGCGATGGTACAGATGCAATATATGTAACAGTTTGCTCAGATATATTAGACGTTGCAAATAACCCAGGTGGACCACCAGATCCATGTGGATTAACAACCTTTGAATTATCCCTAGCACTTTATGAATGTGGTAAGGCTAAATGTGAAGGCTTTGATTTTGTAGAGATTTATCCACCACAAGATCCAAATAACGTATCAGGACATGTCGCTACTTGGATGACTATATATCTATTAGCAGGAGTTACTGAGAGAAAATTAAACTTAAATGCATAGACCTCGATTGTCTACAATGCTAGCCAAAAAGAAGGCAGACTTAAATCTGGCCTTCTTTTAAATATCAGAGGTCTTGCATAGCAAGACTTCACACCATTGAAACGAGTGATAATCTCGTTATTTCATCACTTGCCTTTTTCATATCAAATAGTACATCTTTATGGACTTTTTCTATAATGGGATTGGTCGCTGTAATACTCAGGGTACCTATGAATGTATCTGTGCTATCCACTAAAGGTATTGCTATACTACTGATTCCAAGCCCTATTTCTTCTTTTTCTATAGAAAAGCCGTTCAAGCCTATAAATTCCAGTTCTTTTTCCAAATCATCTCTATGAATAATTGTCTTATCTGTAAATTTTATCGGATTTATGTTATTAAGAAAGTTTTCTCTTTCCTCTTTACTGGTATAATATAAGTAGAGCTTTCCTGAGGATGTAGCGTTTAATGGAAAAGGAGTATCCATCCTTGTTAGAAGGATATACCTTGAATTTTCCGGATTTACAGTATCAACAGTAAAGATTTTTTGCTTAGAAATTAGCTGTAATCTAGATGATACTTGAAATTTATTAGCTATTTCAAATAAATAAGGTCTTACAATATCTTTTATCCTATCAACATAATTTGTATTAACAAGATCAGCCTTTGGAATAAAAACAAGGCCCAAGGAATATTTATTCTCAACATTATCGTGTTTTAGATATCCGTTATATACAAGGGTATTAATTATACCTCTTGTAGTATTTATGTGCAGTGATAATTCTTTGCTTATTTCATTGATGCTAAGGGTTGGCTTAGACTGACTGAAACAGTTGATTATATCGATTGCCCTCTGAATAGATTGGATAACCCTTACATTAGAACTCATTTGATTTAATTACCCCTTTCAAGATTAAGTCAATAATATTATATCACAAAATTACCAATACTTTACACGGAAAGTATTGAGAAAGCTTTCTAAAAAGGAGGACTTAATAATGGAGCAGCTTTTAAACAACATAATCGATGAAAATAGATACTTAACTAAATTAGGCAAGGTGGCAGATTATATACCAGCTTTAAGCTCTGCCAATCCTAATGATATAGGCGTATGCTTTATTGATGAAGAAAACAATGTACATAAAAGTGGATATTTCAATAAGAAGTTCTCGATTCAAAGTATTTCAAAGATATTAACATTAATCCTTGCTATTATGGATAATGGAATAGATAGGGTTTTGGAAAAGGTTGGATTGGAGGGCACAGATGAACCATTTAATTCTTTTGTTAAGTTAGATATGCCTAATATAACGAAACCTGCAAATCCAATGATAAATTCGGGTGCTATTCTAGTAACATCATTAATAAAAGGGAATGATTCCAAACGCTTTCAAAGGATAATCGATTTGGCTAGATCCATTACAAATAATAATGAAATAGGATATATTGAAGAGGTATATCTTTCTGAAAAGGCTACAGGAAGTAGAAATCGTGCAATGGCTTATCTAATGAGTAACAAGGGCATAATAGAAGGAGATGTTGAAGGAATCCTAGATACATATTTCAAACAATGTTCTATAGAAATGGACGTAGTTGATTTAGCTCGAATAGGAAAGTTTATTTCAGAAGGATGTAAAGATTTTAAAGTAGCTACAATAAATAACAAGGAACTTACAATATTACTAAAGGGCATACTTTTGGCATGTGGTATGTACGATTACAGCAGTAGATATTCAATTGAAGTCGGAATTCCTACTAAGTCTGGGGTAAGTGGAAGTCTTATGGGGGTAGTTCCTGGTAATAGGGGAATAGGGATTTATAGCCCACCCTTAGATCTTCATGGTAACTCCATGGCAGGCTTAGGAATAATGAAATCTTTATCAAAAAAATTAGATTTAAGCATATTTAAGGGTATTAAAGATTAAATGATTGAGGCAATATCGGGAGGTAACTAATATGAAACTAAATATGGAGCAAAGGCGAATTGTAGAACTAGAGCCTAATGGGCATATGCTTATTAAAGGTGTTGCTGGATCAGGTAAGACAACGGTATCAGTAAGGCGTATACCATTCTTACTAAATCATTATTGTCACGAAGATGATGACAAGGTCCTACTAGTTACCTTCAATAAGACCTTGCTAAACTATATAAAATATCAATACAACAAGGTGGAAGATGAAGAACAATACCAGTCTG
>CAZIMA010000145.1:0-4188 GCA_964540195.1 uncultured Tissierella sp.
CAGTATTTGGCCTGCATACATAACTACTACCTTGTCGCTCATATCTGCAACTATACCTAGGTCATGTGTTATTACTATAATGGCCATGTCCATCTTATCTTGAAGGTCTTTCATTAATTCTAATATCTGTGCCTGAACTGTAACGTCAAGTGCAGTTGTAGGTTCATCGGCAATCAATAGTTGAGGATTGGACACCATAGCAAGGGCAATCATTACCCTTTGTCTCATACCGCCTGAAAATTCATGAGGATATTGATTAATCCTTTTATCGGGTTGAGGAACTGATACTAAGTCAAGCATCTCTATGGCTTTCTTTTCAGCTTCAGGTCTACTTAAGTTTTGGTGCTTTATTAATCCTTCCACGATTTGCTTTCCGATTCTCATGGTTGGGTTTAAAGAGGTCATAGGATCTTGGAATACCATGGATATCTTATTTCCCCTGATTTGTTGCATTTCTTTTTCGCTTTTTCGAACTATATCTTCACCGTTAAATAGGATTTGGCCCCCCTTATAAAAAGCAGGAGGCATTGGAAGAAGTTGCATTATGGAATTTGCAGTAACGCTCTTTCCACATCCTGATTCTCCAACTATAGCTACGGTTTCTTTCCTGCCTACATCAAAGCTGATTCCACGAACAGCTTCAACTTCGCCAAAGAAGGTCTTAAATGATATAGCTAAATCTTTTACTTCTAGAATTTTTTCCATTATTCTACCTCTTTCTATTTACGAAGTCTTGGGTCTAAAGCATCTCTTAAGCCATCGCCTAGAACATTGAAAGCAAACATTATAAGGGATATGAATATAGCAGGTATAAATATCTGATATGCATTCCCTACAGGTAGTCCTGCAAGTCCTTCGTTTGCAAGGTTTCCAAGGCTTGATTTAGGTGGTTGTATACCTAGGCCTAAGAAGCTTAATGTTGCTTCTGCAAATATTGCCCTTGGAATTGTTAATGTTACATTTACTAAAATTGGTCCCAGTGTATTTGGAATTATGTGTTTTGCTAATATCCATCCCTTTGTACCACCAAGGGATTCTGATGCCAGTGAGTACTCTGATTCCTTAAGCTGTAATACCTGTCCTCTTACTAATATTGCCATTGGTACCCATCCTGTTAAAGACATGGCAAGTATTAGTACAAATAGGGAGGTTCCGGCTCCTTGAGTGGAGAATACTACTGAAAGAAGTATTACGATTAACATATATGGAATACTGTAAATAACCTCAGCTATACGCATCATTATAGCATCAACTTTTCTAGTTGCCATACCTGCTATGCCACCGTAAACAACCCCGATTAGGAAGTCTATGGCTGCTGCAAGTATACCTATTATAAGGGAATATCTTGCACCAAACCAGGTTCTTGTAAACAAGTCTCTACCAAGTTCATCCGTTCCAAACCAGTGTACACTATTAGGATGTACATTGATTAAATCGTAGTTTTGCTCTGTATATGAGAACCCATTTATCATAGTGCCTACAACGGACATAATAGCCATAAATACTATTATGAAAAGTCCTGTCATGGCTAGTTTATTCTGTTTTAGTCTGCGCCACACATCTGGCCAGTATTTAATACTAGGACGTCTTATCTTGTCAGCATTACGGTCATCGTGAGTTGCTTTTTGAAACATTTCTTTTGTGAATTGAATATCCGATTTCACTAACGTCCCTCCTTAGTAAGCTTAATTCTTGGATCTATAAACATATATGCTATATCCACTAAAAGTAACATGACTATCAATATTCCTGCATAGAAAATTGTTGTACCCATTATAAGTGTATAATCCCTATTGGATATGGATTGTACAAAGAATCGTCCAAGTCCGGGTATACCAAATATCTTTTCAATAACGAAGCTTCCTACCATTAGGTTCGAAATCGTAGTACCTAGAATAGAAATAACTGGTAGGATTGCATTTCTTACAGCGTGTTTAAGAATAACTGCTGATTTTGTAATTCCTTTTGACTTTGCTGTTTTAATATAATCTTGACCTAATACCTCTAACATGCTTGAACGCATTAATCTGGCCATTGTAGCCATTGGCATTAAGGCCATTGCAAATGATGGAAGAACGGTGTGCTGCCATGTTCCCCAGCCTCCTATAGGAAGCCATCCTACATTTCTCGCAACAAATTGTATAAGAATAGTACCCATTATAAAACTAGGTACTGATATACCTATAATTGCTATAATCATAGATATATAATCCGGAACTTTATTTTGATATAGGGCTGCAAGTGCTCCTAATGCAGGTCCAAAGCAAAGTGCTATTACTAATGCTTGAAGACCAAGCCTTGCTGACACAGGGAAACCTCTTTCTATCATATCGTTAACTGTTTCTACCCTTGACTTCATTGAGTCACCAAAATCTCCTTTTAATAGATTCTTTAAGTAGATTACATACTGTTCCGGTAAGGGCTTGTCCAGGCCGTATTTAGCTTGAAGGTTATCATAAACTACTTTTGGCATCTTGCCTTCTTGAGCGAAGGGGTTACCTGGGACAGAGTGCATTAATATAAAAGTTATCGTTACTACAGCCCATAGTGTAACTACAGACATAGCCAATCTTTTTAAAAGGTATTTTTTCATATTACCTCTCCTTCATTTAAACTTTAAAAGAATCCATATTATGGATTCAAGGTAATCATAATTCAGGACAGGCATTGGATGCCTGCCCTAAATATTGATATTAACATTTAGAAATACTAATCCTGTAGTTTGCTACCGGGTCAGTAAGACTTAAAAAATTTAATACTACTGAATATCTGCGTAAGCTAATGTTGGGTAGAATAGTGGAAGTTTGTATATTCCTGTAACATTTGGCTTAACTGCATATGGTTGAGTATAGAAGTATACTGGAACTATCGGCATATCTTCCATAAGAATCTTTTCAGCTTCTCTCATGTTATTGAATCTAACATCTTGATCAGCAGTAGCTTTTGTTTCAAGGATTAGTCTATCATATTCAGGGTTGTTGTAGTTAGCATCGTTAAATGATGAACCTGACCACCATAAGTCTAATATAGTCATAGGGTCTGAATAGTCTCCAATCCATCCGGCTCTTGATATAGCATAATCTCCTGCTTTTTCTCTGTCAAGTTTAACTTGGAACTCAACATTCTCTACGCCTAGGTTGATTCCCAATGCTGATCTCCACATTTCTTGAGCAGCTTGAGCTATCTTCTTATGTGCTTCTAGAGTGTTATAAAGAAGTACAAAGTTTGAGTTGTTGAAATCTTCTAATGTCATGCCTTCTTCAGCTAGGCCTTCTTCAAATAACTTCTTGCCTTCTTCAAGATTGTAATCTAAAAGACTTCCTACAGTATCTCTGTAGTCCTTGCCTGTTTCATCTACAAGACCTACAGGTACTACACCAGTTGCTGCTATTTGACCACCTTGAGCAATCTTGTCAACTATAGTTTGACGGTCAAGAGTCATAGCAAGACCTTTTCTAACCTTTGCATTGTTGAAAGGTTTTAAATCGTTGTTTAGGTTGTAGTAGTAAGTTCCAACCTGTGCACCGATAGTTAATTCAGGATTGTTTTCTGCAGCCATTTGAGCAGCTACAGCTTGTGGAAGAGTAGCAAGAATATCATATTCTCCACCTTCATATTTTTGCCATGCAGTGTTTTCATCTTCGATGATATCCAAGTGAATTCCATCTAATTTGATTGAAGCAGCATCATAATATGTTGCGCTTTTTTCTAACTCTATAGTAGCATTGTGTTCCCATGAAACCATTTTGAATGGTCCGTTGGATACGTGAGTTTCAGGTTCTTTAGCCCAATCTGGATTAGCTTCAACTACAGCCTTACTTACTGGGAAGTAGGTATAGAAAGCAGTTAACTCTGCAAAATATCCTGTTGGTGCTGCAAGAGTTACTTCTAGAGTCTTATCGTCTAAAGCCTTAATCTTAACGTCGTCTGCTGTGCCTTCACCTGAGTTGTAAGCTTCAGCACCTTCGATATAGTATAGTTGGAATGAATAATCAGCAGCTAAATCAGGATTTAACAAATGACTTAAAAGAATTCCCTCATCCTCTATAGGTGGGGGATGAATTTTGTAGATTGACTAGGCGCCGAACATATGTTACAATTGTTGTATAAATATTATTCAGTAACATTATAGCTGAGGTGATAAAACAGATGAATCTAGATACAAATAAACATTCGGTATTCTTAATG
>CAZIMA010000146.1:0-4168 GCA_964540195.1 uncultured Tissierella sp.
TCTAGGCAATTGAATTCCTGGTGTGTCAAGAAATACTACTTGAAAATCATCCTCAGTATATACCATTAAAATCTTATTTCTTGTGGTCTGGGGCTTATCGGATATAATGGAGATTTTCTCTCCTATTACCTGGTTTAATAAAGTTGATTTCCCCACATTGGGTCTTCCTATTACAGTTACAAATCCTGATTTATACATCATTATTCTCCTTACTTTCCAAATCCTCCGGTCCAAAGCTATGAGGAAGGAGTTGGTCTAAACTGTATTCCTCATAATCATCCTCGGAGTTGGCTATGATTATTTTAGCATCCTTACCAAATTCCCTTATTACCTGCCTACATACTCCACATGGGAAGGTATGGTTTGAATCTCCAACTATGGCTATGGCCTTAATCTTCCTATGACCTTCTGATACGGCCTTAAAAATAGCAGTTCTTTCGGCACAGATAGTAGGTGAATAGGAGGAGATTTCAATATTACAACCTGTATAGACCTTGTCGTCCTCGGTTATAAGGGCAGCACCAACCTGAAATTTGGAGTAGGGTACATATGCCAGTTTCTTTGCCTCTAATGCTTTAGATATGAGATCTTTCTTATCCATTTGGCCTCCTTATTCTTATTCTATTTCTATAGTATTTTTTGGACTGACTATTTGAATCCAAGTATGACCCGGATTTAAGACTATCTCCTGTCCATCTTCATAGTAATAATATGTCTTTGCCTTTCTAGATTCCTTTACCCATTTTATATCTTTTCCAACTCCATTAGTAAAAAACTTCCCATTTCCTTGGCCTTCAAGGGCTATGGACAGCCTTCCTTCACCATCTATTACCTTTATGGATGTTTCTTGTACTAAAATGTTCTTTGCTGTAATTGGGGCTTGGTCCGATTCATCTATATGGGTCTTACCATCTTTTTCCCTCTTATAAAGCTTGGATTCTAGGTCATATAGGTATTTACTAGTATTATTGCTCAGATAGTCTATAAAAATACTATTTGCCGGGTATCCTTCAATACTTGTATCCTCTTCGAAGAATTTAAATCCTTCATAGTCTCCACTTAAATTATATCCCCTTTCCACCTGAGTCTCTCTGAGGACCTCCATACTGGTATAGAGATTATGAGGAGGTCTCTTTCCGGACTTTCTCCAAAATACCTTAGAAGAGCTTGTCAACCCATCGATATCTGCAATGCCTAAGCTTCTAATATCGGTCTTAGCCTGTTCACTACCTCCCACCCTGGCATATACTGCATCAAATTCCAGAACCTTAGTTACAAAATAGGGTCTTGCACTTCTTATAGGTCCAAGGGAGTCGGGGCTATTTAATAGGTAAAGTCCTATGTATCTTGTATATGGGGCTTCTACAGGAATTTCGTAGACTATTTCAGCCCCTTTAAGCCCTGATTGCCACCTGGCACTAGGATGATTATCAAACATAACAGCCACTACACGTTGGTCTACTATTTCATCCCTTCCATAGATACCGCTAAGGGGTGAAGGCTTGCCCTCCTTTATAAGCTCAGCTTCTTCCTCCTCTATTATTTCTTCCACCGGACTATACTCAACCACCTCTTGTTCTACAATTACCGGTTGGGCTTCCTTACTACATCCGGCCATGACTAATGCCAGTCCTAATAATATCAATAGTATCTTCTTCATTATGTCCCCCTTATCCTATGATTTGAAAGATCAATATTCCTACTAGGGTACCCAATATTCCCCCATATACTACTTCCATAAGGGAGTGAATCCTACCCTCAATTCTACTTTCCCCTACAAGGATTGCCAGTCCAAAGGCTAAGGTAGTTACCAGCATATGATTGGCTAGAAAGGATATTATAGTAGCTACACAAAATGAAATTGCTGAATGCCCACTTACTGTACCCCCTTGAAAGTGGGTTCCCCTTCCCTTGTAAAATATGGCTTTAAACCCTATGGTCAAGAGGGTAACAAGAAGGAGTGCAACGAAGGTAAGGTGGATGTCGTTGCTTCTAATTTTAAAAAGCATATAATTAGTAATAGGATTTAACCTATCGAAGAAGAGGAGGTATCCAACTACAGCTGCATTTATAGCCGATATCAATACAGCTCCCGCTGCAATATCCTTAGCTATCTTGGCTAGGGGATGGTATTTCTTAGTAATCATATCTATGGTCTTTTCAATGGCAGTATTTATCATTTCAGTAACTAGGACAAAGGCCACTGAAATAAGAAGAATCATAAACTCTAATCTAGAAAAATCAAAAAAAAGACTGAATACTATGACTCCGATTGAAGCGATATAATGAAATCTTAAGTTCTTTTCTGTTCTCATAGCCATTAATATGCCCGTTACAGCATAGTTAAAGCTATCGATTAGGTTTTTTATCTTCATAATATCCCTACTATTCCTTAAAGATTTTTAAATTTTTCATTACCTGCTTTTCCTTAGCCCTCATTTGGTTCTTCTCATCCTCTTCCATATGGTCATAGCCCATTAGATGAAACATGCTGTGGCAAGTAAGATATGCTATTTCCCTTTCAAGGGAATGTCCGTATTCCTTGGCTTGGTCTTGGGCCCTTTCTATAGATATGATTATATCACCTAAGATGGGGGTTCCAAAATCGAAGTCCTCTTCCATGGGAAAGGATAGTACATCGGTTACACTATCAACATTTCTATATTGTGCATTTAATTCCCTTATTTCATCATTTTCAACCAGGGATATGCTTATTTCATAATTATGGTCTAAACCTTCTACACTTAAGGACTCTAAAATCACCTTTTCAATAAGATCTTCTAAGTCTTCTGTTATTTCGTACTTTGACTGCCTATTATCTATATAGTATTGCATTTATACCCACTTCCTCATAATTCTTTATTAGTTTGAAATATTATCACTTTCATATTTTTCATAGGCCTCGATAATCCTTTGGACTAAGGGATGCCTTACTATATCATGCTTGGATAGGTGAATAAAGTCAATGCCTTTTACATTATCAAGAACCTTTATAACACTCTTTAATCCGGATTGTTTTCCCCTTGGCAAGTCGATCTGGGTTATATCCCCTGTAATAATGGCCTTGGATCCGAAACCCAGCCTTGTAAGAAACATCTTCATCTGCTCCGTGGAGGTATTTTGTGCCTCATCCAGTATTACATAGGCTGAATCCAAAGTCCTACCCCTCATATAAGCAAGAGGTGCAACTTCAATAAGGCCTTTCTCCATATATCTTTCATATACTTCAAAACCAAGGATTTCAAAAAGGGCATCATAGATAGGCCTTAAATAAGGGTCTACCTTTTCTTGCAGGTCCCCGGGTAAAAACCCTAGATTTTCTCCTGCTTCAACAGCAGGTCTAGTTAAGATTATCCTATTGACTTCCTTATTCTTAAAAGCCTGGACAGCCATAGCCATGGCTAAGTATGTCTTTCCCGTACCTGCCGGTCCTACTCCAAATACTATATCATTGTGCTTTATGGAGTCTATATATCTTTTTTGTCCAAGGGTTTTGGGTTTGATGGTTTTGCCCGTTGCTGTAACGCAGACTACTTCCTTTAATAAATCTTGTAAAAGATGGTCCTTACCTTCCAGTACAAGTTGTATAGCATATCTTAAATCTTGTTTTTCCAACCTCTTATAGGTCTTGATTATTTCAATTAGATTATAAAAAAGCTTTTCACCCAGGTCTACAGACTTCTCATCTCCATATATTTTAACTGCATTGTCCCTTATTCCTAAGTCTACATTAAGTTCTCTTTTGATTGTCTCAAGATTTTCATCGAATTCGCCAAATATTTCATTAATTGTGGAATGATTGCTTACTTCTATGGTTTTTTCTATTCTATCACTCAAATTCTATAATCCTCCTAATTATTAATTATGACTTTCTTACCAATATCTTCAATGGTCTCTACTATTACTCTAGTAGTTAAGATATTTCCTTCTATGTTATGGACTATATCCCGTGAAACCATTTGGGCACCTTTGGCCAATTCCTTATTTATAATATCAATTGCCTTCAGCTGATTTGAGTTCTTTAGGGTTTCAATATTTTGCTTTACTTCCTTAACTTGGGTTTCCCTATATTCATATATGATCAATTTAATTGGGAAATCTATAAAATCCATATTAAATAGATTATCCTCTACTATATATTCTTTGTAAGTATTAAAAGGAATATCCT
>CAZIMA010000147.1:0-4160 GCA_964540195.1 uncultured Tissierella sp.
ATAACAACTCTTGATGGTTTGGTTTTCACTATCTTATTCGTTGCTTGGTGATTATGATTACTTCGTATGTTTGCCAATCTTCTATGAAGTAGTCTAATTTTCTTTTCGATTTTTATGATATTGCTGGTTTTGACAAACGTCCTCCCTTCTTTATTTTGTTCGTATTTATTAGATACGTTGCGTTGCAATCTACGCATTTTCTTTTCTAGTTTTCTTACTGTTTTTGTCTTATTAATATTTTTAAATGTCATTCCATTAGAACATATTGCTAAGTCTTTAACTCCTAAGTCTATTCCTATGCTTTCACTTGTTAATTCTATTGAAGGTTGTTCTTTTTCTACCCCAACTGATAGGTACCAATACTTCCCATCAAAACTTACTCTTGGATTATAGTATTTACAATTCATTGGAATTGAGTTTTTCCTTACATTCACCCAACCAACTTTTTCAATCAATACTGAACCTTCTTTAACTTTAAGCTTTAAACTATCATTATAGAAAGATGGTTTAGACTTCTTTCTGCTCTTAAATCTAGGTTTGTCTGCCAATTTCTTAAAGAACTTCTTGTAAGCCTCACAAGCGTCTTTTACTGCTTGTTTAGCCACGTTGTTGCTTACCTCGTTTAACCACTTTAACTCTGCTTTCTTTAATTGAGTTATTTCTTTTCGCAAATCATTGTCAGAAATAAACTTCCCGCCGTTTTTATAATTTTCCTCTTGTTTTGCTAAAGTCCAATTATAAACGAATCTAGCAGTGCCGACTGATTGCCACATTTTTTGCTCTTGTTCTTTAGTTGGAAATAATCTAGTTTTATTCCCCAATATCATTTTCTAGCAACTCCCTAATTATTTTCTTGGCTTTGTTAGCTCTTTTTCCTTGAAGCCCCCCAAAACAAATGCAGATGTTGTAAGATATATACCACAATTTACTAATGCTCAATCAAAGACCAATTGACAATTCGCAATGCACAAAAAACAAAATAGACGCTCAATTTAAGTATGGGATATATTCACCCACCCCATTATTGCACTGAGCGTCTAAGCTTTTTAGAACGTTAAAGTTCCGTTTTCATTTTGAATTATTTGTAATATTTGTTCTTCCTGGCCTGTTTCTCCGTTTATATATACTATAAAGTCTGAGCCTTCATATTTACCTTTAAATTCATAGCATACTACTTCTTTCTCCCCCTTAGGTATAAGGGCTAATCTTACTGAATCTATGGCAAAGTCTGTCTTTATCTGCTTTTGTGCTTGGGCTTCAGTTAAGGTCACTCCATTTAAGTTTCTCTTTTGATGGTTCATATAAAAGGCCGAAGCATCAAAGCCTACTACTTCCCCCGTATCCAAGGCAATCTTTACCTTGATTAAATCAGGATATATGGTTACATCGTCCTCTTTATATACAAAGTTGTATAATACTGTTCCATCATATCTTAGATTGTAGTTAGGCTCCATGTTTTTAAAGCCTTTTTCTTTAAGGAATTCCTTCGCCTTATTAAGCCCTTCTTCTATAGAAAGGTTCTTTTGGTTGGCTCCCCTAGGAGTTGTCATATTTATGACCTTACCACCTTGCTTGGAAACACTTACGTAGGTCAACAGGTCCCTTTGATTCTTGCTGGCTACTTGGAAGGTATATACGGGAATTTTAACCTGGTTCATATTCTCCCCTTCTTCAAAGGCTTGAATCTCTCCTGCCTTATCCCTTCCAATAAAGTCTAAGGCTACCTTCTGTGCTTCTTCCATACTTACATTACTACCACTTAAGCCAACAGGTTTTTTATTTAGCATCTGGTCTGCAAAGGGTCCATCATATATTAATTCAGGAGCCTTAGCCACTTCCTTATCCAGATTGACTAAGCTGGTTACCAATGTATTTGTTGAGGCACCTTCGTTTTTTTGATTGGTCCTTCCTGCATTAGCCATACCAACTATAAAATTACTCTCAGCAAGGCTTGATGCAAGGGTATTAAGCTCATTATTAAAGGCTTCTGTATTTAATTGTATATTCTTCAAGGCTGCCCTTTGGTCTGGAGTAATGTCCTGGCCTTCCATATGCTTTTGTATAATATAATAGGAATAGTCAGAGGCCTGAGTTAAAAACTTCTCCGTTGCAACTGTATCGTTGTGGGATATAGGCATTTGTGCCAGTTTATCCTTTGCCGAAGTTGCTTCGTTCATTATCTGTGAAAAAAGCAATACGTTTCTTTCCTTGGTTGTTGCCAATAATGCTTTGGATAGTGATACCTGGACCTTATCCACATGGCTTTTTACATCATAGAAGAGTCTTTGATAGTGATTATCCAATGCTGTTTCATATTGTGTTCTTATACTATATTGATTATAACCCCATATTAGTGATGCTACTAATAGCAAGCTTAATACCGATGGGGCAATCCATGTTCTTTTATCTCTCATAGTTACCTCCTCCTAACCTATATTCCAAACCAATGCTTGCCAATTTTCAGGGTTACCTTTCTTGACCAGATCCATTTACTAGTTGCAGTAGCCGGATTCCAGTAGTAAAGAGTACCATATGTTGGATCCCAACCATTTAAGGCATCCCTAGCTGCATTTATGGAGTCCTTATTAGGAGTAAGGTTTATTTGACCATCAGCTACAGCTGTAAAGGCTAACGGTTGGTAGATTACACCTGCTATTGTGTTTGGAAACTGTGGATTTCTGGTTCTATTTAATATTACTGCACCAACTGCAACCTTTCCTACATAAGGCTCACCTCTAGCCTCACCGTGGATACATCTTGCCAGTAGGTACTCATCTGCAGACCTACTGGTTCCCTGTGCCGATGCAGGCTGGGCAAATGCTTCAGGCAGGCCTAGGGCCACTGCTGTAGAAGGACCTACTATTCCATCTATTTGCAATCCATTTTTTTCTTGGAACCTACGGACTGCACGATATGTCCCAGGTCCATAAACACCATCTACATTTCCATCATAGTAGCCCCAGCGGAGCAACTTATCTTGAACCCTTCTTACATCATCACCTTGGTTACCCCAATAAAGGTTTCTAGGGGCCATACTATATCTATTTGCAGAATTTGCATTGTATACCGGTTCATAGAATTGGATAATTGCAGTGAACATCAGAACCAATGCCAGTGTTACATAAGCTTTCTTTTTCAATTTTAATCCTCCTTCCAGAATTATTATTCTTAGTTATTTTCTGTAGAAAGGATTATTTTATACATGTTTTTTGAAAAACACCTAACCTGGCACCAGCTTCGGAACTTAATACTATTTTCTTGTTGCTTTACGCTTATGGTCTCTTACCTCTTCCCTATTAGTTTTTAGCTCTTACCTATCATTAAATATATTTAAGAAGAAATCTACTATTTTACTCTTTAGCTTAAGAGGTGGGTTTTCGTCTATGATATAGTCCCCTAGTTGGCTTTCAGTTTCTGCTTCTGCATAGGCATATGTATGTACCATATCTACGAAGCATAGCGGAGGAAACATAACACACCACCAATTTTGACCCTTTGCTTCTCCTATTTCAACTATTAGAGCTTCATAATTTCCTTGAGGAAATATTAGATTGCCATAGATTCTTACCGGAAACTCCTCTATAGCAAGGGATACAGCTACAGCATAATCCTTATTTTCATCTGCTATAACGGCTTCAGCTATGGACTTAATCCTTGGCATATTCTCTCTTATAATATGCCTACTTTCTTCTATTGATTTAGTATCTCCAAATCTTTCTCCCATTTCCTTAAGGATTTCATCTCTCACCTTAAGTTTAAGGTCTTGATCTTCTTTTCTATCGCTATTTGCCCTTACATGAAACCTAATTACATCCTCATTATGACCTTGATCATTTAGCTTATCCTCAACTTCCACCTCGAATGGATTTTGGAGTAAGTACTTGTCCTGAATTATCGGATTAATAATATAAGTAAAAGTCGTTATAAATATGGTTAATACGGATATTAATTTCTTGTATTTCATCTATCTCTCCCCCTTGTCATATATTATGGACAAGTTTTGGGGAGGATATACATGAAAAATCAATTCATAATTCATAATTTGTTAAGACCCAGCTTTTGGGTCAAAGCCCGAGATTCCAGGACAGGCTCGGAATTACAGCATACCACACTCAAAATGCCTTTTGTGGACAAGGTTCCTGTCCGAGACCACTGAAAAA
>CAZIMA010000148.1:0-4150 GCA_964540195.1 uncultured Tissierella sp.
TAAATTTATTATTTTGTTACTTGTAGCTTGCACATATTTTATGCTTCTTAAACATTAATAAGATACTTAAGAGGAGTATTTTTCCTGTTTCCACCTCATTTTAAAAGGCTGATAGAAATCCTAAATAATTTCTACCGGCCTAGCTTTAAACTTTTAGTAATTTACTATATAAACGATCAATACACATAGCTCCAAATGGAGCTGTAATTAAAATTGATAATACTGCCACAGTTAAAATTTGTTGACCACTAGCCAGTCCCATGGAAAGTGGGATTGCTCCAATTGCAGCCTGTACAGTTGCTTTAGGTGTATATGCCAGCATGCAAAATAATCTTTCTTTCCTTGATAACTTAGTTCTTAATAGGCATATATAAACTCCAACCATTCTAAAGATTAATCCTCCTAGAACAATAGCTATTCCATATCCCCCCGCTTGAAGAGCATAATTTAAATCTACTGAGGCACCCACTAGGACAAATAACAATACCTCTGCAGCGACCCATAGCTTATTATATTTAGCTGAAAGTCTCATTGCTAATATATTATATTTTTGATAAATTGCAATTCCCACACTCATAATGGCTAGTAAGCCTGAAATTGGTACTATTCCTTCTAAGCTATTCTGTAATTCTATAAGCAGACAGGAGAGGCTAAGGATAATTATTACTTTTACAGTATCTCGCATATGAAATTTCTTAAAAAACAGAGTCAATCCCATACCCAATAAGGCTCCAATAATAATCCCTAATACAATGGAAATAGGAATCTGTAGGAAACTTGATGAAGAAACATCTCCACCTGCTGCCAATGATGTAAATGCTGTAAATAGGACAATAACAAACACATCATCTACTGAGGCCCCAGCTAGAATTAATTGTGGAATACTCCTTTCTTTTCCATAGCCTTCTTCCATAATTTTTAGCATTCTTGGAACAACCACAGCAGGTGATACAGCTGCTAGAACACTTCCCATAATTGCAGCTTCTAAAACTGAGATGCCAAATACTCTTGGTGCAATTAATACAACACCCAGTATTTCGAAGCAAGCAGGAACAAAACACATCAGTATAGCAGGTCTGCCTACCTTCTTTAAATCGCTAATATCAAGTGACAAACCGGCTCTTGTTAGAATAATTATTAAGGCCAGTTGCCTCAAATCAGGAGATATAACCAATATAGATGGGTCCAATAAATTAAGAGCATAGGGGCCTAGAATCATACCAGTAGCAATCATGCCTAATAGGCTAGGCAATTTTAGTTGCTTAAATATTTTCCCCAACAAAAGTCCTAATAAAAAAATAAGTGCTAAACTTGTAAGCATATAATCCTCCTATTTTGCAGAAAGTAAAAAAAACTGACAACTTCTGCGCAGTTTATTCGCAGAAGTCATCAGCATAATAGCGGTTTAGGTTATTACCAAGGGAGAACTTCATTCCCTGCAAGAGCTTAGTATCAAAAGAAATTACTAGGCTATTTCTTCACATGGTTATAATAACACAAGAGAATCTATTATTCAACCTAATTTTGAAAAACAAAATTAGGTTGAATTTCATAATATTAAATAACTTATTATCTTAGGTGATAGGCCCCAGACGGTGAAGCCTTATCTATTAGTCCAATGGACATTTTTTCTTTGCTTGTCTTTATTCGTAGTCTTCTTTTTTGGTTGATTTTCTAGTTTTTCTCTTCTAATCTTACCAGTTTTTGTATCCTTACTCTTAGTTTTTGGTTTATTTGTTATAAATGATCTGGAATCAGAAGCAGAAGGTCTCCTATTTGACCTTTCCTTAGGTTTAATACTTGTATCAACTAAAGGATAAGGATGATCTGTTATTTCTGGTATTGTTTTGTTTATTAACTTTTGAATTGATCGAAGTAGAGACTTTTCTTCATAATCACAAAATGATATTGCTTTACCACCAAGACCTGCCCTGCCCGTTCTACCTATTCTGTGTACATAGGTTTCTGGGACCTCTGGCAAATCAAAATTTATTACATGTGATAGTTCATCAATATCTATACCTCTTGCAGCTATATCAGTTGCAACTAGTATTCTAGTTTTTCTTTCCTTAAAATTATTCAAGGCTAACTGTCTAGCATTTTGAGATTTGTTACCATGTATAGCTTGAGCTGTAAGTCCTACTTTTTCTAAGGATGTTACTATTTTATTAGCCCCGTGCTTTGTCCTAGAAAATACTAAAGCAGTATCTATATTTTTATCCTTCAAAATATCAATTAGCAATTTAACCTTATTTACCTTATCTACAAAATATATCTCCTGCTCTATAATGTCAACTGTAGATGATACCGGTGTAATATCTATTCTAATTGGATGGTTTAATATTGAGTTAGCTAATTCTCCAATTTCATTTGGCATAGTCGCTGAAAAGAACATTGTCTGCCTAGACTTTGGAAGGTAAGTAATAATCTTTCTAACATCCTTTAACATACCCATATCTAGCATAAGATCAGCTTCATCTAATACAAAATATCTTATATTTTTTAAACTAATAAATTTTTGATTTATTAAATCAAGTAATCTTCCAGGGGTAGCAACTAAAATATCTACTCCATTAGCTAATTCCCTGGTCTGTGGGTGTTGAGTAACACCACCATATATTACTAAGGTTTTTAAACCTAGATGTTTTCCATAGGCTTTGAAGCTGTCCGAAATTTGAATTGCTAACTCCCTTGTGGGTGCAACTATTAATGCTTTTATTTGTTTACGCTCGCTTGATGAGCGTTGTTCTGTAGATAGTCCTTGCAGTATAGGGATTGCAAAAGCAGCTGTTTTCCCTGTACCTGTTTGAGCACAAGCCAATAAATCTTTCCCTTCTAAAAGTGCTGGTATTGCCTTCACTTGTATTGGTGTAGGCTGGGAATACCCTTCAGCCCTTAAAGCTTTTTGAATTGGCTCAATTAAATTTAAGTCTTTAAATGACAATATAACTTCTCCTTTTGTATGATATTAATACTTCTGTCCGTATAAATCATAGATTATTTTCTATATATGTAACCCTAATAAGTTACAACTAGTGCTGACTTAGTATATACCAATATTGTCTTTGTTGCAAGCTTATTTGTTAGCTGTTAGGCATTTTTCTTTTTAGCCTAACCCCCTTATTATCCTTAAAAATCTTCGTTCCAACTACCAATCCATCAATACCATAGAGAATTGCAACTATTTGCAATGCATCTAGACCTATCCTTTGTATTAATAGGTAGGAGGTAAAACCACCAATGAAAAAAGTAAAAATTGAGGCTAGGTAAAATACCAGTTTCCAAGCAAAGTCATGATTACCACGAAGTAATGAACCAAGGCAAAAACCCGCATCTGTAAGGTAGCCTGACATATGAGTGGTCCTTATTAAGACTCCCCTTACCCTAATATAAATACCATTTTGTATACCCATTCCCAAGGATATTATTCTAAGCAGAGTTACAGCTTTAGTAGTAGCATTGAGTGAAATCAAAATTACAATCCCAAACAATATTGGTAATATCGCATCATAATAGGTTATATCAGATTTTTTCTCATAATAAAGATAACCTGATATTGTAGCTCCAAGAAAAAAAAGAATAATAAAAGAAAAGATTTCGCCAAAAGATCTAAAGTCTCCACTGGCAAGTAGTATAGCAGCTTTACTTAAATTCCCCGTTAAATGTGTAATAGTCAACTCTAGTAGTTCTATTGCGCATATGTTAATAGCCCCTGCTAAAAATGTAAGGACTCCAATCCAAAAGAAATGGAATTTTTTGTTATTCATCAAGTCCAAATGGCACCGCACACCTTCCCATCCGATATTTGTATTCTTAATATTTTTAGATTACCATATTCATTATTAGGTTTCAACCAATAATAAGGAGGCGAAAATCTTCCCCACCTGGTTGCAAAAAAATAAAAGGGTGAATAATCACCCTTTTATCTATAAATCTTATCTTTTTACTTCAAATACTGTTTGTTCACTTACCTCAGTTGATAATGCTTCAAGAGCTCTTTCAACAAGTTTTCTTCTTAAAGCCTTTTCTTCCTTAGGATCTAGTGAAGGATTTCCAAGTGGGTGAGGAATAGCTATAGTAGGAACTATTCTGTTCGCACCAACTGTTAATGAAATTGGAACTACTGTACACATGTGAACTACTGGAATAC
>CAZIMA010000149.1:0-4128 GCA_964540195.1 uncultured Tissierella sp.
TGTAGCAAAATTAGCGGAAGTATCGATTTCAACAGTATCTAGAGTAATAAATGAATCAAAACCGGTAAGCCCGGAAGCTAGGCGAAGGGTTCTAAAGGCAATTGATGAATTAGGTTATAAGCCAAATGAAATAGCCAGGAGCTTAGTAACTAAAAAATCAAACTTAATAGGGGTAATTGTAGATGACATTGGAAACTCCTATGTTGCACAGATTGTTAGGGGAATTGAAGAAGTTGGCCGTATGTACAAATATGATATAGTATTATGCTCCAGTTATGGCGATGAAGAAACGGAACTTAGATTTATTCAACTATTGATGCAAAAACAAGTAGAAGGTATAATTATAGTATCTGAAATAGAAACTAAGAAAATAACAGAGAACATCAATAAGTATAAAATACCATTTGTCTATCTAAATAGATTTTATGATATATTGCAGACACCAACAGTTACTATCGATAATGAACTTGCCAGTTCAATAATAGTAAAGCATCTTTTGGAATTGAATCACAAGAATACCCTATATATATCCAATGATGAGAACATAGATAGGACTATAGAAAAATATAAGGTTAAAGGCTATATAAATACCATAGAAGAAGCAGGACTAACTCCAACTATATGCAATATAGGGGGTTATAAGATAGAAGATGCTTATAAGGCTGGGGAAGAGATTTTGCAAGTAATCCAAAAAAATCATATAACAGCAGTTTATTGTTGTCAGGATGAAGTAGCCATTGGCTTAATTAATTACTTATATGATCATGATATAAGAGTACCGGAAGAAATCTCTGTTGTAGGATATGGGGATATTAGTCTTTCATCTATTTATAGACCTAAGCTTACAACAATAAAGGAGCCTTATTATGATTTAGGTGCAGTTGCCGTTAGAAGGATATTAAAAGAACTAAAGGGAGAGGCTGTAGACGAGCAAACTCTAAAACTTCCTGTGCAGCTAATAAAACGAGATAGTGCTATACAAATTTAGAAATAAATAAGTAGGATTTAGGAAAATAAATAGAACTTTTAGCTTTAGGGCTAAAAGTTCTTTGTCCGATAGGAAAGGAAGAATTATGTTAATAGAATTTATAAGAGCCTTTATACTGGTCTTTGTAGCCGAATTAGGGGACAAGAGTCAACTTATCGCCATGACTTTTGCTACTCAGTATAGGATCAAGGATGTGATTATGGGAGTAATCTTAGGAGTCCTACTTAATCATGGAATTGCAATTACTTTGGGAAGCATGTTATCAAGTATTATACCTATGAATTTAATTCAGATAATAGGGGGTTTTCTCTTTATAATTTTTGGCTTTAATGCTCTTAAGGGTAGTGAAGAAGAAGAAGTTGAAGATAAAAAGAGTTTTGGGCCTGTAGCAACTGTAGCCTTAGCTTTTTTTGTGGGTGAATTAGGTGATAAGACTCAACTCACAGCTATGACTCTATCTGCTGAAGGGCAGTTTCCTCTTATTATACTCATGGGAACTACATTGGGTATGATATCAACCAGTGGACTTGGAATATTTGTTGGTAGTAAAGTTGGAAGTAAAATACCTGAATTATTTATTATGATATCTTCATCCCTATTGTTTATAATATTTGGAGTATGGAAGACCTTGGCAACCTTACCAAAATTCTACTTGACTCCAATAAACATTATTATATTTTTAATTATGATTATATTTATAGAATCCGTGCTTATTAGAAGACTTATTTGGGCTAAGGGTCAAAGAAGAAGACTTTCTCCACTTAAAGAGGTAGCAGATAAACTATATTTACAAACTCAAAAGCTTAAAGAAACATTAGATAGCATTTGCCTTGGAGAAAGCACATGTGGTACTTGTACAGGTGTAGGGTGTCTTCTGGGATATATTAAATTTATCCTAAGAGATGCTCGTGAAAACACAAACTACTATGATACCCTATCTGTAGATATGAATAGGCTTATTGAGAAGAAGTATGATAAAAAAAGAGTAATGGAGGCTCTAATTCTTATAGCTTCAGATTTTAAGAAGTATGGATATGAATTTAAGGAAGATTTCGTATTAGTAAAGATAAAAAATGCATTGGAAGTCGTCTTATTTGGAAGAGAAATAAAAGAGATGGGTAGTATAGAGGAATATATAAGATATATAGAATCTATAGATAATGAAATAGGTGTAGTTTTTAAGGAAAGACTTATTTAGGGGTGATAAAATGCCTTTAAAAGTTATTAAGGTTCTTCTGGTGGATGATCATCTGCTGGTTCGTACAGGTATTAGAATGATTATAGAATCTGAGAAAACCATAAAAGTAATAGACGAAGCAAGAAATGGAAATGAAGCTATTGAAAAGACATTTCTACATAAACCTGAGGTAGTTGTCATGGATATTAATATGCCTGATTTAAATGGCCTAGATACACTTAGAAAGATGAAGGAAATAGGGATAGGAAGTAATATCATCATACTTACAGGGCAACCCAATAAGGAAAGTATAATATCTGCTACAAAAATAGGAGCCAGGGGTTATTTGTCAAAAGATTGCGAGCCTTCAAGTCTAATTAAAGCTATAATAGAAGTTTCTAAGGGGCATAGCTATTTGGATTTAAAAGTTTCAAGTCTCTTGCACAATAAGGACGAGGATAATAAGGACCACCGTATTAATTTTGAAAAGATAGATATATTGTCTAAAAGGGAGTATGAAGTGCTTTTGCTCTTAGCCAGAGGATTGAATAATAAAGCTATAGGAGAGAAGTTATTCATAAGTGAAAAAACAGTAAAAAATCATGTAACACAAATCTTTAAAAAGCTTGAGGTAAACGACAGAGTACAAGCAGCATTATTTGCATATAATAATATAAAATGAGCCTCCCTTACCAGGAGGCTTTCTTAACATTCAACTATTTATAGTGTTTTCCAATACAAAGTCTTTAAATTTTTCTCCTAAAGGTGGAAGTTGTCTATTCCTGTGGTAAACAAAATAGAATTCCCTTTCAATATTAAGGTCCTCTATATATAGGGCTTTAAGCTTATTTAGTTTAACTTCATTGCCAATTATTTTTTCAGATACTATACTGATTCCCGCTCCTAATGATACTAATTCCTTAATACAATCGCTATCTTGTATGTATGCAATCACCTTAAGATTATCATCACCTATACCTCTTTTATTAAACCACTCTTGTAATACTTCTCTTGTACCGGAACCTTCTTCTCTAAATATAAAGTTGCATTTTATTATATCTTCGAAAGCTATGGTATCGAAGTTGGTAAGATCATCTCTAAAACCACTAGGGGCTATAAGAATTAGCTTGTCATCCATAATCTTAAGATAATCTAAACTGTTATTCCCAAACTTAGCACCAACAATACCAAAGTCGTAGTCACCATCTATTATTGAATTAACCACATCTCTTGAATCATTTTCTAATACTGAGAAAGTAACATCAGGGTATTCCTTTAGGAATGAACTCATAATCTTTGGTAAAAGATACTTTCTAGGTACTGAACTGCTAGCTATTTCTAGATGACCTTGAATTTGTCCCTTAAATATGTCCAGTTCGAATTTAGTCATTTCAAAGGAATTAAGTATATTTAGTGCATGTTTATACAATAAAGTACCTGCTTTAGTAAGGCTTATCTTCTTGCCCATACGATTAATTAGCAATGTACCCAGTTCCTTCTCTAGGTTTTGAATATGATTTGTAACAGTTGGCTGTGTTATAAATAGTTTTTCTCCAGCCTTTGAAAAGCTTTTTAACTTTGCTACGTTAACAAAGGTTTCTAATTGTCTGAAATCCATATTTTCCCTCCGTTTCAATATGTATTGATATCATTATAACAAATATATAAGTAGAAATCACATAGAATAGATAAATTTGTATAAATAAATCAAAATAAATATAAAAATGTCGTTGACAAAGGACAAGAAAGATGGTAATATTATAAAAGTCGGCTGTGACATTTAAGAAAAAATCAAAAAAAAATTTTGAAAGAAACTTAAAAAACACGTTGACAGGAAAACAAAAAAGTGATAGACTAAAGAAGTCGCCTCAGAGAGGCAACAATTTAAAAAAGCTCATAAGGAGCTTGTGAACCTAGATAACTAAACAGTGTGAGATACTTTGAATAAAAAACATTGGCCAAG
>CAZIMA010000150.1:0-4089 GCA_964540195.1 uncultured Tissierella sp.
TTTATTTCAAAAGGAATCGTCCTTTTTTATTACGGATAGGAAAGTTCTACTTTATTTTTTGTTTTTTACACTTTCAAATTCATATTTCCAAGCTAATTTCTGTCCTTTTCCTAATTGTGTATCATAATCTTCAAGTATTGACTTAGAATGTTTAAATAGTAGGAATATTCCTATTAAGTTCGGGATAACCATGATTCCATTGAACATATCTGCCAGTTCCCAAACGAAGGCAACCTTTTGGTATGATCCTAAAATTATAAATATTAGTACTATTACTTGATAAACTTTTATTGCACCCTTATTCTTAAATAAGAATCTGACATTGTTTTCTCCGAAATAATACCAGCCTACAACTGTTGTAAAGGCAAAGAAAGTTAAACACACTGCTAGGAACTTCTCACCCAAAGGTCCATAGGCAATTGTAAAGGCTTGTTGAGTTATTGCTGCCCCTTGAAGTCCTAACTCGTGTGCACCTGTTGCTAATATGGCAATAGCTGTAGCTGTACATACAAGCCCTGTGTCAATAAATACTGCTACCATAGCTGAAAGTCCTTGTTCTGCAGGATGAGCTACTTCTGCTACAGCATGGGAGTTTGGCGTAGAACCCATACCGGCTTCATTTGAGAATAGGCCTCTAGCTATACCATATCTTACTGCTTGAGCAACTCCAACACCGGCTGCCCCACCTAATACTGAAGAAGGACTAAATGCACCTACAAATATATCCTTCAATACTGCTCCTATTTGATCTGCAAAAATAACCAATACGATAAGAGAACCTAATATATAAACTGCTGCCATTACAGGAACTACTGTCTCTGCAAAGGATGCTATTCTCTTTATACCACCGATAAATATCAAACCGGCTAATATTGCTAATACAACCCCTATTGCTATTTGAGGAATATTAAATGCTCTACTAACTGCATCTGCAATTGAATTTGACTGAACCATATTACCTATAAAACCTAAAGCAAGAATAAGTGCGATTGCAAAGAATGATGCTAGCCCCTTTGAGCCTAATCCATTCTTAATGTAATAAGCTGGTCCTCCAACTAACTGACCATCAGTATCTCTTTCACGATACTTTTGTGCTAAAGTTGCTTCTACAAATATTGTAGACATACCGAAAAATGCTGAAACCCACATCCAAAATATTGCACCCGGTCCTCCAAGTGTAATTGCTGTAGCAACCCCAGCTACGTTTCCTGTACCGATTTGGGCTGCAATTGCAGTTGCAACTGCCTGGAATGACGACATACTACCTTCAGAAGTCTTTTCCCTCTTAAATATACCTCCGAATACTCTTTTTGCTGCTGGACCAAAACGGGTTATCTGTGGAAACCCAAGTCTAATAGAAAAATAAAGTCCAATACCGACCAGTCCTATAATCAATACAGAACTCCACAAGATTGAGTTGACACTGCTAACAATGCTTTCTAAAAATGCCATGCATATCTCCCCCTTTGTTGTATTTTATACTTGCAAGTACTTGACACCATTATAACAACGTTTTCCCGCAAAGTCTATAGCTAATTTTGTCTTTTTGTAAACTTATTATAGTTTTTGAAACTTTCCATCATGCCAACCTCTAATATCCAATATTTTGAGGAGGTTGTATAATATACCCAAAATATTACTTTGTAAAATTATCACAAATTAATTGTCTGAATTTTTGTATTATTTTTAACATACTGTCTTTTGCTTAGAAATACAAAGCTGGCTTCACAAATAGTTCCAAAGTAAGTTAATATGCTCAAGATTTAAAACAATCCATCAATCCTCAAATGATAACGTCTCTCTACAACCATCATATCCTATTATAGTTTTATCGAATATCTTTGTGGCATTTAATATATACTCCTCAGGAGATTCCATAGTCTGACTAAAATGAGTTAGGAGCAGTTTTTTAACCCTTCCCTTATTAGCCAATTCTGCAGCTTCTTTAAAAGTCATATGCTTATTTTCAATTGCTTTATTTTCATCTTGGTCATCACCATATGTTCCCTCGCAGATAAACAAGTCACTATCCTGTATAAATTCAACAATCTTATCAGTTGGACGACTATCGGTAATAAAACTAAGCTTAATCCCTCTCCTCTTCTCCCCTAGAGCCATCTCAGGACAATATAATCTACCCTCTTTAAACAAACTTCTACCATTTTGAAGTTCCTTCCATAGCTCTCTTGGCACGTTATTTTCCAGGGCTTTTTCTAAAATGAATTTGGGGTTTCTGTTTAAGGTAAAACTATAGCCTAAGCAGGGATCTGAATGGTCCAGTTCAATAGTTGATAACTCAATCTCACCAAGTCTACCGTCCTGATTTTCTTTAACCCTTAAGCCCTCTTGAGTATTTACTATTTCTAAATTATCAGCAGAGCTTTCCACAACATATATATCGAAGGGTACAAAAGTTATGGGAAGAATTATAGCTTCTATTAGTTTTCTTATTGGCTGAGGGCCTATTATTGTAATAGGCTCATTTCTATTGCTATTGCCCAAGGTAGCCAATAATCCCGGCAATCCATAGATATGGTCTCCATGAAGATGAGTAATGCAGATTATATCAAGGGATCTAAAGCCTGTATTGAATTTTTTCATGGCAACCTGAGTTCCTTCTCCACAATCAATCAGGATTTTTCTTCCCTTATATACAATTATCAATGATGAAAGAAATCTATGGGGTGTAGGCATGCTGCCACCACTTCCCAATAAGGTTAAATTTAACATAATATCACCCTTAATATGTATTTCTATTAATAGCATGCACAATATACAATCCAACTATCCTACTGATACCCAATTTTAAGAAAGATTAGGTGTTAATTTAATTGAATAATAAATTATGGCCTTTGCTACTAATATCAATGGTCATACTGTAGTAATTTCAAGCTTTATTAAGTTTATCCCTTAAAATCATTTAGAAAATCTATAGCATATTGGGCATACAAGCTTGCACCTATGGCTAGAGAGTCTTCATCTATATCAAATTTAGGATGATGATGAGGGTGAACTATACCCTTCTCCTTGTTTCCTGCTCCAACGTGTAGATACAATCCAGGTGCCTTTTCTAAGAAAAAGGAAAAATCTTCACTACCTGTAGAAGGTGGTAATTCCACTACATATTCCTTATCTACAATTTTACCCATAGTATTAATTGCAAAGTCAACATGGTCCTTAAAATTGACTACTGGAGATGTTTCTGTTGGAAAGTATATATTCATCTCTGTACGATAAGCATCAGAACAGCTCTTAGCCACCCTTTCCAGGGCAGTTTTTATGGTATGACGCACATCATCATTATAAGTTCTGATGGTGCCTTCCAACAAGGCGGAATCAGGAATAATATTGTGTCTAGTCCCTGATTGGATTATACCAAAGGTTAAAACTCCAAATTCCTTTGGTGATATTTCCCTACTAATGATGTGTTGTGCATCACTTACCAAAGCACAGGCCGCTACCAGTGGGTCTATTGTTTCGTGAGGACTTGAGCCATGTCCGCCTTTTCCCTGTAATTTTATAACAAAGGAATCAGCTGACGATTGGCTTGCTCCATAAGAGTATCCAATTTTCCCAACTTCCAGGGCACTTATTAAATGTATCCCCAAAATTGAATCAACATCTTCAAGAAAATTCTTTTCTGCTAACATCTTTTTGGCCCCGGAGATTGATTCCTCTGCAGGTTGAAAAACCAAAAGCACTGTCCCATTTAACTTTTCCCTATTTTCAAATAAAACTTTACCTGCAGTTAAAAGCATGGCTGTATGGCCATCGTGTCCACATGCATGACAAAGTCCTTTATTCTTGGATTTATATTCTACATCCTTTAAATCATCCATTTCCAATGCATCTATATCTCCACGAAGAGCAACCTTCTTACCGTCTATCTTCCCTTCAACAGTTGCAACTATACCGGTTTCTCCAATAATCTCATATGGAATTCCGATGGATTTCAATTCCCTTTCTATCCTCTTAACCGTTTCAAACTCTTTTAAAGCCGGCTCAGGATTTGCATGAAATTCCCTTCTCAATCCTATAGTGTAATCTTTATATTCTTTTACTTGTGCTTGAATATCCATAAATCCTCCT
>CAZIMA010000151.1:0-4075 GCA_964540195.1 uncultured Tissierella sp.
TAAAGAATTATCCCTTCAGTTGTAAGATTTTCAGCAAAATCACCAAACTTTAAATCCTCTAAGCCTTGGTCTTTCATCTTATTAAAACTTTCAAGTCCAAGAAGACTAACTTGTCTATGCCAATCGCCACCATGAGCATCATCTTTAAGGCCAAAGTTTTCTATAAATAGGCCTTCTTTAATTGGTTCCTTGATTACACCTTTTTTATCTGAAATATTTACCGACAGTACCTTACCTACATTTTTATTTCTCATATAATCTCCTGACTTTCCACCAGTTTTTTTCATCAACTTAATATCTTCTATAATCATATCCTTATCGATTGCCTTGCACATATCATAAATAGTAAGGCATGCTATGGATACTGCTGTAAGGGCCTCCATCTCCACGCCGGTCTTACCTGTAGTCTTAACCTCTGCTTCCAGTTCTATATATTCATCCTGTAAATTGAACCTAATATCTGCACCACTTAAAAATATATTGTGACACATGGGTATTATATCGCTTGTCTTCTTAGCACCCATAATACCTGCAATTTGAGCAACTGAAAGTACATCTCCCTTTTCAATTAGCCCTTGCCTTATTCTGTCTGATGTTTCCTTCTTCATCCTAATACGGCCTGAAGCCACAGCTGTTCTTTTAGTAATATCCTTGTCCCCTACTTCTACCATATGGGCTCGTCCTGCTTCATTAAAATGAGTTAAATCCATACTTATCCCCCTATTTGATTCATGTTTCGGGTTATATATTCCTTATCTTCAAGATGATGTTCTTCTTCTTTACTTAGGATTGCATCTCTAATTAACTTCTTCACATCTTCTCCATTTTCAAAAGCCTTTTTAACATCTATTTCTCTATTGGAATGAAGACAAAGCTTCAATTTCCCAGTTGAAGTTAGTCTTACCCTATTACAATCCTTGCAGAATTTACATGAAATAGGGTTTATGATGCCTACCTTTCCCTTTGCTCCCGGCAACCTATAATATTGAGCAGGTGAAGACTTATCCTCAACCTGTATTGGTTCTAGGCCTTCTACAGCTTCAAGTATTCTGCTATTGGGTATAAACTTTTCCTTGGCAAAACCAGCTGCCTCACCAATAGGCATAAGTTCTATAAATCGTATATGGATATCATCGTCCTTGGTAAGATTGACTAGAGCCGGAATTTCATCATCGTTAAAGCCACCTATCAATACTGTATTTATCTTAATAGGTATTAGCTCAACTTCTTTAGCTGCCTTTATACCATTTAGAACCTTTTCAAGCTCTCCTCCACGGGTTATTTGTCTGTATTTATGTTCATCGAGAGTATCAAGGCTAATATTTACCCTGGTTAAACCCGCCTCTTTTAAATTCTTGGCATATTTTTCAAGAAGTACTCCATTGGTGGTCATTGCAATTTCTCTTACTCCATCAAGTTTGGCAACCTTGGATATAAGGTCTACAAGGCCTAATCTTACTAAAGGCTCTCCACCCGTAAACCTTATTTTATCTATTCCGAGGTCTACAAACGCTTTTATGAGCTCGTAGGTATCCTCTAAGGTCATTATATCCTCATGCCTAAGCTTGTCTATGCCTTTCTCAGGCATACAGTATTCACATCTTAAATTACACCTATCTGTTAGGGATACCCTTAAATAGTTTATTTCTCTTCCGAAGGAATCCTTCATCTAATCACCAACTTCTATCACTATTATTTCCCCTGTATTTCTAAATCCATATCCTCCAAGTGATTCAAGGATTTCTTTAAAATCATCTGACTTTATTAAATCAATAAACTTCTTTATTTTATCATCCTCTAGGGATTCAAATGGTACTAGGAAGTCATAGTCTTCAAAGGCTACTTCAACAAAGTCTAAGTCCATTGCCTTAGCTGCTGAATAGACTCCAAGTCCAGCAGATGCAGACCCGGTTTTAACAGCTGTTGCCACGGCCATATGAGTATTTAGTTCTCTCTGATATCCTCTTATTTCATTTGGGTCTATATTTTCTATCCCCAGATGGTAATCTAGAAGGACTCTTGTTCCTGCACCTCTCTGTCTATTTACATATACCATATCATCCCTTGTTAAGTCTTTAAATCCCTTTATATTTAAGGGATTGCTCTTTTGGACTATCAACCCTTGCTGCCTCTGTACTCCCTTAATTAAAGCCATCTTCTGATTTGGGAAATACTTCTTGATATAGCTCATATTATATTCGCCACTTTCCATGTCCAATAGATGAATAGGTGCTATATGGCATTCCCCTCTCTTCATGGCCATAATTCCGCCTAGACTCCCAACATGACTTGAAGTTAGGTTCATCATATCTCCAATTACATCCATTATAAGGTCATGACTTCCTATAGACATTAATGTGTTCTTTATCTTAGCAATAGGCTTTAAAAGTTCTACTTCTATGGTTTCACCGGCTTCCATTCCTTCAACATTCCTAGGTATAATACCTATTCCATCCGCCTTAACTAGACTCATACTAACTCCTGCACCACCTGAAAGAGGTGTTGCAATAAGCTTATGGTTCACATATCCTAGATTTACTCTTATAAGCTCCTTATGTTTTAAGGAAGATACTACTCTTCTTGAAAGTTGGGCCTTTATCAAGTCACTTCCTGCTTGGTCTAAACCGATAAACTTCTCAATCAATGGTCTGACAAAGGTTTCTACTACCATAAAAGCTGAAACCGGGTAGCCTGGTATGCCTATAACCGGCTTATTATTAATTTCCCCTAAAATAGTAGGTTTTCCAGGTTTTAATGCCACCCCATGAATCACAACTTCCCCAAGCTCTCTTATAAGCTGAACAGTGAAGTCCTTAGTTCCTGCAGAAGATCCTGCACTAATTAAGAGCATATCATTTTCCTCTACACCCTTTAATATGGCAGCTTTTAATATTTCATAGTCATCTATTTGGGGTGAATATCTATTTGGCCTTCCACCATATTCCTTTACCATAGCCTCAAATACCCTTGAGTTAGAGTCGATTATCTTGCCATCTCTAATTTCTTTTACACTTTCAACTATCTCAGAACCCGTAGGAATTATTCCTACCCTTGGTTTTTTATAAACCTTTAAGTTTTCAGTACCACCTGATATTAATACTCCAATATCCATAGGTCTTACTTTATGTCTTGATGGTATAATCATTTCTGTAGCTACTATATCTTCACCAATTTGTCTTATATGTTGCCATGGATATGCGGATTGTAGAATCTGAATATCTCCATCATCTTTCTCTATTACGTCCTCTATCATGATCACAGCATCATATGGATCTACTATCTGATTTCCCGTGTTCACATATATGAAGTCCTTATTTATCTCAAGGGTCAATGGATTGTTCTCAGTTGCCTCATCTGTATTTTTAGATATTACTGCTATTCCGTCCATTGCAGCTGCATTATAGCCCGGAGATGATAATCTTGCATAAACAGCTTCATAGGTAAGCCTAGCTAATGAATCATTAACATCAATCTCCTCCGATTCTCCAACAATATTAAGAGATTGAAAATACTTAGATATAGCTTCTTCAACATCTATATTGTCTATATAGGTATTTCTATCCATCATTAAACCTCCTCATCAATTCACAATTACTAGGGTGATTCTTTAGGCTCTTGAACCCGAGATTCCTCGACTACGCTCGGAGTGACACATTTGTCATTCTGAGACGACCAGTATTATTCATGCCTACGAAGAATTTACTCTTTTGACTTTCAATACTTCTTACCTCTTACCTATCTGTTCACTGTTAGTTCTTACCTGTTACCTATTCCCTATAACAAGTATACTATCCGCTCTTCTCCCTTATAAATACCTTCCTCATGCTCTTTTATAACGATATATCCTTGGGATTGGGACAATAAACTTATCATACCCGATTTTCCAAAGCTAGGAGTTGCAATATATTTTTCTTCTTCTCTTCTAAGCTTCACCATATGGTAAGTTTGTTTTCCTGGTGATGATGGAAAGTTTGTATCAATAATTGCCTTAACCTGTGAAGCTATTTCATTTATTGACAATTTATCTTTAATAAATTCTTCTACAATTGCCTTAAAAACTACTATGGATGATACA
>CAZIMA010000152.1:0-4070 GCA_964540195.1 uncultured Tissierella sp.
ACTTGCCCCTTTTTCATTTGAGCTATTTCAGCATTCTGTTCAGCCATTTGTAAATCATAAAGCTTTGTTTTTAAAATCTTCATAGCCTTATCCTTGTTCTTCAACTGACTCTTCTCATCCTGACAGGATATTACCAAACCCGTAGGAATATGGGTAATCCTAACAGCTGAGTCAGTGGTATTAACAGACTGACCTCCGTTTCCGGATGAACGGAATACATCCACTCTTATATCTGATGCCGCTATTTCAATATCTATGTCCTCAGCCTCAGGCAAGACTGCTACAGTTGCTGCAGAAGTATGAATTCTACCACTGGCTTCAGTTTCAGGAACCCTTTGAACCCTATGAACTCCGGATTCGTATTTCAACCTGCTATAAGCTCCCTTACCCTTAATCATAAAGGTAGCTTCCTTATAACCACCGATACCAATTTCGTTGGTATTCATTATATCTACTTTCCAATTGTTTCTTTCTGCATATCTTACATACATTCTAAATAAGGTTCCAGCAAATAGAGCAGCTTCGTCTCCACCAGTTCCACCTCTTATTTCAACGATAACATTCTTATGATCATTAGGATCCTTAGGTAAAAGAAGCACCTTAAGCTCTTCTTCAAGGACCTTAACTTCTTCTTCTAAATCCTTAACTTCTTCCTTTACAAGGTCCTTCATCTCATCATCAAGCTTTTCATGTAGCATTTCCTTAGCCTCATCAAGGGAAGAACTAGCCTTTGAATATTCCCTATACTTCATAACTACAGGCTCAATGTCTGCATGCTCCTTCATAACCCTCTGCCATTCTTCTCTGTCTTCATTAATTAGAGAAGGATCCATAATCCTTTCTCCAAGTTCATTATACTTCTCCTCAAGAAATGCTAGTTTATCTAACACTATATACAACCCCTTCTATACTAAACAAATATCTTAAACAACTCTTATTTTAAGTAAGGTCAAAAATATTAACCCACAAAGAAATTTCTTTCAATTTCTAAACACAGTATCTCTATCGTAATTATATTATAAAAACAAGCAATGTACAATAGATTCAATTCACAGTTTACTTATTTTTGTATTTATTAACCATTACTGACCCCACTCCTCCTGTAATAACCAGCCAAATTGGACTAATGTCTGTGAAAACCATCAAAAGAAGAGCACCTAAGCTAACTAATAGCTTATCATATCCAAATTTCGCCACCTTAAGCATCTTATATACTGCGGATAGTATCAAGGCAACTACCGCTGGCCTTATTCCAAAAAACACCTGGTCGATTATAGGATTAGACCTAAATTCATAAAATACACTTGCAATTAAAAGTATAGTTATAAAGGAAGGCAAGACCGTTCCCAAACTACAAATAATCGCACCCAATCTCCCTTTGATCCTATAACCACAATAAATACTTGTATTCACTGCAATTGGTCCGGGAGACGCTTGAGCTAAAGCTATTGCATCTAAAAACTCATCATTGCCAATCCACTTTTTCTTAACAACTATTTCCTCTTCAATTATAGGAATCATCGCAAACCCTCCACCAAAGGTAAAGGCCCCTATCTTAAAGAAAGTAATAAACATATTCCATAACATAGTATACCTCCTTAGTAAAGAATAATTCCCAAACCGGCAGCTAGAACTATGGCCTTTATGGGGTTGAGATTTCTAAAAGTAACCAAATAAAATAATAAAATTGCAATTACAACTGACTTTATATCAACAAAAGCAGTTCCTGCAACTGAAAAAGCCGCAGATGCTATTAGGCCTAAAACTACAGGTCTTATACCACCGAAAACCCAGCCCGAGTATTCAGAATCCTTAAACCTTGATACAAAGTTGAATATAAGACTCATAACTATAAAGGAGGGGAGGATAACCCCTAAGGTAGCCACAGCAGAACCCAAAACTCCCCCAACCCTATAGCCTAAAAAAGTTGCGGAATTAACGGCTATAGGTCCAGGAGTAATCTCCGAAATAGCAATTATATCTACAAATTCTCTGGAGCTTATCCACCTATGACCACTTATAATCTCCTTTTCTATAAGAGGAAACATAGCATAACCGCCACCAAAACTAAAAGCACCTATTTTAAAAAATGTAATAAATAAATCAAATAAAATACTCATACAACTACTCCTAACAATATCCTAATACTACCCGGTCTAGTCCTTGTAAGTCCTTTAGGACAACTATCTCTTTAAAACCATAGTCTAACATTATATTTTTAACATCCAAGCCTTGGTCATAGCCTATTTCATAGATTAGAAGGCCATTATCCACTAAAAACTCCTTAGCTCTTGAAGTAATCATCCTATAAAAATCCAATCCATCTTCTCCACCATCCAATGCAAGACGGGGCTCATAATCCCTAACTTCAGTTTGGAGCCCTAAGATTACATCTTTCGGTATATAGGGAGGGTTAGAAGCTATTATATGGAAGCTTTTCTTAAGGGAAGGATCCAGAGGCTGGAACAGGTCACCCTTAATAAATTCAACGTTATTAAGTCCAAACCTTTCCTTGTTTATATTGGCAACCTTAATGGGAATATCACCTATATCTACTCCGTAAACAAAGGAATTGGGAGCATAATTTGCTATTGAAAGGGATATGGCACCGCTGCCTATGCCTAGGTCCAATACCTTTACTTTTGTTTCTTGGTATTTAGACTCAATCTGGTCAAGCACATATTGTACTAATATTTCCGTATCAGGTCTTGGAACCAATACTCCCTCTTCTAGGTGAAAATCCAATCCCATAAACTCTGTATGCCCTAATATATATTGGATAGGATAACCCTTGGCTCGTTTTTCTATAAGTTTTAAATATTCTTCCCCTATATCATCACTTACCTCTTTATCTCCAAAGGCATAAATATAGGATTTATCTTTATCCATAATTTTTGATAATAAAAGCCTAACCTCAAGTTGAGGATTGGAAAACTCCAAAGAAGAGAGTTTTTCCAATCCTATTTTTAGAAGCTCATTGATTACCACTTGTCTGCCTCCCTATCCTCAGGAATAACAGCAAGTAGGGATTTTATAGCCACTTCTATCTGTTCAGCATCTGGCTCTTTAACCGTAGCAAATTTTTGAATCATTAGACCAGGATAGGACAGGATATAACAAAATCTTGAATCACTCCTACCTATAAACCTATTTATCTCATATGAAATTCCTGCTATTACAGGAAACATCAATATTCTAATTAATATCCTCAATATAGGATTTGGCCACCCAAAGAAGGAAAGGACTAAAATACTCACCAGCATTACCATAAAAAGGAAGGACGTTCCACATCTTGCATGGAGTATTGGATACTTCTTCACATTTTCAACAGTAAGCTCTTCTCCATTCTCATAACAATGTATGGTCTTGTGTTCAGCTCCATGGTATTCAAATACCCTTCTTACATCATCAACCTTAGCAACCCATATGATATAAAGCAAGAAAATCAATATTCGAATAAAGCCTTCTATTAGGTTTAACAATATTGAATTAGTGATGTTACCTTTTAAAAGGCTAGTTATAACATTGGGTAGGACCATAAATATTCCCACGGATAACATTATGGATATGGCCAATGTTATAAACATCTCCACATCCCCTGCCTTTTCCTTGAAGATCTTTTGAGTCCATGTTTTTTTTGCTTCCACTTCTTCCTCTTCATAAAATTCAGCAGAATACATAAGAGCCTTTATACCCATAGACAGGGATTCAACAAGGCCCACAACTCCCCTTAAAAAGGGAATTTTAAATACCTTATGCCTCATAGCTAAGGTGTTTAGTTTTTGAATACTTACTTCTATTTCATGATTAGGCTTTCTTACAGCAATAGCCACACTGCCCGGCCCCCTCATCATTACTCCTTCAATAAGGGCTTGCCCTCCAATGGAGGTTTTATGAAATTTATTGTTATTTGGATTTGAACCCATTAATTCACCCCTCTTAAATAAAAAAGGTTAGATGCACATGCAACTAACCTAGTTGTGAAGAATACTAGTCAATCTTGTATTTCTTCTTAAATTTCTCTACACGTCCACCACGTTCAGCAAACTTTTGACGTCCTGTGAAGAATG
>CAZIMA010000153.1:0-4048 GCA_964540195.1 uncultured Tissierella sp.
TACCGTTTCTTGAACTACCTACTCCTTTCTTAGAAGCAAATAGCTGTAAGTTCAATTTAAGCATTCATTACACCTCCCCTATATTCAAGAGTCACGTATTTAGGGTAACTTTCTACCAACGATTTTATTCCAACTACGAAGGCTTCAAATAATACCTGGGTAGTTTTTAGTCTCTTATCATCTTCCGGAATCAATATCCTTAAGTCTAAAAATCCGGTTTCCTCATCAACCCTATATGAAATTTCATCTTCCTTTAGATTACATACATCTACTAAGGACCTTAAGGCTGTATAGCTTAAGATAGAAACGGCAGCACATACTATGTCCTCCCCATATGGGGCGAAATTGCTATGTCCATGTATTTTAAATCTATTGATATAATTTCCGTTTCTATAGACATTTACTTTAATCATAATTATCCTAAGATCTTTTCAATCTTAACCTTAGTGAATGGTTGACGATGACCTTTTTTAGTTCTTTCATTCTTCTTAGCCTTATACTTGAAAACAACGATTTTCTTTGCTTTTCCTTGTTCCAAAACTGTAGCTTCAACCTTAGCACCATCAACATATGGCTTTCCAGCATTTAATCCCTTGTCGTTTGAAAGTATAAGAACTTTATCAAAATTAACAGAATCACCTTCAGTAACGTTTAGTTTCTCTATGAAAACTACGTCTCCTTCTTGCACTCTATATTGTTTACCACCTGTTTCAATTACTGCGTACATAACCGCACCTCCTCTAACCTAGTCTCGCCAATGTTAGGTGCCTAAGCTTTAAAACCCACATTGAGCGGCTCCACACCATAGTAGTTTATCAAAAAACATAGTCTATGTCAATAATTATTTCCTTATTCTACCCCTTCCATTACAAGTAGGGCATATAACTGAAACCCTAGTATCTAAGGTAGGTCTTGTTTTCTTTCTAGTTATCTCTACCAGAAAGAGCTTGGTCAAATCTACTATATGAGGTTTGTTTCTATCCTTTTTAAAAACCTGATTTAATTTAGATAGGACCTTTGATATGTGCTTTTCATTCTTCATATCTATAAAGTCCACTATTATAACCCCACCTATATCCCTTAATCGAATCTGCTTTGCAATTTCCTCAGCTGCCTCTATATTAGTCCTTAATACGGTTTCTCCAAGAGAATAGTTTCCTATGTACTTTCCTGTATTAACGTCTATAGCAGTCAGGGCCTCCGTTTCATCTATTACGATATAGCCACCGGACTTTAATGAGACCTTTCGGTCTAGGGCCTCTTTAATACCCAATTGTATCTTCATATCGTTTTCGATTGAAAAATCAGGGTCAAGCACCATCTTTTCATCTAAATTTTGAGAGAAATAGTTCTTTAATAGGGAGAGGTTTTTATAGACCTCTTGACTGTTGACTATTATTCTAGTATTTTCATTGTTAAAATTATCCCTTACTACTTGATATACTATATTCAAATCCTTGTAAATCAACTTTGGAGTCGGAAGAAAATTCCTCTCACCTTCTATCTTTAAATAGATTTCTAAAAGGGAATCATATTCCTCTTCAAGTACACTATCATCCACACCTTCGGATACTGTCCTAAATATTATACCCATTCCACTTCTTTGAATACTATTTCCAATTTCTTTAAGGCGATTTATCTCTTCCGGATTGTGAATTCTTTTGGATATATTTATCTTGTTGGAATATGGTGTCAATACTAAAAACCTTCCCGGTATACTAAGGTGGGTAGTTATCTTTGGTCCCTTAGTTCCCAAAGGCTCCTTTATAACTTGTACTATAATATCTTCCCCACCTTTTATTACCTCATCTAAATCATATTTAATACCAGTATAAAGTTGGTCTAGGCTTAGGGCATCCTTTAGGTGTAGATATGCATTTTTTCCTACTCCAATATCTACAAAGGCTGCATCCATACCATTAAGGACGTTAGTTACCCTTCCTCTATAAACATTTCCAAGTAGTGCTTGGTTTTCCACTTCTTCAGAATAGAATTCTACTAATCTATCATCCTCTACGATTCCTACCCTATTTAATTTTTCATTTGAATCGATAAATATATAGTTCATACTTCACCTCATCATAGTGGCTTATAGATCCTATCATTCTCCTGTGCGAATTGGCCGATTCTCTTAATCAATACAGATTCTAAATCGATTCCTAAGGATAAATCCCTTTCCAAGACTTCTATCAGGTCCACAGGCTTAAGATTTCCACGTTCTCCTGACTTTAAAAGTCCATTTAGGACCACAAATCCATCTTTGTCTCTTTCTTTAACTACAAGGTTGCCGATTAGGGGTCGAATATTGATTTCAACTTCTATTTTACTTCTACCCTTCTTCTTCATCCTCTTCATTAATATTTCTTCATTCTCCAAATATTTATTAAGAAGATTTGTCAACTCTTCTAATTCCATTTGTCCATTAAGCAAAAATTTCAGCTCATAGAAGGACCACTCTATCATAGCAGATACTGACGTTGCTTTTTCTAAGGATATTGCCCTTAGGATTTTAATATCTTCAGGAAGGGCCTTGTTCATCTTTTCAATAAATTCCTTTACATCCATATCCCTTTCCATCTCAAGGTCTAAATATTCCTCTTCACTTTCCACCCCTAGGGAAAGTGGGTTTCCAATAGAAAACTTCGGATGAGGATTGAAACCTTCTGAGTATTTTACAGGTATCATAGCCATGTTAAAGGTTCTGTGAAATAGTCTAACCATGTCTAAATGGGATATATATCTTAAATAATTTCTCTTTGTAAAAACAGCTCTAATTATCAATTGAAAACACCCCACATTTCACAATTTTGAATACCACAAGCTCTACAGCCCTTTCTACAGTCCGGGGTAGTTTCTCCCTCTAAGGCTCTCTTATATTCCTTTAGTAAATAAGCCTTGCTTACACCAGGGTTTATAAAATCCCAAGGAAATATTTCATCTTCTTCTCTAGTTCGATTGGCATAGAAGCTTCCATCCGTATTGGTTTCTTCCAAAGCTTCTATCCATGTGTGGAATTTAAAATGATCAGACCATCCATCGTATTTACATCCCTTTTCCCAGGCTCTTATAATTACTTTAGATAATCTCCTATCTCCCCTTGCAAATATTGCTTCCAAATAGCTTAAATCAGCATCATGGTAGCTGAAGGATACCTTATTATCCTTGATGCTGTTCTTTACTAGGTATATCTTTTTCATAAATTCATCTATTGTATCCTGCCCATACCATTGGAAAGGAGTAAATGGCTTGGGAACAAAGCAGGATGCACTTGCCGTAACTTTAAAGTTTCCCTTTCTTTCCTCAGGAGGTCTATTGAAGAATAAATCCTTTACCAGATATGCCAGATGTTTTATACCCATTACATCCTCATCGGTTTCAGTTGGAAGTCCAATCATAAAGTATAATTTAATCCTTGACCATCCTTCTTTAAAGGCATAGGAAATTGCCTTTACTAAATCCTCCTCTGTAACCCCTTTGTTGATCACATCCCTTAGTCTTTGACTACCCGCTTCAGGTGCAAAGGTCAAACCGCTTTTTCTTACCTTTTCAATTTCCTTGAGAACATCTATTGAAAATGAATCCAGTCGTAGTGAAGGCAAAGATACGCCCACCTTCCTATCTTCAAACTTCTCTATTAAATCCTTTGTCAATAGTTCTAATGAAGTATAATCACAGGAGCTTAGGGATGAAAGGGATATATTTTCATAGCCCGTATTATTAACTAGGTTTTCAGCTATCTCCATCAGTCTATCAGTGGATTTCTCCCTAATTGGTCTATATACCATACCCGCTTGACAGAACCTGCAGCCATGGGTGCAACCTCTAAAAAGTTCCATAGTTATTCTATCATGAACCGTATCTATAAATGGAACTATCATCTTATCAGGTGCATACATCTGGTTTAAGTTCTTGACTATTCGCTTGTTTATAGTCTTTGCTACTCCTTCAACTAAAGGAAACATTTCCTTTATGGTACCATCCTCATTGTAAACTACATCATAAAATGCCGGTACATAAATACCTTCTATGGAAGCTGCTTTTCTTAAAA
>CAZIMA010000154.1:0-3973 GCA_964540195.1 uncultured Tissierella sp.
AGTTTTGCGTCCTCAAGTTTCCCTGAGTTTGCCTTTATCGTTTTGATTGCTTACAAAAGAGCCAATTCTCTTTTGTGCTTATCATATTTATTATATGATATCATGCAATACTTAAATCGTAAAGAGGTTTTTGAGTTCTCTTTGGAAAAAATTCAAGGCCCAACCTAGTGGTTGAGCCTTGAATTTCTTTATTGTTCCTTATCTAATTTTGCTTGTGCAACTATTTTTTCTGCAATCATCGGAGGAACTTCTTCATATCGTACAAATTCCATCTTAAAGCTTCCCCTAGCTTGGGTCATAGCTCTTAAATCTATGGCATATTCAAACATTTCAGCATGTGGGGCTTCCGCAATCAATTTTTGAGTCCCATCGTCTTGCTGGTCCATTCCAAGAATTCTACCACGACGTTTGTTCATATCTCCCATTACATCTCCAAGGTAATCATCCGGTATTGAAACTTCAACCTTTACTATAGGCTCAAGTAAGATTGGCTTGGCTGCTTCCATCCCCTTCTTAAAGGCTAATTGAGCAGCTAGTTTAAATGCCATTTCATTTGAGTCTACATCATGGTATGAGCCGTCAAACAAGGTAGCTTTAATATTTACTACGGGAAATCCCGCCAACGCTCCATGTTCAAGGGAATCCCTAATCCCCTTTTCTACTGCCGGCCAGAAGTTTCTTGGTACCGACCCACCAAAGATTTCTTCTGCAAATTGGAATTCCTCTTGTGATGGCTCAAACCTCATATGAACATCTCCATATTGTCCTGCACCACCGGATTGCTTTTTATGTTTACCCTGAACACTAGCTGTACCCTTTATGGTTTCCCTATATGCAATTTTTGGACTAGCTAATTTCACATCTACACCGAATGAATTCTTTAACTTATCCACTATGACAGCCAGTTGCATATTACCCTGTCCACCAATGAGTAACTGCTTAGTTTCTGAATTCCTTTCAACCACAAAAGTTGGATCCTCATCTGTTAACTTATTTAATGATACACCGATTTTCTCCTCGTCTCCCTTATTCTTTGGCTCTACTGCTAAATAAAGGGTGGGTTGAGGATACTCTATTCTTTCATATAGGGTCTGATTACTCTTAACACACAGGGTATCTCCTGTCTGAGTAAAGTTTAATTTTGATGTTCCCCCTATATCTCCGGCAGTTATTTCAGTTGCTTCTATCTGGTTCTTTCCTCTAAGAATAAATAGCCCGCCTAGCTTTTCACTCTTTTCCTTAGTTGAATTATAAAGCTCCATATCCTTTGTAATCTTTCCGGATATAACTTTGAAGACGGATATTTTACCTACAAATGGGTCCACTATTGTCTTAAATACTACTGCGGAAAAAGGTTCATTTATATCAACTTTGCGTTCAATAACTTCTCCATCTTGAGTACCCATATATGAACCTATGTCTAAAGGAGATGGTATATAGTCTCCTATTACTTCAAGGAGGAAATCCACACCGATAGCCTTTTCAGCTGAACCCACTACTAGAGGCACTAAATCTGCAGATGCAACAGCTGCCCTTAATCCCTCCATTAGTTCTTCATTGGTAAAAGTTTCTCCTCCGAAGTATTTCTCCATTAATTCTTCACTTGTCTCAGCAGCTCTTTCAATCAAGCTTTCCTTTATTTCTTCAATTTCATCCTTATATTCCTCAGGTAAGGGAATTTCTTTTCTATTCTTACCATCATACTCATATGCTTTTCCATCTATAACACTAACAAATCCCTTAAAGGATTCTGAAATTCCTATTGGCAATGCAATAGGTATAATTTTATCACTAAACTTATCCTTTAACTGGGATAAGATCTTTTCAAAATTAATATTCTCCTTATCCATCTTATTTAAAAAGATAATTCTAGGAGTCTTATATTTCTCTACATTTTTCCATGCCTTTTCTGTTCCTACTTCGATTCCGGAAGATGCATCTACTAATAATACCGATCCTTCGCTTGCTCTCTTTGCACCATACATTTCACCTATAAAATCAAAAAAGCCTGGAGTATCCAATAAATTATATTTCAAATCCTTATATTCCACTGGGATTACAGAGGTTCCGATAGATACTTTTCGGGCTATTTCCTCTTTATCAAAATCAGAAATAGTATTTCCATCTGATACCTTTCCCTGTCTATTTGTAATACCTAATGTAAATAGAACTGCCTCCGTTAAAGTCGTTTTTCCACTACTACTGTGTCCTAGTAAAGCTACATTTCTGATCTTGTCAGCTGAATAAGCTTTCATAATACATTCCCCCTTAACTAGCATTTATTTAAAAGGTAGTATAACCTTTTTTTCATAGTTCTAAGCATACAACAAGTTAATAGACTTACATATGCCACTAATTAAATATTATTTATAATAGTCGAATTATTTACACAATTCAATTTAAGCATAAAGGAAATCCCTTGTGATTTCAACACACCCCTGCAATGAGTTGGTTTTCACATAATTATATCACGAAAACGTTTTTATTACAATTCTTTTAGGAATTGCAATTAATTCTTGTATGGGGCATATATAAATTTTTGGATAAGGACAAAATAGAAAACTATTCATAACTAACGAGTTCAAAGACATGGGAATTATTCACCACTATTTTTACTAGACCAATATCTTTTGCATAGTATTCCTTTACTTTAAAATCATCATTAGCATATTTTACAACCACCGTCTTAAATGTACCCACCGGAGTTTTTACTAAAGCATTTTTCTTAATGATTTCATAAATTCCCCCATCATTATCCGACCACTTAGTTCCTTCTTGAACTGGATACATTAGTATAATGTCATCCCGATTTGGAATCAAAGCTTGACTATAATCTACCTCAAAAGATTTATCATCCAACTCCCTTGTAAAAATAAGCCTTATGGAATCAGGACCTATATCATAAACCATCAATACTCTAGAAAGCCTATCTACCTGCTTTATATGAACCTTCCCTTCCTTAACAAAATCTACAAAATGTATAAAAAATTCGTTATTGGATTCATTCTTAAAGATTTTTTTCATTTTTTTATAGGGAAAGTAATTTAGTGGTTCTTTTACATCCAGCTTAAAGGAAGGCTTTGTATTGGTTCCAATCACAAGAAAGGTAGATATAATAATAATCAATATAAGAATCCAAAACATAATCTTATGAGTTAATAATTTGTCCACAAAAAACACCTCCATATTACTTTATATCTAGTAAGATGGAGGCAAAAATATGCATAGTTTGTACTTATTTATTCAATACTTCCTAATCTATCAAAGGGTAGCAACCTAAATACCGCCTTCCCTTTCAAGGATTTTACATCTATGAAGCCTAGATCCCTACTGTCTAGGCTCTTTTCTCTATTATCACCTAACACAAAAACCTTACCCTTAGGAACCTCTATTGGATAAGAGATATTGGAGTTTGCTACTGTTTGACCATGAATATAAGCTTCCTCCAACCTCTGACCATTTACATATAATTGGCCATCCCTTATATCAATTATATCTCCATAGACTCCTACTACTCGCTTAATTAAAATATTCTTCTCAATAGTTCCCGTAAACCTATATATAATATTATCCTTTATATCCCTTACTTCATGAATGATGTTATCAATAATTCCTCTTTCATGAATATTCTTGTCTAAGATTACCACATCTCCTCTTTCAGGTTCATCAAAGAAATAACCCAACTTATATACTATAATCTTATCATTTTCATTAAAAGTAGGGTGCATAGATTCTTCTTTAACCTGTGTTAATGATAGGATATTAGCAAGGATAAATAAGGAAAAAATCAGTGCGATTGCTATTGTAACTATCCATTCTAATACTATTCTAAACCTATTTTTTCTTGCTTGATAATACTTAAAATTCATTACACTCTCCTTTTTCGAGTTATTTCGATACAAATTTATTATTTTTAATATAAAAATAGCATAAAAATCTAGTTATCCGCATAAAAACTGGACTTATCACACTT
>CAZIMA010000155.1:0-3955 GCA_964540195.1 uncultured Tissierella sp.
CTTCTGACAATTCATATATTAAATTGTATGGTAGATTAGGAAACTCGAAATATCCGTCGCTTTCAGTAGTCTTTGGCCATTCCAAATCTTCTATAGCATACAGGTCAGTTCTTAAGAAGATTTTCCAATTAGAAAGAGCAGGCTCTGTAGGTTTATCCCATACTCCATTGCCATTTAAATCGTTGAACTTATATCCTGAAATCATACCTGTAGTTTCACCTACATCAGGAATTGGAATGGTTTTTTGACCTGATCCAGGCTGAGTATATACAAAGGAGTGACCACTAGAACCTGGATATGCTGCTGAACCCCTCATAGTATATGGTGCTGGTCCAGAATTTAAGAAATTCTTATCATATACATATCCACCCCAATCATATGTTGGGGAAGAAGGGTCAGAATAAGCATATGCTAAAGGAAGTTCAGTATCTTTTATTTCATCCCCATCTGTATCAAACTCTCCTAAGTTATTCCATAGGAAGGTTCTTGAAAGATGGAGCTGGAAGTATAATACAAGAGTATCACTATCTCCTAAACCCACAGTTTGAACCTGGTCTTTCGTAATATAGAAGACTCTAGTTTGATCAAAGCGACTTGTTCCGATATTTATTTGCTGCTCACGTTCAGCGTCATTAAATTCAATTTCTTTAAATCCATATTGAGTGAAAAAATATTCGTTTGGTTCTCTCTGGGCAATATTTATCTCAGTAAGGTTTGTTAAAGGATATGCCCCTCCATATTCATTAGGAAAAGCTGCCCCCTTTGGGAGTTGGGTATCGCCTACAGATATATTTCTAACTAAATCATAAAATCTAGATTTTGAGTTTAAATCATAAAAATCGAATGCAACTCCTACCCTGTCCATTACATTCCAGTTAACATTGGTTATTACGGTTTGAAATGCTACCCATTCGCCCTCTTCATAGGTGGTTCCTGCGTTACCGGGACTCCAGTCTGCATTTTTTAGATTATTTCCTATGCTATAGGCATATGCAGAGATATCATTATCTCCTGCAAATGCTACGGAGAATGGAACTATTAGCTGTATCAGTAGGGTCAAACTGACTAATATAGCCAATCTGCTGTTCTTTAACAAAGTGAACTTATACAGCATCATTTTCAACTCCTTTTAAATTAACTATTTGGACTTTTCTATTATCATTAGTTTAAGGATTATTTATTTTTCTCCTGCTAACACCTCCCTAAAAGTTCTGGAGTAACAAGCTACTTCTTCATTCATTGAACCACCTCCGTGTAAAATATGTATTGGATCTATGGAAAGAGGAATTATTAGTAGTGATTCAATTAAATAATTATTAAGGTGTAAGGTCTGACTTTAAAAACACAAAAACCGACCCTATAGGTCGGTTACGCTATTAGCTCATGTACGAAAAAGTGTCCAAATACATTCATACACTCGAAGCTACCTAGGAAAATATTCAGTTTACATAAAAACTTAATTACACTTAATTTATACCTTAAATTTTTAGTTTAAAACAAGATAATAAATAGTCCAAAATTTGACTGGGTGGAAGAAATAGGAGGTTTAGACGTCTTAAAAACTTGAAAGTAATTTATTAAGGATATTTAACAATTTAACCTGGTAAGCTAAGCGCCAAAAGAAAAATGGCAAGGAGGGGGAATCCTTGCCATTAGTTAATTATGCCTACTACTTAAATCATCTAATAAATCAGAGGTAAGCTTATTAATATCTTCAATTCTCTTATTTAATTTGTGGAGTTTTCTGGACAATTCAACATCCTTTGGTTTAGCTAAATCATTTGAGTTTAATAGCATGTTGATACTAGTAGTATATTCCATATTTGAAAAATTGTTCTCTTCAATTCTTTTAGCTTGGTTTATAATTTCTTCGATTGCTCTTTTATTTTCCATACTATCATCCTTTCCGGTTCTTTAAGCATCGATAAAACTGCTTGCAGTTTTTACACACCGCTGCAACGAGGTAGGAGATTAGGACTCACTACCTGTTAAATATAATTGGTACCTATAACCTAAAGAGGCAGGGGACATCTTAACCTCGTTACTAATAGTATGGATTTATTTATGAATTTTATTAGTTGTAATTTCATATTTTAGTTCAAATATTCTTTGGACCAGATTTACTAAGGAGTGGAGAAGCTTCAAAAAAGAAAAATAGCCCGAAGGCTATTAATTACATCTTATTCTCGTCATCTACCCAGCTCTTAGCTTCTTCTACACTATCTTCTGTTGGAATAGCTACTTTAGAATCCGGAAGTTTTTTTTCGGTTTTATAATATATATCTGTTGCAGTATCCTCAATTTTAGGTTCTCTGTTTTGTTTGAAAGTTCCCTCAATCTTTTTATCTGGAGTTTTCTTTTCCTCAGTCATAGATTTACCTCCTTCAATTACTGTATATTATATATACCCTATGACCAAGAGAATAAACTGATACCATTTATTTTAATCATGTCTCAATTCATTTCAATTAGCTCAGGAAGGGGAAGGTAGTTGCTGGGACTCATCTTTTTTATCTTCTTACTGCCATCTTTATATAAAATAGTTATATTAGATTTTACATTTGCACCATCTAAACCTTGAACTTTAGTTATCGCTTCACCAGGTTGGAGGTCTTCGTTCTTAATATATTTAATTGATGGCTTTATAATATTAGTAATTTCATGATTCCATGTGATGGTAGGGGAGTATCTAGTTCCATAAAAGCCCATATACAATCTATGACCTATTAGTTTAGACCAGATGAGAATATTACCATCCGTAGTATTTTTAAATCTAAGGTCCTTTATTCCATAAGCCACTGTGGCATCCTGTCCATAGGGCACATAATTTATGGGCATGGAATGGTGATGTCTTTCAACAATATCCAAATCCGATAATACGGCAAGATTATATAGAGAAGTAGCAATCTTACAAACTCCTCCACCTTCAGTCATGACAATATTGCCCCCTGTATATGAAGACCCTGTTTTATATCCCCTAGAGCCAGTATATGGACCAATATTCTTATTTTGTGAGAATATATCATCTGGCCTAATAATTTGACCCTTTATACTTTTGGCAGCCATGCTTACATTATGCTCTTCGCCAGGAAGAGGATTTTTAAGTACTGCACAAAAACCTGCCATTAGAATTGGTGTATCATGTTTTTCTTTAGCCTTAATAAAATCCAAGTCGTTTTTCCAGGGCATATTGTCTATGGGACAAGATATATCCGGGATATCATAGTCATATTTAACAGTACTAAGGATAAATTGAACATTGCTAGCATAAGACGAAGTTCCTTGTAATAATAAAACAACACAAAGAATTCCTAAGATATATTTTCTAAACATATTATCTCCTCCAAAAAATTTCAATTAATAGACTTATTTTTAGGATTGATAGAGGATAATATACTTGTTTAGAGTGCCATATATTGTTGCTTTAGGAATAGAATAGCAATATATTTTTTCTCTTAATCATAATTTCTAGATTTTCCTTATTTATTAGGTTTTTAAATTCTTCCTTGGATAAGCTCATATATATTGGAGAATTTCCTTTGCTAGAAAGAATAAGTACTTTATTAAAGATATCTTCTATAAGTTCAGCACTTTTAAGAATAAAGCGATTTTGTTCATAATTGTGGTCAACACAATCTACATGATGGGCTCTTATTCCTATATATTTTATGGTATCCAAAACTTTTTCTTCACATTCAAGTCTATGGCCAAGACCCTTTTTTCTCCTATTTTTTTAGCTCTTGAGATATTTTCACATCCGGTTAAGATAGCCCCATTTACACTAGGAGGTCTTTTAAATAAATCTTTTTTACAGCTTATAGTTTCGATTTTTCCCTCATTCATGACGGCAATCCTATTAGAAATCCTATAAACCTCGTCTCTGTTATGGGACACAAATAGGGTTGTCCCATTATAGGCCTTTAAAGTGGACACAAGCTCTTGCTCCAGCTGCCAT
>CAZIMA010000156.1:0-3902 GCA_964540195.1 uncultured Tissierella sp.
TTTAATGCATAATCTAAAAAGGCATTAAATTTTATCTCCTGGTTACACATTATATCCGGATTAGGAGTTCTCCCATTTTTATATTCATTTAAGAAATAGGTAAATACCCTATCCCAATATTCCTTTTCAAAATTTATGGTATAAAATGGTATGCCGAGCTGAACTGCTACATCTCTCGCATCGTCAGAGTCTTGTGTTGCAGTACAAACTCCATCTTCATCCTTTTCGTCCCAGTTTTTCATAAACAAGCCTATTACTTCATAGCCTGCCTCCTTTAGCAATACAGCTGAAACAGATGAATCAACTCCACCACTCATACCAAGTATAACTCTCTTTGCCATAATTTCACCTTTCCGTTAATTAAATGATATCTTGTCTCCTTAATTGTCCATGTTATCTTATCATATTTTACCCAAAAAACAAATAAAAACAAGAAGATATACTGGTCAATATTCAGCATCTGGGAATATCCATCTTTAATTCTAAATAAGGCTTTTCTATTGACAAGCCTTATATTATAATGTTATCATATATGAAATTATAACTTTACAAAAATCCTCATCCTTCGGGTGAGGTAGAGGCGCGAAGACTAAGAGTAGATATATGGAGGCCGGAAGCCACAGACATATATTAAAAGGAGAGTTCGCCGAAGCTTCAGGAACCAAAACCTGTTGCTGGGCCTATATCGAATAGATATAGGACTGTCATCATAGTATTAGCTCAGTATTATGATGTTGTGCTATCTCACAAAGAGCATAAAGGAGGATAGAGGTATAGGTATAAAATTTATTATGCACCTACATATCCTGTAAGGTGTTTTTTTAATTATGTTTCACAATAAAAATGACAAGTAAGGGGAGATTGTAATGAAGAAAAGATTATCAATTTTTTTAGTTTTTGCACTTATGGTTAGTATGTTAGCAGGATGTTCAACGGGTCAAACACCATCAGAAACTCCTGCAGGTGAAGAAAAGGAAACTTTTACAGTTGGACTGGAGGCAGGATATCCGCCATTTAACTGGACTCAATCAGATGACTCAAATGGAGGAGTAAAGATTGACGGAAATGCAGAATATGCTGGTGGCTATGATGTTGAAATTGCTAAGAGATTAGCAGAAGGTTTAGGAAAAGAGCTTGTAATAGTTAAGACTGAATGGGACGGGCTACTACCTGCCCTAACATCAGGTACAATCGATGCCATTATAGCTGGTATGTCACCTACAGCTGAAAGAGCAAAAAATATAGATTTCTCTGATAACTATTATAAGTCAGATCTTGTTATGGTAGTTAAGAGTGATGGACCATATACAAATGCTAAGAGTATTCAAGACTTTAGCGGTGCCAAGGTTACCGGACAACTTAACACCTTCCACTATAGTGTAATTGATCAAATCAATGGTGTAGTTAAAGAAACTGCAATGTCAGATTTTCCTGCTATGAGAGCAGCCCTTCAATCAGGAATAATCGATGGATATGTATCAGAGAGACCGGAAGGTATAAGTGCATCATCAGCAAACTCTAACTTTACCTTTGTTGAGTTTGAAGAAGGCTTCCAAACTTCAGATGATGATACGGCTATTGCGGTAGGTTTAAAAAAGGGTAGTGATTTAACTGAGAAGATAAACGAAATTCTATCCGGTATATCAGAAGAAGAGCGTCAACAAATCATGGATGATGCAATTCTTAATCAACCTGCAGCAAATTAATTAAAAAAGGTAAAATTAAAACTGGCTATATATATAGTCAGTTTTAGCATGTAATTAAGGAGGAAAAAAATGAGCCTGAATTCTATTATAAAGGTGGCCGTCGACAATTGGCCAATGTTCGTGCGTGGTGCAGGAATGACTCTTTTAATATCCATAGTTGGTACTATTATAGGACTTGTTATAGGATTATTAGTGGGGATTGTTCGAACTATTCCTATACCTGATGAAGGTGGTAAAAGGACTATATTAAAAGCTGTAAATAAAATACTTTCGATTTATATCGAGTTCTTCCGTGGTACTCCTATGATAGTTCAGTCTATGGTAATTTATTATGGAACGGCTCAAGCTTTTGGTATACAGCTAAACAGAATAGGAGCAGCAATATTTATTGTATCTATAAATACGGGTGCGTATATGTCTGAAATCGTAAGAGGGGGAATCATTTCCATAGACAAGGGTCAGTTTGAAGCTGCACAAGCAGTAGGTATGAATCACGTTCAAACTATGATGAATGTAATCCTACCTCAAGTAATCAGAAATATTTTGCCTGCTACAGGAAATGAATTTGTAATCAACATTAAGGACACCTCTGTACTAAACGTAATATCTGTAACTGAGTTATTCTTCCAAACCAAGTCCATTGCGGGAGCTACTTTTAGTTTCTTTGAACCATATTTCATTGCAAGTATTATATATCTTGTTATGACATTTACGATTACAAGAATTCTAAGAGCTGCAGAAAGAAGACTTGATGGGCCGGCAAACTATATTATGGCAGGAAATCAGATGCAGGTAGAAAGACCTGAGGATATTGAAAGAAAAATACAAGATAAAGATAAGAGATTTTAGAGGTGGAAAATATGGAAAAAGTTATAGAGGTAAAACATCTAAGCAAGTCCTTTGGAAGTCATGAAGTCCTTAAGGATATCGACTTTTTCGTAAGTAAGGGAGAAGTTGTATCTATTATTGGCTCATCGGGTTCCGGTAAGTCTACTTTGCTTAGATGCATAAACTTATTAGAGAAGCCTTCAAGCGGAGAAATAATATATAAGGGTGAAAATATTCTAGACCATAAACATGATATATATGCTTATAGAACAAAACTAGGAATGGTATTTCAACAATTCAACCTCTTTGATAATCATGACGTTTTAAATAACTGTACAGTTGGGCAAATAAAGGTACTAAAGAGGACTAAGGAAGAAGCTGAAGAGGTAGCTATAAGATATTTAAAAAATGTTGGTATGGAAAATTATATCCACGCAAAGCCAAAGCAACTTTCCGGTGGTCAAAAGCAACGTGTAGCAATTGCCCGAGCTCTTTCCATGGAGCCGGATGTAATGCTATTTGATGAACCAACTTCTGCCTTGGACCCTGAAATGGTTGGGGAAGTTCTAAAGGTTATGAAGGACTTGGCAGAATCAGGACTTACAATGCTTATAGTAACACATGAAATGGGATTTGCGAGAGATGTTTCCGATAGGGTAGTATTTATGGACCAAGGGGTAATAGCTGAACAAGGCCATCCTGAGCAAATATTTAACAACCCAACACAGGAAAGAACTAGGGAATTCTTGAAGAGAATTTTGAAAGAGGACTAAAAAGTCTTGACAACTTTAAACTAATAGAGTAATATAATTTAAAATAGATTGAAAATAAACCTTTGAAAAAGATTAGTAGGCATTTTAATCGTATCTAAGAGAGTCGCATGTGGTGGGATTGCGATATATGGTATTTGTTGAATGGACTTTTGAGGGCAGCCCGAAATTATTTTAAAGTAGGAACTGACGGGAGACGCACCTGTTAAAACAGCGCCACATATGTTAGTATGTGAGATGAGTGGATCTTAGGATCAAGCTGGGTGGTACCGCGAAATGATAATTCGTCCCAGGTGTTTGCAATTGCAAATACCTGGGATTTTTTTATGACCTAACCCGAAGTTGACCTAACCCAATTTAAGGTGGTTTTCCTTAAATTGATGGTAGGTCATTCGCAACGAATGCCAAATTTGTACGAGTGATAACGAGTAAACAAATTTGTGCATGAGACTGCGTAAGGTGCATTTCCTCAAATTGATGGTAGGTCAAACGCAACGAATTCCCAAATTATAAGAGTGTAACGAACAAATAATTTGGTGAATGAGACTGCGATTTTAAAGGAGATGGTTATATGGCTAGTGGTTGGTGGTGCGGTAGA
>CAZIMA010000157.1:0-3816 GCA_964540195.1 uncultured Tissierella sp.
AATTCCTCACTACTTATCTCAGGATTATCCGCCATATAATCATTTAATTCCAAAATATCTGCACAATGTTCCTCTATATATTCCTTGAACATAATATTCCTCCTAAGTCATTAACAATTCAAAATTCACAATTATTTGGGTCTAGCCTTCGAAGTTTAGACCCGAGATTCTTCACTAGGTTCAGAATGGCAACACCCAAGTAAAAAAAGACATACTCTAATAGACAGTATTATACCAATCTTTTTCGAGTATGTCCTTTATTTAATTTATTTTGCTCTTAGTACTTCAATTTCGTATCCATCAGGATCTGTTATAAAATAGAATTTTGGTGGGCTTCCCGGAAGCCCCATTAGTTCTGTAACTTCATAGCCCATCCCTATATGCTTTTCTCTTGAAGCTTCCAAATCAGTAGATGAAACTGCAAGGTGGCTATATCCATCACCTATTACATAAGGCTTCTCAGGATTGTAGTTATATGTCAGTTCAAGTTCAAAATGTTTATCCCTATCACTTAAATATACCAGAGTAAATTCATCCTCAGGATAGTCCTTTCTTTCAGTTTCAACAAGGCCTAAGGCATTTTTATAGAAGTCTAGGGACTTTTCCAAATCCATTACCCTTATACAAGTATGCAATAATTTGTATTCCATAATTTACCTCCTACTAGTTTTCAAGTCTTATTAACAACTCTTTAGCCTCTATCATCTGTCCTTCTTTAACGGATACAGATGATACAACCCCATCTACAGGAGTAGTTACGCTGGTTTCCATCTTCATTGCCTCTATTATAGCAACTGTCTGATTAGCTACCACCTTATCTCCTGCCTTAACTAATACCTTGGCTACCTTACCCGGAATGTTAGCTCCAATTTCATTAGGAGCATCAGGGTCTGCAAATTGCTTTTCCACACCTTCAACTGCTACATTGCTCTTCTTATCCTTAATTTTTACGGCTCTAGTGCTATCATTTACTTCAAATAACAGGGTTCTATTGCCTTCATTATCCACTTTTCCGATTTCAAGAAGTCTTATAATCAATATCTTACCTTCTTCAATATGAACTTCTGCAGTCTCTCCTTCTTTCATACCATAGAAGAATACATGACTGTTCATTCTTGAAAAATCACCTTGCTTGTTGATGGTATCTAAATAGTCTTCGAAAACTTTTGGATACATTAAATAAGACATGACTTCAGTATCATCAAATTCTCTCTTGTATTTAGCCTCCAAGTATTCTCTCTTCTCATCTATATTCTCTGCCGGTAATAATTCACCCGGTCTAACGGTAATCGGTTTTTTATCCTTTAGGATTAAGCTTTGTAAATCCTTAGGGAAGCCGCCTTCAGGCTGACCCATCATACCTTCGAAATATGAAACTATGGAGTCCGGGAAGGCCATATCTTTAGCTTTTTCTTGGATGTTTTCTCTTGTTAAGTCGTTTTGAATCATGAATATCGCCATATCTCCAACAGCCTTAGAAGAAGGAGTTACCTTTACAATATCTCCAAGCATATCATTTACTTCCTTATACATCTCCTTAACCTCATCAAACTTATGACCAAGACCAAAGCTTTCTACCTGAGGCTTAAAGTTAGAATATTGTCCACCAGGGATCTCATACTTATAGATAGAAGCAGAACCTGACTTAAGACCTGATTCAAATTGAGCATAATAAGGTCTTACACTTTCCCAATACTCTGATATCTTCTCTAAATCATCCAGATCAAGTCCTGTAGCCCTATCCGTATTCTCAAGAGCCGCAACAATGGAGTTTAGAGCCGGTTGGCTTGTTAAACCTGACATAGAGTTAAATGCCGTATCCGCAATATCTACTCCTGCAATGGCTGCCATCAATACAGTAGCAACTCCATTACCACTAGTATCATGAGTATGAAGGTGGATTGGAATGCTAACTTCATTTTTCAAGGCTCTAATAAGCTTATCCGCAGCCTTAGGCTTAAGAAGGGATGACATATCCTTTATACATAAGATATGGGCACCTGTTTTTTCTAACTCCTTGGCCTTTCTTACATAGTAGTCAAGGCTATATTTATCACGTTTTTCGTCTAAAATATCACCTGTATAACAGATACATGCCTCTGCAACCTTTCCTACATTAAGAACTTCATCTATGGCTATTTCCATACCCTTTACCCAGTTTAATGAGTCAAATATCCTAAACACATCTATCCCATTTTCAGCTGATTTTCTTACCATTTCCCTTACTACATTATCAGGATAGTTCTTATAACCAACTGCATTTGCCCCTCTGAAAAGCATTTGGAACAATATATTAGGAATCTTTTTTCTTAATAATTGAAGCCTTTCCCATGGGGATTCGTTTAGGAACCTATAAGCAACGTCAAATGTTGCCCCACCCCACATCTCCAGTGAGAACAAATCATTTGCAAGAACCGAAGTTGCCTTTGCTATACTCATCATATCAGTGGTTCTTACTCTTGTAGCAAGTAGGGATTGATGAGCATCTCTCATAGTAGTATCTGTAATCAAGAGTTTCTTAGAATCCTTAATCCAATTAACAACACCCTCCGGACCCTCTTCATCTAAAATCTGCTTTGTACCTCTTTGAATTTCCGGTCTTTCTACCTTTGGAATCTTTGGCACATCAAAGTCAGGCTTGATTCCACCTGTTTGGTTTACTACCTTTTCTCCAATATAGTTTAATACCTTTAACTCCATATCGGACTTAACGCTGATATCAAAAAGATCAGGATGATTTGTTAAAAATCCTGTGTTGCATCTTCCGCTTAAAAACTCATCATTTCTTAAAATATTAATCAATAGGGGGATATTGGTCTTAACTCCCCTAATAGTTGTTTCCTTCAAGGCTCTAATTTGTTTTTTAGCAGCATCCTCAAAAGTTCTTGAATAAGATGTAACCTTTACAAGTAAGCTATCATAATAAGGAGATATAGTTGCTCCGGTAAATCCACTACCTCCATCAAGTCTTATACCGTAACCTGAACCTGTCCTATAGGTATCAATAACACCTGTATCAGGGGCAAAGTTATTCAGTGGGTCTTCCGTAGTAACCCTACATTGGATAGCAAATCCTCTAGGGGAAACATCATCCTGACCATTAATTGCGATTTCAGGAGAGTTTAAAGCATAGCCTTGAGCAACAAGAATTTGAGACTGAACTATATCAATACCTGTAACCATTTCACTTACAGTATGCTCTACCTGGATTCTAGGGTTAACTTCAATAAAATAATGGTTACCGCTGCTACTATCCAATAGGAATTCTACTGTACCTGCATTACTGTAGTTAATGGATTTACAGATTTTTACTGCATCATCACATATGGCCTTTCTTTGCTCATCAGTAATTCCAAAAGCAGGTGTAAATTCAACTACCTTTTGGTGTCTTCTTTGAATTGAGCAATCTCTTTCATATAGGTGAACTATATTACCATAAGTATCTCCCAAAATCTGGACTTCAATATGCTTAGGCTTATCCAGATATTTTTCAATAAAGATATCATCGATACCAAAGGACTTTCTAGCTTCATTTTTTGCATTGTGGAATTCTTCTATAAGGCTGTCTTCGTTGTAAACAACCCTCATTCCTCTTCCTCCACCACCTGCAGAAGCTTTAAGGATTACAGGATAACCACTGAATTCTGCAAATTTCTTAGCCTCTTCCTCAGAAGTTACAGCCTTGTCAATACCCGGTATAGTCGGAACTCCTACCCTGCTAGCTACTATTTTGGATTTAATCTTGTCTCCAAGTTGATCCATCATGGTATAATCAGGTCCTATAAATACGATGCCTGAATCCTTACACTTCTTTGC
>CAZIMA010000158.1:0-3753 GCA_964540195.1 uncultured Tissierella sp.
GACTTGTTGCAGAAAGTCTTTATGGTTATTCATGGAGGGAGGTACCAGGTTCAACCGCGGTAACCTTCGAAGGTCTGATAATAGGCGAGATTGATATCCATATGGAAATATGGACAGATAATATCGCTTCATATGAAAATGACCTCAAAGAAGGTAAATTCAAAGAATTAGGTGTAAATTTCGATGACAATTATCAAGGCATTTACGTACCTAGATATGTGATAGAAGGAGATCCTAAAAGAGGTATAGAGCCAAGTGCTCCAGATTTAAAATACATCTGGGACTTAAAAGATTATCCAGACTTATTTGCAGATAATGAAAATCCAGGCAAGGGAAGAATGTATGGAGCCATTCCCGGTTGGGAAGTCGATACTATATTACACAATAAATACCTCCACTACGGATTAGATGAAAATTTTATATATTTTAGACCCGGATCAGATGCAGCCCTATCTTCAGCAATAACCGGAGCCTATGAAAGGGGCGAGCCAATAGCAGCATATTATTGGGAGCCAACATGGCTTCTTGGTAAATTGGATATGGTATTATTGCAGGATGAACCCTACGACCCAGCTACTTATAAAGAGGGTAAGACTGCACTGCCTGCTGTAGAAGTAACAATTGGAGTTAGCAACAACTTTTTTGAAGAAGACCCTGCCATGGTGGAGTTTTTAACCAAATATAGGACTTCAAGCGGATTAACATCTAAAGCATTAGCATATATGCAGGATACCGGTTCTAACTATGTAGAAACCGCAAAGTGGTTCTTACAAGAACACAATGAGCTAATAGATGAATGGTTAAATCCAGAAGATGCAGATACTTTAAGAAATGTATTGTCAGGCAACGAAGAAAGTAACCAAACTAGCTGGTTATACAAAATTCCTTTTAGAATTCCTTTAAATGTAACCGATATCGACAATGCAGTGAGAGCTTTTAGCGTTAGATATGATTCATTCTTTAACTCTATTAGGGATACATTAAATGATTTTGTAGGCTTAATTTATAGGATATTAAGTTTTATTCCATGGATAATATATTTAGTATTGGTCTTAATAATGGGATGGAGACTTTCCGGAAGTATTGGAAAAGGCATTTTATACGCCTTACTCCTACTACTCATTGGAGCAGTTGGCTTGTGGAATCATATGAATGAAACACTTTCTATAGTTATAGCATCTGTATTGATTTCACTACTTATTGGATTTCCTATAGGAGTTTTACTATCCACAAGCGATAGAGCTGATAGAATTGTACGCCCTATATTGGATACAATGCAGACAATGCCCGTATTCGTATACCTTATACCTGCCCTACTGTTCTTTGGACTTGGAAAAGCACCTGCTGTAATCGCTACAACTATTTACGCTGTAGTTCCAATTATCAGACTAACTAATCATGGTATTAGGCAAATAGACGAAGAAGTCATAGAAGCAAGTCTAGCATTTGGCTCAACCAAGCTCCAATCCTTGATTAAGGTCCAGATCCCTCAAGCACTTCCAACTATAATGGCTGGAGTTAACCAAACACTGATGTTAGCCATGAGTATGGTAGTTACTACGTCTATGATTGGAGCAACCGGACTTGGTATGGAAGTCCTTATTGGAGTAAATCGGGTAGAAGTTGGTAGAGGTCTCATATCAGGTACTGCTGTAGTTATAATAGCAGTCATATTAGATAGAATTACTCAGGGTTTAGTAAAGAGAAGTGAGGTGAATGCTAGTGAGTAATAACAATAACAAAGCAATACTAAGTGTAAAAAACTTATATAAAATTTACGGTTCAGAAAGAAACAAGGCAATTAAGATGAAGGAATCCGGTAAAGATAAGAATACAATTTACAAGAAGACAGGTACTACTATTGCTCTCTGGGATATCAATTTAGAAATCAATAAAGGAGAAGTATTTGTAATTATCGGCCTATCAGGCTCAGGAAAATCAACTTTAGTGAGATGTTTTAATCTTTTAAATAAAGCAACTAAAGGTAGCATTCTATTTGAAGGAAAAGATATTAACAAATTCAATAATGCAGAACTAAATGATTATAGGAGAAACAAAATATCCATGGTGTTCCAAAACTTTGGACTAATGTCCCATAGAAATGTTATGGGGAATGTAGAATATGGCTTGGAAGTAAAGGGAATTCCCAAGGAGGAGCGTCACAATAAGGCCAAGGAAATGATAAGCATGGTAGGTTTAGATGGATATGAAAACGAGCCTATTACAAGTTTATCCGGCGGTATGAAACAAAGAGTAGGAATTGCCAGAGCATTGGCCAATGATCCCGAAATTCTACTAATGGATGAGCCTTTCTCAGCATTAGACCCCTTAGTCAGAAAGGATATGCAATTTGAGCTCTTGTCAATTCAAAGAAAATTAGACAAGACAATTGTCTTTATTACTCATGATATAAACGAGGCCTTTAAAATAGGTGACAGGGTAGCAATTATGAAAGATGGCGAACTTATTCAAGTAGCTACTCCTGAGGAGATGACCTCTGACCCTGCAACAGATTATGTAAAGCTATTTATAGATAGTGCAGATAAGACTCAAGTAATCAGCGTAAAGAATGTAATGACTTCTCCAAATAGTATAGTAAGAATGAAGGATAGCCCTTCATATGCTATTACTATGATGAGAAATAACAAGGTGTCTTCTGCCTATGTGGTAGCTGACAAAATGAAATTACAAGGTATTATTAATATTGACGATGCTATTCGTGCAAACAAGGAGAAACTTACAATATCCGATGTCTTAATTAGAGATATTCCAACTACAACACCTGATACACTATTAACCGATGTCCTCACCTTGGCTGCAGAGGCAAAATATCCTATTGCAGTGACTGAAGATGAAGCCCTTAAAGGAATTGTTACTAAAGCAGATGTATTATCTTCAATTAACTAAATGGAAATAAAATCCGGAATATTATAAGCTCTTATGATTGAAACTAGGTTGAGGAGGGAAATCATGAAGAGGAAAAATGATAAGCAAAACAGGATGAAAACCGATAATACAAAGAATGAAGTACCCAATAACCCAGGCTTAAGTAAAGGCACCTTAACCCAAAGACAATTTAAAGAAGTTAAAATAGATGATAGAGAAACCGATGCCTTTTATAAAACCGATCATAAATTGCCAAATTCAAAGGTATCCATCCCAACTGAGGATGCTGTAATAGAAGCAAAAGACTGGGTTGACAATGTAAGTAGACTTTAAAGTAAAATAATAAGAGCTGAAATAATTATTTCAGCTCTTATTATTTTACAACATATTTAACTTTCTTTAATTTTCACAATTTGAGTTAAATTATGATAACTGGGACACAAACTCCTGTCCCTATTGTCCCAAAACCTCATCTAAAATGGAAATCACCTTATCGATCTCTTCCTTTTTGACATTTAATGGAGGTAGTAGTCTTACTACATTAGGACCAGCTGTAGCTAATAAGAGGCCTTTTTCGAAGCATGCTTTAATAAATGGTTTAGCTTCAGACTCAAATGCTATACCAATTAGAAGCCCAGTTCCTCTCAACTCTACAATGCTGCTATATTTAGACTTAAGCTCTTCTAGTTTTTCAAATATATAACTACTCATCTCATTAACATTATTAAGAACTCCGTTATCAATCAACTCGCCAATAACAGCATTTCCAATAGCACACGCCAGAGGATTGCCTCCGAAGGTATTACCATGGTCTCCAGGAACTAAAGCTTTAGAAGCCTTCTCATTGCCCAGAACAGCACCTATAGG
>CAZIMA010000159.1:0-3730 GCA_964540195.1 uncultured Tissierella sp.
CCAAGAAATATAGCCATCAAAGCAGATGTAAATGACGAGAATCCACTGCTTTTAGTAATAGATTTAAAATCAAATTTATTTCCTTTGAATGAACTCTTATTATTTTGCATCCTTATTCTCCTTTATATTATCCCGTTTAGCACCAGACATATAAAGCCCTAGCTCCTGAACGGTTATTTTCTTAGGATCTAGTTCACCTACTATCTCGCCTTCATAGATAACTAGTATTCTATCGCTGACATTCATAACCTCATCTAATTCAAGGGATACAAGGAATACAGCCTTACCCGCATCACGTCTTTCAACTAATTGCTTATGAACATATTCTATAGCTCCTACATCTAAACCCCTGGTAGGTTGAACTGCTACTAAGAGCTCATGTTTTTTATCAATTTCCCTAGCTATGATAGCCTTTTGTTGATTACCACCGGACATACTTCTTGCAACAGTTATAGGTCCCTGTCCGCTCCTTATATCGAATTTATCTATAAGTGTATTTGAGTATTCTCTTATAGCGTCAAATTTTATAAAGCCAGCTTTTTGAAATTTCGGCTCCCAATATCTTTGGAGGACAAGATTTTCCTCCAGTTTATAATCCAATACTAATCCATGCTTATGTCTATCTTCAGGTATATGACTCATTCCTGCTACTGAACGATTTCTTATAGGGGCCCTGGTAATATCCTTACCGCATAGGGTAATAGAACCCCCACTTGACTTCTCAAGCCCCGTTAAAGCATGGACAAACTCCGTCTGACCATTTCCATCTATTCCCGCTAGACAAACTATTTCTCCTTCTCTTACATCAAAGGATATATTTTTCACAGCATTATTCTTATGGGTTTTAGATGGAACTGTTAGATTTCTAATGGATAAAACAATTTCCCCGGGTTCCTTTTTTTCTTTTTCTACCTTGAAAGTTATATCTCTACCTACCATCATTCTAGATAGCTCTTCCTTACTAGTATCCTTAATATCTACTGTTCCAATGTATTTACCTTTTCTTAGAACTGTACACCTATCAGCTACTTCCATGATTTCATTGAGCTTGTGTGTAATAAATAATATTGATTTGCCTTCAGCAGCAAAATCCTTCATTATTTGCAGTAATTCCTTAATTTCTTGAGGTGTTAAAACGGCAGTAGGCTCATCAAATATAAGGATTTCATTATCCCTATAAAGCATCTTAAGAATTTCAACCCTTTGTTGCATTCCTACGGTTATATCTTCTATTAAAGCATCCGGATCAACCTTTAAGCCGTATTTTTCACTTAATTCCATTAACCTTTTTCTTGCATCACTTTTTTTAAGAAATCCCATTGTATTTGGTTCTACACCAAGTATTATATTTTCAAGAACTGTGAAAATATCTACTAGTTTGAAGTGCTGGTGAACCATACCTATACCCAGAGCATTGGCATCGTTTGGATTATTTATCCTAACAAGCTCTCCATTCATACGAATTTCACCTATTTCAGGCTGATATAATCCAAAGAGCACACTCATAAGGGTAGACTTTCCGGCCCCATTTTCACCTAGGAGGGCATGTATTTCTCCCTTCTTTAATCTAAGGGTAATATTATCATTGGCAATAATTCCAGGGAATCTTTTTGTAATATTGAGCATTTCGACAATATAATTTTCCATATTATCCCTTCTTTACAATGTATTTTAACTTCAAATATTAAATATATCATAACATAAATTTAAGCCTGTTTTCCATATTTATACTAGAATTTAAAGCAATTTATTTAAGAATAAACAAAGGCTCTAAAGAAGAGTTATCTATTTAATCAATGCTTAAATAAAAATGGGAGAAAACTAAGTTTCCCCCATAATATATTTTGTAAAATTATATGATTTATCTAGTTGTTACTACAAGCTTTTTAAGATTAAGTTGACTCGTTAACTCATCAGCAGTTGCATAACCAGTAGCATCAGATACTTCTATAGTACGAGTAACTTCTATACTTCCATCCGCTAGTTTAGCAAATATTTCATCATATTTTGCCTGATCAAAAGATTTAAATCTATCAAATGCATTTGCACTATCATCACCAATTACTTTAGTTGGAAGACCAACTCCATCATTAGAAGCATTGAAATAAGTTGTCTTACCACCAAAAGTTGACCAGCTATCTGTCTTATATATTGCTTCAAGAACACTTATAACAGATGATGCAAGACCTTTTGTAGCAGATGTAATAACTGTTTCACTGTCGTATCTTTGATCTACGTCTACACCTATTACCTTTGCTTCAGCTTCACTTGCCGCTGACATAACACTCTTACCAACCGCTCCACCACATGCAAATATTACTTCTACTCCCTCTTGGTACATAGTTCTTGCAGCAGCCTTATTGGTATCGTTCTCTTCAAAGTTACCAGTATAGTGGTAAGTAGTCTTTATTGCTCCATCAGCTAATCCAAGTTCTTCCGCTGCATCCTCAGCTCCTTGAAGATATCCATAGCCAAAGGCCTGAACAGCTGGAACTGCCATACCACCCATAAAGCCTAGATTAGTCATTCCATCCATTACTGCAGCATAACCTGCAAGATATCCGGATTGTTCTTCAGCATACATTACACTAGCAACGTTTTCTTTAGTTTCAAAAGTTGCATAATCAGCTGTATGAGGAGCTCCGTCTAGAAGTATAAACTTAATATCCGGATATTTAGTTTGTGCTTCATAAATGGGTACCTCAAATAAGAATCCAGGAGTAACTATTACTTTCGCTCCACCAGTAACAGCTAAATCAATGGCTGAAAGATATCCAGCATCAGACGCTTCTTCAGGTTTGATGTATTGGTGAGTAATACCTTCTGCCTCAGCAAAAGCAACCACACCTTCCCAAGCCCCTTGGTTAAATGATTTGTCATCTATGTTGCCCTTATCTGTAATAAGTGCTATTTCAAAACCATCGGAAGTACTTGGCGTTTTAGCGCCACCATTTTCTACTGCTGGAGTTTCAGCACCACCATTTTGTGTTGCAGGTTTGCTACATCCTGCAATACTTAATGCTACTAGCACAAGTGCTAGAGCCAATGCAAGAATTCTTTTCATTTTATGACCCCCTTTTAATTCATTAGACTAGCGTCTCTGACATAATTATACCCCTAAATAGCTAATTTAACAAACAAATAATGATTTTAAGTATAAATAATGCAACCGTTTTCCATCAGACTAGTTAAAACGAGGCATAGAAAATCTAGCCTCGTATAAATTTTAACAAATTTGATTATTAGCAGTCTTCTGCTTCTCCTACACTGTAACCAGCTTTTGCTAGGGCCTTAATAGCATCTGAAACCTTAGCTTCATTTACCATAACTATAGGACCTGTACATCCCATTCCTGATTCAGCATAAATGCCTTCTTTCCATAATGCTTGAACTGCATCTTCCAGTTCCATAATATCTATACCGTCAATAGTTCCAGTAACAACTTCTTTCTCTGGAGCTTTAACTTCTTCAGTAGATACTTCCTTTTTAACTTCCTTAGTTAATCCCTTAAGGATATCCTTGAAGCCAGCTTTGTTTGCTTTATCAAATTCAGCCTTAGCTACTGAGTTAATATTACCTTTAACAAGGCTTGCACCATAAGCTAGTGCATTAGCAATTACAGGGCTTCCTGAAGCTCTTGATATGATTAATACAGTTCTATCAAATCCTTCACCTATTCCAGGTCCATAACCATAACCTTGTGCTTCAAAGCTTCCACCAGTTGTAAATG
>CAZIMA010000160.1:0-3687 GCA_964540195.1 uncultured Tissierella sp.
CCTAAGTTAATAACTTATTGAATATTCTGAAAATAATTGACAGAATGGCTCAGTTGACTAGCTTTACAAGGTTGTAAATTTTAGTACAAAGAAAATAAAATAACTTTTATTATGAAATAGGATGCTTGGTTTCTATATTAATCAGACCTAAGCATCTTATTTTTTTTGAATGCATTTATAAAATTTGAATAATTTGCTTCTTCTCAAAAATAACTGCAACGATTGGCATATCGTTGCAGTTATTACAATAAGGTATAGCCATAATAGAATAGGTATACAGATAGTTATTTAAGTAATGGACATTTGCATCTTGGGCAAATATCATCCTCTATATCACATAAGGTAGCACAGGCATTGCAAAAGATTATACTATCTTTTGTTTTATCATACTTTTCATAGGAATTTAATCCTGCATGATGCCTTACCTTATCTCCTATTTGATAATAGTTATAGAGGGTGTCATCATCTTCAGCAGTTATATCATGGTTCTTTCCTCTTTCATCCCTAATAATAACCTTATATTCCGTATAATACTTAATATAATAATCATTGTCGCCACTTCCTGTACTTTGGCGGCGATTTTTTTCCACTATAGTCTTATAAACCACTACACCATCCCAGGTCTTACTTCTTTTTCTTCCAATTATTGAATAGATAGCAATTAAAATAAACATGCCACCTATACCAAGACCGATAAAGAGTGCTTGAGGATTATCCATTTCAGAGCTGGTCTCTCCATAGATGTAAAAGCCTATAATAGCCCCAAGGGCTAGGATTAGTGAAAAAATACTAGCCCATCTCTTGGTATTTTTAAGATATAAAGCAAATGCTGGGTCATTTATCCTTTTAGAATATCCTATTGATACTAATTTATTATCCATCTATAGCCCTCCATTAATGAATCATTGGATGACAACTGTTTGTGTTGCAGCCTTCCAGGCTACAGAGTAACCGAAGTTCTCTGCTACAAATCTAACTGGAACCATAGTTCTTTCCTTTAAAATTAGAGGGGCTACATCCATAGTCTTTGATTTTCCATTCATCTTTATAGTGGTCTTTCCAATCCACATCTCTAGAGTATCCTTACCCTTTGTCAAAGTAATCTTCTGGTCCTTTGCATCATACCCAACTCTTCCTCCTAGAGATTCCATTACGGCTCTTATTGGTATTAGGGTTCTGCTATTGTAAATTACAGGAGTGGTGTCCCTGCCTGGATCAATCTCCTTCTTTACACCATTGACCTTCATCAGCTTTTGATTAATTGTCATCTCTATTATGGTCTTATTCCATGCTTTTGCTTCAGTTTCTATATTAAAGGATTTCTTGGTTAGTTCTCCATCCTTATCTGCAACAGCCATCTCCCCTGCTCCTACAGATATTACTTTACCAGTTTTCTTGGATGTTAAGCTGACTACTCCTTCAAGGACCTTTAGGGTAGACTTACTTCCTGTCTCCTCACATACAAAAGTGGTCCCCTTGATACCAGCAACAGCTTGATTCATTTCAATTTCCATATTTCCATGGGTTATTATCTCCTGGATATTGGTATAGATATTTCCAATTATAAGATCAAGCTTACTTTCTTGGCCACTAGGAACAGTTATGATAATCTCAGATTCTTCTTTCACAATGAAAGTGGTCATATCAAGCATACTTAAGATACAACCAGAATTTCCTGATGTTCTTATATGATCTCCTACATAAAGAACAGTATCCAATTCCACCAAGTCCCAGACATCCTCGTTATCTCCTCGTCGAACTTCTACTTCTCCATAAAGGTCTGATACTCTGATTCCTGAATCTACATAATTTGGATCCTTTGCCTGGGTCTTAGGTGGAGTAGGTTTTGCTTCTGGAGTCACATTTTTTGATGGCATGGCCATAGGTTGTTTGCTGGCTGACCACTCATATATATAAGATGTTCCCTGTCCTACACCATCAAACATTGTTCTCAATGCAATTTTATCTCCTTCTTTGGATCCCTTTGGTGCTACGGCAGAAATAGTATCGCTTACATTGTAGACCTGCACTGTTTTATAGGTATCAATTTTAAAGTGAGTTTTTCCATCCTTATTTTTAAATCGAATACTTCCTCCTGTTACCATTCCAGGTTCAACATCCCATTTATCAAAATCTGCACTGGCACTGGCATTATCTGTCCAATAGGATAAGAGTTGCTTTCCGAAACTTAATTTAAATGATAGGGTTACTGTTTCTCCTCCTTGAATAGTTGTGGGGGGAGTTGAAAAGGTACATTGAGAGGTAGAATTTTCTCCCTCTAATAAATCAGGATCATAATAGGTATCTCCCTCACCTAAGTACTCCCAGGAATAACTATAATCTCCTAATTTGGAACTGGAGCTAGCCTTTCTTACCCCTCCTGCATTGACTGCGTCCACAGCAGCCTTTCCATCATCCTCTACAATACTTACTAGAACCCATCTTTCACCTGCTGCCTCTGTTTCTAAAGGTGTTACCATGATGCTAGCTATAACCATGGTAAGGCATAATAATCCTAAAAACATTTTTTTCATGAACTTCACTCCTTTTTTGTATTTACTATTGGTGATAACATTATTTCTATTAGTATTATATTTAATTTTTGTCCTTCTGCCTTCACCAAGAGGGGTGATTTTGGCAAAAAAACCCCCCTCACCTTTTAGGGTGAGAGGACATAATAGACTGTATATCTACTAGTAGACTCATAAGTTCAGACCTACTCTGGACTCCTAGCTTGGAATATATATTTTTCACATGGGTCTTAACTGTATTTTCACTTATATTTAGGTCCCCTGCAATCATCCTATATGTTTTTCCCTTTAAGAGTAAGTTTGCTATCTCACTCTCACGTTCTGTGAGCATCTCCAATATATTGAATTCTTCAACAATGTCAGATTGAGTTTCACTTTGAATTTCAGATAATACAGTTAGATAAGCATGATTTTTTATTATATCAGTAAGTCTTTTATGTAATGGTGGAAGTAATACCAAGCTAATACAAACTACTCCCATGGCAAGAAGAATAGAGTTTAGACTATGATTATTTACAGAGGAAACTCTATTTCCTATTAGTCCTCCTAACAAGACTCCTAGTACATTGGCAGATAGTCCTATGCCAAGAACTTTAGAAGGGTTATTGTCCAAGTCCAGCATTTCTCCTAAGATGCTCCACCAAAAGAGGTCAAAAACACCACAAGCTCCCAGCATCAAGGTATTTATAATGAGATACTCCAACCATGATCTTCCGAGGAGCTGAAAGAAGATAAAGGAAAATCCAATCATAGCTATGGCAACATAAAGAATATAAGCCCTATTTGCCTTTTGGGGAAGATTTCTCATAATAAATATTGCAGCAATATATGGCAGAGCCCAATACCAGCTTGAAAGCCCTTCTAGATGGGTAAAGGCTGGTCCCTGGACCTGATACATAAGACCTGAATTGATGCTAATAACCATTATGAAAAAGTAAAGTAATATTATGGAACCATTTTTACTTATATAAATATCTTCGTCTTCTGTAGGAGAAATACTTTCAGTTTTATCTTCTTTTGGAAGCATTCTAGTAAAATAGAAGGCTGCAATTAGAAATATCATTGCTAATCCTAGTCCAAAATATGGTGATATGTAAGTAGATGTTAAGTTTAGAATAATCATCAATATATTAGAGTAGATAAGTCCATCTGCTAT
>CAZIMA010000161.1:0-3684 GCA_964540195.1 uncultured Tissierella sp.
ATTCCCTTACCGGAAATATGGCATCTTCATGCATTACAGTAGCTCCCATATAGGATAATTCTCTTAGCTCCTTGTATGAGATAATATCTATTACATTAGGATTATCAACGATTCTAGGGTCAGCCATTAGCATGCCAGATACATCCGTCCAGTTTTCATATATACTTGCTCCGATTGCACGGGCAACTATACTTCCTGTAATATCGGACCCACCCCTTGAGAAGGTCTTTATAGTTCCATTAGGCATAGAACCATAAAAGCCAGGGATAACTGCATATTCATGGTTTTTAAGGATGCCGGATAATACCTTATTGGTTGTATGAGGATCAAAGGACCCATCCTCACGGAAGAATATTACCTTTTGAGCATCTATAAAGTCATAGCCTAGATATTTAGCCAAAATCATTGCATTTAAATATTCGCCACGACTGGCTATATAGTCACTGCCAACATGGTGTAATATGGAAGTCTTTATATTTTCAAATTCCTCATGGAAGGAGAATTCCAGGTTTAATTCTTCTATAATCTCATTGTATCTGTTTTCAATCTTTTTAAATTCTTCATCTATATTTTCATTATTCTTCGCCAACAAATAGCACTTATTGAGCATATCAGTCACCTTAATATCATCGGCAAATCTCTTTCCCGGCGCAGAAGCGACTATATACCTTCTTGAAGGCTCACTCTTTATGATTTGGGCAACTTTTTTAAACTGACTTCCAGCAGCAAGAGAAGTTCCACCAAATTTCAAAACCTTAACTTCCATTTAACTAACCCCTTTACCTAGGTAATAATCTTAAAATCTAAAGAAGGAACAAAGGAGTCGGTTCCTTTTGTTCCTAATAACCAAAGGGGACGGTTCCCTTTGGTTATTTTACAACATGTGAGTTCTTAACTCTTCTTGTGATAGCGGAGATAGGTCTCCAGGGGCAACATCGAATACGGTTTTACAACCTGTTATACCCCTACTTCTCATCCTATAGGCAGCCCTTGCATAGGCCACTAATACGCTTGATGTAAACTCCGGATTGGAATCCAGTTTTAAACTATATTCGATTACATGATTGTGTTCATCATTCCATCCGGTCTTTCCGGTCCTAATTACATTTCCACCATGAGGAATTCCTCCGTGGTTTCTGTCCAGGTCTTCTTGAGAAATAAAGTGAACTGTGGTATCATAGTCGGCAAAATATGCAGGCATATTTACTATTTCATCTTTGATCCTAGCCAGGTCTGCTCCTTCTTCAGCTACTACGAAGCATTCACGTCTGTGCTTTTCTCCGGCAGCAAGGACCGGGGCTTCTCCCTTTCTTACGGCTTCCATAGCGGCTTCTATAGGAATAGTATATTGTTTTGCATCTAGGACTCCTTCAATTCTTCTTACTGCATTTGAATGCCCTTGGCTTACACCCTTACCCCAGAAGGTATAGTCATCTCCCTTAGGAAGAATGGCATTTGCAAGAACTCTGTTTAAGGAGAACATTCCCGGATCCCAACCTACGGAAATAAGGGCAATCTTATCTCCTTCTTCTGCTGCCCTATTAACATTTTCAAAATGTTGTGGAATAGCAGAATGGTTGTCAAAGCTATCTACTACATTGAAATTCCTCGCTAGTTCAGGGGTCATTTTAGGTAAATCCGTGGCACTCCCTGCACAAATTATCATTACATCTATTTCATCTGTCATATTAAGAGCATGGTCAAGACTATATACTTTTACGCCTGGGCTTAATATTTTCATATCTTCAGGATTTCTTCTAGTAAATACCCCTACAAGGTCCATATCCGGATTTTGTTTAAGGGCACACTCTACGCCTCTTCCCAAGTTGCCATACCCTACTATTCCTATTCTCATATTATACTCCCTTTCCTTCACCCTATCATATCCCTCATACTATACACGCCCGGTCCTTGCTTTATTAAGAAGTCTGCTGCAGCTATGGCTCCCTCAGCAAATAGGGCCCTACTGTGGGCCTCATGCTTTAGGGTTATGGTCTGGCTATCAGTTCCCACGATTACCTCATGGTCCCCAACTACATTTCCCAAACGTATAGCATGTATTCCAATTTCATTCTTTTCCCTCTTTTTATGACCACTACGGCCTAAATTATATTCAAGTTCATTTCTCACATCTTTAATTTCATCCGCCAATAATAGGGCAGTTCCACTGGGAGCATCCAACTTTCTATTGTGGTGTCTCTCCACTATTTCAATATCAGCATCAGGCATCATAGCTACTGTTTTTCTAGCAAGTTCCACCAATAAAGCTATTCCCAAGGACATATTGGCTGCCATGAAAATCGGAATTTGCCTAGAAGCATCCATTATGACCTTTAACTCCTCCACACTATGGCCTGTAGTTGCTACTACAAGAGGTAGCTTTCTCCTTAGGGCATAAGCCACCAGGCCCTCTGTTGCTGAATGATTGGAAAAGTCCACTATACAGTCAACATCTCCCTGAAAGTCATCAATATCACGTCCAACAGCTCCACCTAATATGGAGTTTCTATATCCACTATCGATTATTTTTACAAGTTCCTGTCCCATTCTTCCACTGGCTCCATGGACTAATATCTTCATAAATACACCCCTCGTATACTAGTTTAATTAAATTATACTAGCTTAATACCCAATTCTGTCATAAGTCCTAACATCTTCTCTTTATTTTCATCTTCCATACTGGTTAGGGGAAGTCTTAAATAGTCTTCACAGAAGCCCATTGCAGCAACTGCAGCCTTTACAGGTATTGGATTCACTTCACAGAACAGTGAATTTATAAATGGCAGCAGGTCTAATTGAAGTTTTGTACTTCCTGAAATATCTCCCGAGAACCATCTATCACACATTTCAACGGTTTCCTTAGGCATTACATTTGATAATACGGAGATTACTCCAATTCCACCAAGGGATAATAGGGGTACTATCTGATCGTCATTTCCTGAATATATATCCAATTTATCCCCACATAAATGAGCAATTTCTGCTACCTGTGATATATTCCCGCAAGCTTCCTTAATTGCTACTATATTTGGATGGTCTGCAAGGACTTGGCAAGTCTTAGGCAATAAATTTACTCCTGTTCTTGATGGAACATTATATAATATAATTGGCTTAGTACTTGCATCTGCAATCATTGTAAAGCTTTTCATAAGCCCCTTTTGAGTTGCCTTATTATAATAAGGTGTTACTACTAACATAGCATCTGCTCCTACTTCGCATGCGTATTGAGTCAATTCTATACCATATGCAATATCGTTACTTCCTACACCTGCTATTACAGGAACTCTTCCCTTTACTTGATCCACTACAAACTTTATTGCTTCTCTGTGCTCCTCATCTGTTAGTGTTGAACTTTCACCTGTAGTTCCACAAACTACAATAGCATTTATACCTTCTTGGATTTGCCATTCAACAAGTCTTTCAAAGCTTTCATAATCAACCCCATTTTCATTCATAGGTGTTACAATAGCTGTAGCTGCTCCAGTAAATACTCTTTTTTTCATATTACTCTCTCCTTTGTAATATAATAGGCGGTAGAAAAGAACTACAAATTGGGTTAGGTCATAAAAAAAGATAGGCTTAGCCTATCTTTTAAATTTACATAAATTAAATACAAGTAGTTTTTAATTTATTTCAAAAGATAGCTCTCTGCATATAATGCAACAGCAAAATAAATCTTATTTC
>CAZIMA010000162.1:0-3661 GCA_964540195.1 uncultured Tissierella sp.
CCATATCTGCTCCGCCTAATCTTCCGGATACTGCAGTCTTAATTCCCTTAGCACCCATTCTCATAGTTCTTTGAATTGCTTGCTTCATAGCTCTTCTGAAAGTAACTCTTCTTTCAAGTTGAGCAGCAATATTTTCAGCAACAAGTTGTGCATTTAACTCAGGAACCTTGATTTCTTCTACGTTTACTACAACGCCCTTCTTAGTTAGTTTTTCCAACTGAACTCTTAATTCTTCAACACCTGATCCACCTCTACCGATAACCATTCCAGGTTTTGCAGTGTATACAGATACCTTGATTTTATTAGCAGCTCTTTCGATTTCCACTTTGGAAATACCAGAGATAAATAATTTCTTCTTTACATATTCACGAATCTTATGATCTTCTAGTAAGTATTCGTTGAATGTTTTCTTATTAGCATACCACTTTGAGTCCCATTCCTTAATAACACCGACTCTTAGACCGTGTGGGTTTACTTTTTGACCCATTAACTATCCCTCCTTCTACTCACGTTCTTTAACTACAACTCCAATATGACTGCTTCTTTTAATTATTGGATATGCCATACCCTTTGCCTTAGGTCTGAATCTTTTCATACGAGGACCCTCATTAGCATAAGCGTTTGACACATATAGATTATCTCTATCTAAGTTAAAGTTATTTTCAGCATTAGCAATGGCAGAGTTAAGCACTTTTTCAAGAGCTCTCGCACCACGCTTTGGTGTGAACTTCAAGATTGAAAGAGCTTCGTCTACTTGCTTGCCTCTAATTTCATCACATATGAAGTTAACCTTTAAAGGTGATATCCTTACATACTTTGCTATAGCTCTAGCTTCCACTATATTTCCCTCCTTCTTTACTTTCTAATACCAGATGATCTTTCATTTTTGTCTATATGACTTCTAAACGTTCTAGTTGGAACGAATTCACCTAGTTTATGGCCTACCATATCCTCAGTAATATATACGGGAACATGCTTTCTTCCGTCATGAACAGCTATTGTATGTGTTACCATTTCAGGGAATATAGTTGAACGACGTGACCATGTCTTTATTACTTTTTTATCATTAGCATTATTTAATTCCTCTATTTTCTTAAGAAGGTGCTCATCGCAAAATGGTCCTTTTTTTAGAGATCTACCCATAATTTTTCCTCCTTTCCAAAAGTCAAACTACTTAGTTCTTCTTCTTACTATATATTTATCAGATTTCTTTTTCTTATTTCTAGTTTTTAATCCTAATGCAGGTTTACCCCATGGAGTCATAGGTGCAGGTCTACCTATAGGAGCTCTACCTTCTCCACCACCGTGTGGGTGATCTACTGGGTTCATCGCAGAACCTCTAACTGTTGGTCTAATACCCATATGTCTTGTTCTACCAGCTTTACCGATTGTAATAAGCTCATGGTCTAGGTTACCAACTTGGCCTATAGTAGCTTTACAGTCAACGCTTACAAGTCTAAATTCTCCCGAAGGTAATTTAAGTTGTGCAAATCTACCTTCTTTAGCCATAAGTTGAGCTTCAGCTCCTGCACTTCTTACTAGTTGAGCACCTTTACCAGGCTTCAATTCAACATTGTGTACAGTAGTACCAACAGGTATATCTTTTAGTTGTAATGCATTACCTAATTTGATATCTGCTGTTTCTCCAGAAATTATAGGATCTCCTACTTTGATTCCATTTGGTGCAAGTATATATCTCTTTTCACCATCTGCATAATTGATTAATGCAATATTAGCCGTTCTGTTTGGATCGTATTCGATCGCTGCAACTTTTCCTGGAATGCCGTCCTTATCTCTCTTGAAATCTATTATTCTATATTTTCTCTTAGCACCGCCGCCTCTATGACGAACAGTTATTTTTCCCTGGGAGTTTCTTCCACCACTTCTATTTAAACTAACTACTAGTGACTTTTCCGGTTCTTTCTTAGTTATTTCTTCAAAAGTAGAAACAGTCATTTGTCTTAGTGCAGGGGAAGTAGGTTTAAACTTTCTAATTGCCATTCAATTTCCCTCCTTCTATAAAACCTTTTATTCCATGCCTTCGAAGAACTCTATCTTCTTAGAATCATCTGTTAATTTAACTATAGCTTTTTTCCAGCTTGGTCTTCTACCACTATTCATACCTTGTCTTTTTACTTTTCCTAGCATATTCATAGTGTTTACTTTTTCCACAGTTACTCCAAATACAGTTTCTATCGCTTTTTTAACCTCGGATTTGTTAGCCTTTTTATCAACTACAAACGTGTATTTGTTTTCTGCCATATCATCCATACTTCTTTCAGTTATTACTGGTTTAATTATAATATCGTGTGGACTACGCATTATGCATACACCTCCTCCACTTTTCTTACAGCATCCTTAGTAATTATAAATGAGTTATACTTTAATATATCATAAACATTTATTGTATTAACCAATGCTGTTGCAACGTTCGGAATATTGTTTGCTGATTTAATAACATTTACATCCTTTGTGTCCATAACTATAAGAGCTTTTTTATCAGCATTTAATCTATTCAATAAATTAGTCATTTCTTTAGTCTTTGGAGCATCAAATTTGATTGAATCAACAACTATAATTTCATTGTTTTGAACCTTAGAAGTTAAAGCAGACTTTAAAGCAAGTCTTCTTACTTTCTTTGGTACCGCATAGCTATAGTCTCTTGGTTTTGGTGCGAATACTACTCCGCCACCTTTCCATTGAGGAGACCTGGTACTTCCTTGACGTGCTCTACCAGTTCCTTTTTGTCTCCAAGGCTTTCTTCCTCCACCTCTAACTTCAGCTCTAGTCTTTGTAGATTGTGTTCCTTGTCTCTTATTAGCAAGTTGGTTTCTTACAACCTCCCAAACAACATGTTGGTTGACTTCAACACCAAATACATCTTCGCTCAATTCCATTTCTTCAACTAGTTCACCTAGCATATTATATACATTAACTTTAGGCATTTTGTATCCTCCTTTCTTCCAGAATTATTACTTCTTAGTTGTAGCTTTAATTGATACAAGGCCTTTTTTAGGTCCCGGAATAGCACCTTTAATAAGAATAAGATTCTTATCAACATCTACTCTTACAACTTCAAGGTTTTGAACAGTCACTTTCTCATTTCCCATTCTTCCCATCATTCTATGGCCCTTGAAAACTCTTCCCGGATAAGTACCAGCTGAAAGACCACCTGGCATTCTATGGAACTTAGAACCATGAGTTTCTCTTCCTCTACCGAATCCATGTCTCTTTATAACACCTTGAGTTCCCTTACCTTTTGAAGTTCCGGATACATCAACCATGTCACCTACAGCAAAGATATCAGCCTTGATTTCTTGACCGATTTGAAATTCATCCGAACTCTCAACTTTGAATTCTCTCAAGAACTTTTTATAACTTAAATTTGCTTTTTCAAATTGTCCTTTTGCTGGTTTGTTCATTCTATTGGATTTAATATCAGCAAAACCTACTTGAATAGCATTATAACCATCTTTTTCAACAGTTTTCTTTTGTACAACTACCATTGGACCAGCTTCTACCACTGTAACCGGAATCAAACTTCCGTCTTCAGCAAAAACCTGAGTCATTCCTACTTTCTTACCTAAAATATTCTTCATACTGCACCTCCTATTATTTTACAGCGGATTCCTTAGGAATCATATAAAGTAATAATTTAAGC
>CAZIMA010000163.1:0-3645 GCA_964540195.1 uncultured Tissierella sp.
TATTCGCCTCCTTCAATTAATAAGACCTTACCATTTACCAATGATTCAGCTAGTTTTTTTCTAGCTTCATTATATATACCTTGGACGGTACTACGGGCTATATTCATCTGTTTGCCACACTCTTCCTGGGTAAACCCCTCCAAATCAATAAGCCTAATGGTTTCATATTCATCCACGGTCATATTTACATAATTTCTTCCACCCATAGGTGAATCAAGAGGCCCAAATTTACTACTTTCGGGTAAAGAACATACCTTTCTCCACTTCATTGGCCTTACCATACTCTATCACCTCGCTTCTAAACAGAAATAACCAGAGCGTCCTCCGGTTATTCTGCTCTTTATTGTAGACCCTCTATTTCCTTCTTAATAGCTTCAAGTCTGGATTCTAATATATCCTTTTCCTCTTGAAGTAATTCTTTTTCAGTTCTTTGAGATATATTATTAACCCAATAACCTCTACCGAAGCCCTGACCGAAACCACGTCTACAAACAAGCCCTAAACCTCTTCCAGCCATTAGTCCAAGCCCTCTTGGGCCAGTTCCATCTCTTCTAGGCATATTTTTCACCTCCTTGGCGTTTATGACATATGCCATTTATACTTTTATTATACTCTGTTTTTGGCATATGTCAATAACTTTTTTAACCCACTGCTTTTATTAGCCTTGCTTTATCTTTTGGCAATATGCCTTTTATCTTGATAATATTTGTTGGATGGGTTGTATCAAATATCAGAGACCCTTTAGGTTGAAGATTTTCTATAAGTGTTTTTATCTCCAATAGACGTTCATTTCGACTTGGAGGAATAAAGTCACCTCTTTTTACCATCTCTTCTAGGTCTGTTCCATGAAATACCGTTAAACTCATGGTAATAACCCTATTTGTAACAAATTCATTGATCATTTTGACAGTTGCAAGTGCATTTTCTACAGACTTATCCTTACCAGCTATTCCATACATGATAATGGTATTAAACGACAACTTGGCTTCATTAAGCTTCTTTGCTTCTTTAATAGCCTGGTCTACTGTGTGTCCCTTATCCATAAATTCCAATACGGAATCCATACCTGTTTCAAAACCGATATAAAGCAATCTAAGACCAGCATTATGAAGGATAGAGAGTTCCTCAAGGGAATACTTGGATATACTCCTTATAGATGCATATGAGGCTACACATGCACAATAGGGTAAATACTCCTGTATGAGACCAAGTAATTTCTTCATCTTTTCAAATCCTATAGACATGAGATCTGCACCTGTTAGGAATACCTTTTCAGTATAGGTATATCCATTTTTCAATTGCATTTCTATATCTGAGAGGGCTACTAGGGAATATTTTTCATCCTTATACATAGAGCAAAATTCACACTTGTTATATGAACATCCTAATGTAACCGGTAGTAGAAAAGTATTCATTTCATCAGGAGGATAGTAAATTGAATTGTTATTATCCATAGGTATCTTTATCCTTTCTTATTGGACTACCATATATATCTTTGGAGTTTATGTCATATGCTATTTATAATTCTTATTATACTCCGTTTTAGTCATATGTCAATAACCAGGCGAATTTCCAACAAACCACCTAAAAATGCAGGCAATTCTACATCTCGCTCTTTTAGCCAGAACATTCCTTAAGAACTTAAGATTTAAAAAATAGTGGGACAATAAAACAAGAGACATATTAGCTCATATGTAGCTAATATGTCTCTTAAATATTTTCATATTTAATATTAAGTTTTTAACATTTAGGAGCACTTACTTTTTCCCCATAATAGAGTTAAATGCTCTTAAAACCGGACTATTTACAATGGATATTTTGTTTATAAAATCCTCTTGCTCTTCTTTTGATATAGGTTGAGTAATCTTTTTAAATATCTCTGTCATTTTAGAATAATTACAATTAAAAGCATCTAAACTTGCTTGTATCATTTCTATATCTGTTATCTGTGAGAAATCAATATTATAACCTGCAACATTGGCTAAATATTCGATAAATATTCTTTGAACCCTTCCATTTCCCTCTCAGCAATATCCAGCTCTTCACTATTAGTAATGTTAAATTTATTTCTTAATACGAAAGAATTTGGATAACAATATTTTATATCCCATTCAAAACTATAATCATAATCCTTAGCCATGGTAAGATACCTATTTTCTTACGGTATGCTTTTTAACGAGTATTTTTTTCATTTCATCAAAACTTACCTCGCCGGATAAACATACTCGAATCCTCTTTTTATCTTCTTCTTTTAAAGCCATTCCCTCCATAGCCATAGTTCCATTAACTTCCCTGATAATTTGTTCTATTTCTTTCATAGATATCACCTTTTCTTTATTACTCGTTTAAGCATCGATGAAACTGCTTGCAGTTTCCACACACCGCTGCAACGAGGTGAGCGATTAAAACACCCACCTGTTGTAGAATAAGGAACCCGGCCGCTTGCAGAAGCGGGGGACATATTTACATCGTTATATATATTATATTATATTTAATTAGCCTAGACTTATTTAATAATAGGATTGCTTTTTTAATTGTAAATCCCTTCAAATCCGTTTAGGCCATTATACAGTCTTCAGCACAAATCTGTTTGCTCTTTTCATTCGCACAGATTTGGCTTGACTGCATCTGACCTACGGGACACTAAGGACAGGAGTTGCTGTCCAATTTGTCTCAATTTCACTTCAATTAAGAAAATATTTATCAATGGTTAAATTAGGCCACTATATTTTATATTGACCTCATTATAACACAAGTAAATAAGAGACATACTAGCTTTATTCAAAGCTAATATGTCTCTTATTATTTGAATTTATTATTAAATTTCCCTGTCTACAAACTAAAAAATAATAAGTAAATTATTCAAGCCTGACCCCTTACCTTAGATATGATCAATATTAACGACCTGTTTTATTGTACTTGGTTTCATGATTGGATAGTATTTTGCATGTTTTACAGCTTCAATAAAATCTTTATGGTCTCTTATATTATATTCAAAATAGGTAGTATAAACACCTACTCTTTCTAATTCATGGGCATCGCTTGAACCAAATATCGGAAGACCTAATTTATTAGCTAAATGGTAAGCTTGCATATTGTGCTCAAAATTAGTGTTTCCATTAAAGGCTTCAATGCCAGATAATAAAGGAGCTAATCTTCTCATATTATTTCCTATGCCCCTATCATTATCTCTAAATGGATGAGCTGCGATTGCAACTCCATTATTTTTCCTAACTAAAGTTAAAAGCTCTTCTGCACTAATCATTTCCTTAGGTATATCTTTTAAACCAAAGGTCAAAATATCGCCTTCAAAGGTTAAGATCTCTGCCCCTACTATTACTAGTACTCCATCTATTATTGCAGAATCACCAATTTCATTTCTAAGTAAATTATTATCATGGTTGGTTATGCATAAGCCATCCAAACCCATTGACTTAGCTTCACTTATTGCTTCATGTAAATCCAAATTGCTATCAAATGAATACTTATTTTCATGTATATGACAATCAATTATCATATGAATTCACCTTCTCTAGATATTTTCATAATTGTATATTATCATATTATTGCTAGTCAAAATTAATTATAGAAATATATAATATAAAGAAATATTATATAAATATTTTAAATACAAAAATACTAAAA
>CAZIMA010000164.1:0-3562 GCA_964540195.1 uncultured Tissierella sp.
CAGAAGATAGTAAGTATGCGTTTGATCCAGTAATATAGATATCAACATTTGCATCCACAAGAAATGAATTAATAACTTTTTCCCATGAGGATACCTGCTGTACTTCATCAAGAAGAATATAATGCTTATCACGGGTATTAATAAGTCGTTCTTTTATATAGGCATGTAGTTCTTTGTAGCTAGTTATTTCATCAAACTAAAAGAAAGATTTTACAAATTAATGGAGAATAATGTATATACAAAATATTTTGATAAATCACCGAACCTTGCTTTGTTTTAAAAGAACAATCTTAATTGGAGGTGTGGACCCCTTTAAACCATTAAGTTTATGCATATATACACGTCCTGTTATTAATATTATCTATTGTATTAAATTGGATAAATAATGTAAAATGATGATAGAAATACATATAAAAATATTAGGGGGTTAACAAATGAAAAGACAAGCTTTAGCATTAACTATGGTTTTAGTCTTATTAATGACAACGTTGGCAGGATGTGCAACAACCACTTCATCTCCAGCAGGAAAAGTAGGAACAGCAACAGACGGTAGCGAAGTTGCTATAGAAAAGGCTACTATGAAGTTCATAAAAGATACTAATGAAGGTGGCTATGAACTCCTTTCTACTGAAGAATTGAAAACATGGATAGCAGATGGTAAAGAGATGATTATTATTGATACAATGCCAGCAGACTCTTTTGCTAAAGGTCGTATTCCTGGAGCTTTAAATGCAGAATTACCTAAAACAACATTAGCAGATGCAACTGATGCTCAAATACAAGCTTTTAAAGATTTATTAGGCGATAATAAAGACACTCCAATAGTTGTATACTGTGGATTTGTTGGTTGTGCTAGAAGCCACGTTGGAGCAGTTATAGCATTAGAAGAAGGATTTGCTAATGTTTATAGAGTTCCTGGTGGTATAGTTGCTTGGGAAGAAGCTGGATATGATGTTGAAAAATAAGATTCTCTACACAAGTTTAATAGTCCTTTTAACAATGACTATTTTGACTGCTTGTGGTAATAGTGAAAGTGCATTTATATCTGACGAAGTTAATCCTCAAATAGATGTTTATGGCGTGCAAATTTACATGCCTGAAGAAGAAGTACATTCGGTAGTTCCAACAAAAGGTGAAGAAGCTCAGTGTATTTATGGTTATGAATACCAATATGAGGATAGCCTAGTTAATATTGGCTTTAATTCAGAAACTGAAAAAGTAAGAAGGGTAACCACTAAAAATCCAGATACTAGTATTTATGGAGTAGTTCCTGGTACAGAATTAGCAGAAGCTTATAAGGCAATGGAATCAAATGGATTTACAAAATCCGATACTTCAGACTATATGTTTTATAAGGAAGATATAAGAATAACCTTGATTTCTATGAAAGGTACCCTAGCTGATGGTATTATAGTAGAAATAAACCCTGAATAAAAAGTTGGTCTCCATATTTTGGAGACCAACTTTTTATTACTTATAAAATTCATATTGCTTTAAATAATATAATCATATTAAAAACTTCTCTCCATATCATATTATAGGGCATTATTATTAAATCCAATATATTTACTTTATGAAGGGCGTGATGTTTTTTGTTAGGAAACTATTACAATGAGGCCATAGTTAACCCCGACCAAATTCCTAAAAGAATATTTCCCCTATTAGAACGAGGTGGAGAGTCTGATAAGATAAAACAATATGATTCATTAGATAAGACCTTAGAGGTATTGGATAACTTAGTAGGTATTAGTGAGGTAAAAAACAAGATCTATCAACTAGTTTCCTTTATTAAAATGAATAATTGTAGATATTTATCCCATAATATTGAGAACCCCGGCTTGTTTTATAATACTGCAATTCTTGGTAATAGAGGATCTGGCAAAAATACAATAGCAAGCATATTAGCCAATGTTTTGTATCATCTTGGTGTTGTAGGGAGGGGTAAATTATTTTCTATTGACGCCAGGAGCTTATGGACTGGGATGAAACTAGACCAGTGTATAGGTAATGCACAAAGTGGAATTGTCTTAATCGATAATATTCAAAGATTACCAGTTGATAAAAAAATCCATTCGTCTATATACACAACGATTAATTCTTGGTTTACATATTATAAAGATAATTTCGTATTTATATTAGCTGGGGAGGCTGAAGGTGGCTCAACCATAATTGAGAATGACAAAATAAACAAATACATTAACTTTGAGATTCATATCCCTGATTTCTCTGAAATTGAAACTATACAATTGATGAAAAAGTATTGCCAGCAGGAAAAGTATGAGATAAGTAAAGATGCTGAGGAGGAACTTGTAAAATATATAAGAGGCTTAAAGGAAAATCATGCCTTTGATAACGTTTATACAGTTAAACCCTTATTAGATAAAGCTATTATTAATAACGGTTGTATGACTAATTTTTTAGAGGCTAAAGCCTTTAATTTAGAGTCTTATGATAATGGACAAATGAAAAATGAGCTTGGGATTGATCCCTTAGATGAATTAAATTCTATGATTGGATTAGATGAGGTTAAAAATAAGGTAAAAGAGATATTGGCTTATGGAAATTCTCAACTTAGGAGAAAGGAATTAGGTTTAAAAAGTGAGCCTCTATGTCTTCATATGGAATTTACGGGTAATCCTGGTACTGGTAAGACTACAGTAGCTAGACTTATTGGAAAGATTTTTAAAGACAAGGGGATATTATCCACTGGTCAATTTGTTGAGGTCACAAGGGAAGACCTTATTGCAAAATATGTGGGTCATACAGCTGAAAAGACTGCAGAGAAAATAAGACAAGCTAGAGGAGGAGTCCTCTTTATCGACGAATGCTATTCCCTCTTTTCTGAATCAAAGATAGATTTTGGTCATGAAGCTGTAAGTACTCTAGTTAAGAAGATGGAAGATTTAAGGGATGATTTAATCGTTATCTTTGCTGGTTATCCCAAGGAAATGGAGGAATTTATTAATATGAATCCAGGCCTTAGGGATAGGATTCAATTCAAGATGGTCTTTAATGATTATAATGATGCTGACTTAATGCAAATCTTAATGAAGTTCATTAAGGATAATGAACATCAAGTGCAATAATGCAGAGGAAATCCTTAAGATTTCCTTAGAAGATATAAAAGCTATTTACAAGGATCCTGATATTAGTGACTTGCTTCAAGATATTCCTGTTAAAAAGGGCATAGGGTTTGTAACGGGTAAGGGTTCCAGCCACTAAGATAATAAGTTGTTGAATATTACTTGTTTTTAACTTGGCATGGTTAAGACAAATATAGATATACAGTGGAATTTAAGGGTATAAATCATAATAAATAGAATAGTGATATTTAGAAGTAAAATATTCAAGGAGGGAGGAAATAATATGAATGAATCACGAATTAAAAACATGACAAATATTTTTATATCAATCATATGTGCAATAGGAGTAGTTGTGTCTTCTTTGATTATCGTTAATGGATTAAGGGAATTCAAAGAAGGTAACAATAGAATTATTGTGACTGGATCAGCCAAACAACAGATTACTTCAGACCTTATAGTCTGGACTGGAAGTTTTTCAG
>CAZIMA010000165.1:0-3554 GCA_964540195.1 uncultured Tissierella sp.
GTAATTATCCAAGGTGGTAGTGGTGGATATGCAGGTCCAATGGTAAGAGACGTTATTGCTCAGTATTTGGGTTTAAATAATACCATAACTGAAAACAACTTACCTTATGAAAATGTACTAATAGATGAATAAGTTTATGATATAGACATTTTGTTTAAATCAAGATGAAATATGTCTGATGATAAATGGAGGAAAAACAAGTTGAAAAGGGATTTAGTTGCATTTAAAGGGGTATCAGAGGGCGTATATCTAGATGTATACGGTAGTGATTTAGCAGAAATTAAGAAGGAGCTTGCCAGAAAGTTCCATGATTCATCCAAATTCTTCTCTGGAGCAAAGTTCCTAGGTATTAGAAGTGATGAATTGTCAGATGATGAGATTATGGATTTAAAGTTGCTTTTAAAATATAAGTACGAATTCGAAATATCCAAGGATGGATTGCCTGAATATATATATCAGTACTATGGAGAAAAAAGCCAGGTCCAAAAACCAGAAACTCCATTTGAAGGAGTGGCGGAGGGGATGACTAAATTTGTCTATGGCACATTAAGGAGTGGACAAGAGGTCAATTATGATGGTAATATTGTAGTAGTTGGAGATGTTAATCCAGGTGCATTTCTAAAGGCCAAGGGCAATATAATAGTCCTTGGGTCTTTAAGGGGAGTTGCTTATGCAGGAATAGGTGGCAATGAAGATGCAATAGTTGCAGCTTACAGCCTCCTGCCAATGCAACTAAGGATTGCTGATATTATAGTAAGGCCACCGGATGGAGACCAGCAATATGATTTGCCTGAAGTTGCAAAAATAGTTAAGGGGGAAGTATTTATTGAACCTTACTTACCTAATAAATAATGAGGTGGAGATCTTTAAATCACCCACCTGGTTTACAACTGATATTTAAGAGGAGGAACAGTTTATGGAAAATGAAAAATTGGGAACTGCCATCGTAATCACATCAGGAAAAGGTGGTGTTGGAAAAACTACTACTAGTGCAAATATCGGAACCGGCTTAGCTATTTTAGGATATTCAGTAGTAATTCTGGATGCTGATATTGGACTTAGAAACCTTGATGTAGTATTAGGATTGGAAAACCGAATAGTCTATGATATTGTAGATGTGGTAGAAAAAAATTGTAGATTAAAGCAAGCCTTAATAAAGGATAAAAGGCATGAAAAATTATTTTTGCTTCCTGCAGCACAGACAAAGGATAAGACAGCCATAAAGCCTGAGCAGATGGTAGAGCTAATAGGTGATTTAAAGAAGGAATTCGATTACATAATCATAGATTGTCCTGCTGGAATTGAACAAGGTTTCCAATATTCAGTAGCAGGAGCAGACAAGGCCATAATAGTTACCACTCCGGAAATTTCAGCTGTAAGGGATGCTGATAGGGTTATAGGTATATTAGAAGCTAAAGAAATACATAGTCCACAACTCATAATCAATAGGATTAGACCTGATATGGTTAAGAGAGGGGACATGATGAACATAGATGATATCATAGACATCCTTGCCATAGACCTTCTTGGAATAGTACCTGATGATGAATCAATAGTAGTTTCCACTAACAAAGGTGAGCCGGTTGTTATAGACGATAAAGCACATGCCGGACAAGCATATAGAAATATTACTAAGAGAATAATAGGTGAAGAAGTAGAGCTTCTAAATTTAGATGCTGATGAAGAAAGCAAATTTAGCAAGATATTAAAACTACTATTTGGTAAATAGGGGGGTACTTCATGGATATATTCAAATTTTTCGGAAAGAAAAAAGAGAACAGCAAAAATGTAGCTAAGGAAAGATTAAAATTGGTATTAGTTCACGATAGAGCAGACTTAAGTCCTCAGCTATTGGAGGCTATGAAAAATGATATAATACGAGTAATCTCTGAATATGCAGAAATAGATGATGAAGCCTTGGATATTAAGCTTACCAGAATGAAAAAAGAAGGTGATACTTCACCAGTATCAGCTTTAGTTGCCAATATTCCAATAAAAAAAGTTAAAGATAGAGGTAGTATCTAGCAATAACCAAAGGGAACCGTCCCCTTTGGTTATTTTTGAGTTTTGATTTTTTTCAGGAATAAAACCTAGCCTTGTTAAATATCTTAATAGAAACAAGGTAGGTGATAAAATGAAAAATAGTATACAAAGACCCCCAATAAGTAGACAAGTGAGAAGGCCTAATAAAGACCATATTAGAAGCCTTCTAAAAACCCTATTGATAAAATCAGCCATTGTAATAATCATTATATTGATCGTGCTGGTTTTAAGCAGGATAAATAGCCCAAGTGCTCAAGATATTAGGGGGAAAATAAATAGCTATATAAGCTATGAATTTAAAGCAGTAGAGGATTCTATGAAGATTTATAGCTGGGCTAAGGATAAAGCCCAAGAAACTATGAGGGTTATACCTACTATGAATACAATATCTAATCCCACATATATAGGGCCCATAAAGGGAACTGTATACAGAAATTTCAAGGAAGAGATACAGTCTAATGGAAAGGTAATAGAGAATGGTGGCTTAGATATAAGGGTCGAAAACGAAGAAAATCCCATATCCATTATAAATGGTATTGTGGAAGAAGTTCAGCAGAGGGGTAAAAAAGGCTACTATGTAACAATAGTAAATGAGGATATAAGAGTTGTATATGGATATCTGAAATCAGTATATGTGATAGAAGGTGAGATAATAAACCAGGGGGCAGAAATAGGGAGCCTAGGGACTAATAAAGACGGTAGCAAGTATTTAAGATTAGAGATGTATAGAGATAATATGGCGGTTGATCCCGAAGAATATATAGATATTTAGACCCTGAATCCAGGGTTTTTTTATGACCTAACCCTATTTCCGATTTTTATCTATAAAAATAACAAAATTAATGATAATATAGACTAAGAACTAATGAAAGGTAGAGTGTAATGATAAACGAGATAAAACTGGATAAAATCCTTAAGAAGGTAGAAAAACCAGCAAGATATATTGGAATGGAGAAGAACTCCATCAAGAAGAACTTAGATGAGATGAGTGTAAAGTTTGCTTTTTCTTTTCCGGATGTCTATGAAGTAGGCATGTCCCATTTAGGAATGCATATACTTTATAACCTTATAAATAGTCAAGAGAATTATGCTTGTGAAAGGGTATTTTCTCCATGGATAGATATGGAGGAGGAAATGAGAAAAGAGGGTTTACCCCTATATACCCTTGAAAATAAGGAAGAGGTAAGAAATTTTGACTTTCTAGGTTTTACACTTCAATATGAGATGAGCTATACAAATATATTAAATATATTAGACCTAGCCAATATACCCTTCTATTCCAAGGATAGGGATGAATCATACCCATTGATAATAGCAGGTGGGCCATGTGCATACAATCCTGAACCTATAGCCGAATTTATAGATCTTTTCGTAATAGGAGAAGGGGAAGAAGTAACTCTTGACTTGCTAAAACTATATGAAGATAATAAAAAAGAAAATGGTGATAAGAACCTATTTTTAAGAAAAGCAGCTTCCATAGAAGGTATTTATGTACCGGCATTTTATGATGT
>CAZIMA010000166.1:0-3519 GCA_964540195.1 uncultured Tissierella sp.
CTTTTTATTTAGCAGACCTGTTTTATTGGTACATATTTAGTTTAGCATCTGCACAATACCCATGTAAGCTTAAATATGGGAAAGTCAGATTTTATTTCTATTGCTAAGTTTTTAATAATTTATTTAATAGTATATATTCTTTGTGGCCTGTTTGGAAACCTAGCCCTTATAGCCTTTGAACAGGCGGCTAATAAAATATCTTTTAATGTTCAAAAGGATGTTTATAAGCACATTAATAAGCTTCCTATATCATATTTTGATAACTTACCTGCCGGAAATATCGTTTCAAGAATTACAAATGATACTAATATGTTGAAAAGGATGTTTCAACTTATTCTGGCTGATATGACCACATCAAGTATTATGATTGTAAGTATTTATGGGATGGTTGTTATTATAAATCCTGCAGTTGCAATATTGTTATTGTTACTAGTTCCTATTATATACCTCATATTTAGAGATTTAAGGTATAAGACCTCTAAGTATACTACACTTAACCGCCAGTCTGTAGGGGATATTAATGCCGGTATCAACGAGAATATTCAGAACATGGAAATTATCAAGGCATTTAACCGTGAAAACTATATTAAGAGTGAATTTGATGAGATAAACTACAAAATATTTAAGACTAACTTGGAAGTTACAAAAGTCAGAAGCTATGGAGGCTATAGGGCTATTGATGCTCTTAGCTATGTGGGAACAATTATCGCACTCCTATACTTTGGTATTGGAAAAATAACAGGTAGATATGCTGTAACTGTGGGCAGCATGTATATAGTTATAGATTTTATTTCAAAGATCTTTAACAATGTTAGTACTGTTGTCACCAGATTTGGAGAATTGGAACAATCCTATTCCTCAGCCACCCATGTATTTGATTTGTTAAAATTAGATAGCTTGGAGGAATCTCCGGATGAACTTATAGAAGTTGAAGGAGATGTAAAGTTTGAAGATGTCTACTTCGCATATGGGGAGAATGATGTTTTAAAGGGTATAGATTTTGAGGTGAAAAGTGGAGAGAGTATTGCATTTGTAGGCTCAACAGGTAGCGGTAAGACCACTATATTAAACTTGATATTGAAATTTTATAATCCGAGGCTTGGAAATATATATATCGATGGAAAGGATATGGAAATAATCAATAGAGATTCACTTAGAAACCATATGGCTGTAGTTCTTCAGGATGCTTTCCTATTCGAGACTGATGTAAGGGATAATATTAAGCTTGATGATGAAAGATTTACTAATGAAGATATAGAAAAGGCTCTAATAGATGTGGGGGGAGACTCAATTGTAAAAAGGGGAATCGACCAAAGAATATTTGAAAAGGGAAGTAATCTCAGCCAAGGAGAAAAACAGCTAATTTCCTTTGCAAGGGCATACATTAGAAATCCAAAAATCTTAATTCTTGATGAAGCAACATCCAACATAGACACTGAGACAGAAAGTATAATTCAAAGAGGAATTGAAAAGCTAAAGGAGAATCGTACTACCTTTATAATTGCCCATAGACTATCCACTATAAAAAATGTAGATAAGATATTAGTACTAAATAAGGGTAAGATTATAGAGAGAGGTAATCATAATTCCTTAATAGCACAAGACGGTTTTTATAAGAATATGTATGATGAACAGATGAGAAACCAATAAAAAAAGTACCTGATCAATTTATTAATCAGGTACTTTTAACCTTTAGATTATTGATAATATAATCCAGTTTATTATAAATAAGACAGTTGATCCAATGAGTATGGGATGAACATCTTTCATTTCCTTCTTACAGAATTTAACTATGATATAGAATAGGAATCCAGTTGCAATACCATAGGAAATACTGTAGCAAAGTGCCATAAATATGCCTGCAAAGAAAGCAGGGATTGCTTCGTCAAGGTCATTCCAATCTATTTCAGCAAATGCTGATAGCATCATTATACCTACAACTATTAAGGCTGGAGCAGTAGCCTGAGCAGGAACGATTCCAGCTATTGGTGCTATAAATATACATGCAAGGAATAATACTGCAGTTACTAAACTTGTTAATCCTGTACGTCCACCTGCTGCAATACCGGCAGCACTTTCTACATAAGTAGTAGTGTTGGATGTTCCGAAGATAGCTCCTATTGAAGTTGCCGTAGCATCTGCAAATAAAGCCTTATCCATTTTGGATTTGAAACCTGTACTTGTTTCCATTGCTTTTTCATCTTCTTCACTGAAGATTCCACTCTTTCTACCAGTTCCTATGAAAGTACCTATTGTATCGAATGTATCTGATAAGCTGAATGCAAAGATTGTCATAAGTACCAATGGAATCTTAGCCGGGTCACTAAATAGGGACATCATACCTTCTTTTCCAAAGGCAGCTCCAAAGGTAGTTCCAAGTTCTGCAAAAGATTGCCCAATACCTGATGTAGCACCTATCTGAGAAACATCTACTACTCCCATAGGGATACCAATCAATGTTGTTCCTACGATACCTATTAGTATTGCAGCTTTAACTTTCATAACTAATAAGACTATTGTTAATATAAGTCCTATAACTGCTAATAGTACTGGTGCAGAGTTAAAGTTAACAAGAGCAGGAACTGCACCGGAATCTGCTATTACTGTACCACTATCAAGAACAATATTATGTCCTGGATCTGATGTGAAGTTTATAAGTCCGGCACTCTTAACACCGATATAAGCGATAAATATACCTATACCTCCACCGATTGCATTTTGTAGGCTCACCGGTATTGATTTGATAATTTGTTTACGGATTCTTGTTACGGTAATAAAAATATTTACTAGACCACAAATAAATACCATTGCTAAAGCTTGTTGCCAAGTAAAGCCTAAACCAAATACAACGGTATAAGTAAAGAATGCATTAAGTCCCATACCTGGTGCTTGTGCATAAGGAACGTTAGCAAAAAGTGCCATTACCAAAGTTCCTACAACTGATGCAATAATTGTTGACAAGAATACAGCCCCCCATGGCATGCCTGTTTGTGAAAGCATAGATGGGTTAACAAATATAATGTAAGACATTGCAAAGAATGTAGTTGCTCCTGCTACAATCTCTGTTGAAACATTGGTCCCGCTTTCCTTTAGCTTAAAGAAATTTTCCATGTTTAAATCTCCCTTCTTTTATTTTTTATCAAAGAGGCTAGCAAGAATACTCCTTCCTCTACAGGGAGGAGATGAATTGCAAAAATATCCGCTAAATGATATTGCAACAGAACAAATATTCTGATAATATATAAGTATAGAAGCATGTCTGATTTCGGCACTTAGTCTTAATGTACGGAGGTGATAGAATGCATCTAACCATAAAACAACAGCTTAAACATCTTTCTAAAGAAGAATATCTTATCTTAAAAGATTTGACCTATACTGCAAAAAATCTATACAATGTTGCCTTATATAATATTAGACAACATTTCTTTCAAACTGGAAAATACCTAAACTATTATGAAAACTACCCCTTATGTAAGGGAAATGAAAACTATAAAGCACTAAACAGCAACATGAGTCAGC
>CAZIMA010000167.1:0-3374 GCA_964540195.1 uncultured Tissierella sp.
ATTTGACCTAAGTCAAATACTTTATAAAAGACCTATGTTAGAATTAACTTAAGATAAAAACAAATATTAAATATGAAAGGGAGATAATATAAATGAAAGAATTTAAGGAAGCTAATAAGAGATATGAAAAGAAATTAGACCTATATGTACCGGTTGTAGCACGTGTTCATGGTGGACACCATCCGGAATTTCATGATGTACGTAAGGTATATGATGAAATCACTGTAAAAATTAAGGAAGCTGGAACAGAAAAACCTGAACTAGAAAATGAATTCAAACAATTGCGTGAGATAACAGACAATTATACGGTACCAGGAGATGTATGTGAAAGTTATGAAGCTGTATATAATATGTTGTCAGAATTAGATAAAGCATATCATGGATAATTAGTTAAAGGGGTGGGGAAGTGCAAAAACATATTTTAAGCCATAAAAATCAGATTACAATAATGAGTGGTCTCTTGATAGGGGTTGGTTTTTTAAGCAAGTGGACTATGAATAATATGATAATCTTCGAATGGTCATTAATCATTGCATCCGTCTTAGGTGCAGCCCCTATTTTTATTCAAGCATATCAAGCTTTAAGGGTGAAGGTTGTTAGCATTGATTTATTAGTTACCATAGCCGTCGGTGGGGCATTTTTAATTAGGAATTTTGAAGAGTCAGCTATAGTTACCTTCCTATTCCTATTTGGTGCTTATCTAGAGCTTCGTACTCTAAATAAGACTCGTTCGGCTATTAAGGAATTGACGGAAATGGCACCGGAGAGTGCATTAAAGCAAATGGAAAATGGGAACTTCGAAGAAGTTGAAGTGGATGATGTGGATGTAGGAGATATTCTACTTGTTAAGACCGGTGCAAAGGTTCCGGTTGACGGTAGGGTATTAAGTGGTGAAGCTAGTATTAATGAAGCAAGTATTACAGGAGAGTCCATTCCGGTATTAAAGGAAAAGGATTCAAAGGTTTTTGCCGGTACCATCTTAGACAACGGAACTATTCAAATCGTAGCAGACCGTGTTGGAGAGGACACAACCTTTGGTAAGATTATTGAGCTGGTAGAGGAAGCACAAGATTCAAAATCAGAGGCAGAAAGGTTTATAGATAGGTTTGCTAAATGGTATACACCTGCAGTTCTGGTTCTGGCACTGATAGTCTTTCTATTCTCAAGGGATATGGAACTTGCAATTACAATATTAGTTCTAGGTTGTCCAGGTGCTTTAGTCATTGGTGTACCCGTATCTAACGTTGCAGGTATAGGAAATGGAGCACGTCATGGTGTTCTCCTAAAGGGTAGTGAAGTAATTGGTGACTTCAGTAGGGTTGATACTATGGTATTCGATAAAACCGGTACCTTAACTATAGGAAATCCTTCAGTTGCAGAAAAAGAATATTATGGAGAAGATATTGATGAAGTATTAGGCTACCTTGCAAGTATTGAACGTGAATCAGACCATCCCTTAGCAAAAGCAGTTTTAGAAGAAATCGGGGATACAAGATTTTCAACAGTTGAAAATACAGAAGTTGTAAAAGGCGGAGGAATAGTAGCCACTGTCAATGGACATAGGATAGCAGTTGGGAATGTTGCTTTGATGGAAAGAGAAAATGTAGAATTGAATGAAAAAGCCAAGTTGGATATAGACCGGTTGGAAAAGAAGGGAAATTCCCTTGTAATTACTTCAGTAGACGGAGAATTGAAAGTTCTAATGGGTGTTCGAGATCAAATCCGTCCAAGGGTTAAAGAAGATTTGCAAAAGCTAAAGAGATTAGGGGTAAAGAACCTTGTTATGCTATCCGGTGACAATCAAGGAACTGTTGATGTAGTTAGCCAAGAGCTGGGCTTAACAGAAGCCCATGGAAATATGTTGCCTGAAGATAAACAAGCATATATTAAAAGATTAATTGAAGAAGGTCAAATAGTTGCCTTCGTTGGTGATGGGGTTAATGACAGTCCATCACTAGCCTTAGCCAATATAGGTATAGCTATGGGAAGTGGTACAGACGTGGCTATTGAAACATCAGATGTTGTTCTGATGAATTCGGATTTTAGCCGTTTGCCACATGCTCTTGGACTAACAAAGGCTACAGCCAGAAATATGAAGCAAAATATAATTATTGCGGTTGGTGTTGTACTGGTATTACTTGCAGGTGTCTTATTTTCTGAATGGGTTAGTATGTCAATTGGTATGTTAGTACACGAAGCTAGTATATTAGTAGTTATTTTAAACGGTATGAGATTATTGCGTTTTAACAATTAGTATGGGGTAATATATGATTAAGAGTAGGAATGAAAGAAGTTTGCAAAATAATTGATTGATGAGAGGGGATATAATATGAAATCAGCAACTATACAGTTAGAAACTTTAACATGTCCATCATGTATGCAAAAAATCGAAGGAGCACTTAAGGCTATTGATGGAGTAGTCCAAGATACAATAAACGTATCATTTAATTCAAGCAAGGCAAAATTTGACTTTGATGAAGACAAGGCTTCAATAGATGAGATAGAAGCTGCAATTACTAAAGTTGGATATGATGTTTTAAAGTCTAAAGTAAAGTAAAAATAGATAAAAAGGGTCCAGAAGATTTTTCTTCTGGACTTTTTTTATTTTGTATTCGATATTTCTATAGATTGCTAATCGATTATCAAATGTTTTAATACCTGTTTAAATAGTAAAACAATTAAGTTATACTATGTTTTGTAAAGTTATGATTTTTAAAAAATAGGTAATTTATTGTCCAGTTGCTAAAATTCAAAGGTAAAGTTGGTAGTAAGAGCATGGGATTGAATGGAAGAATTAAATTATTTGCCCTAGTTGTTTTAATAATTGGGCTTAGTGCCAATTATCTGTTACCTAGGGAAAACCACGAGGCAAATAGGGAAGGGACTTTAAGAATAGGAGCAGGGGATGATATTACAGGATTACTATTAAGAAGGATTATTGAATTAAACAAAGCTGAGCAAGGAAGTAGCTTTTTATCAGTAGAAAACAAAGATGAACAAGTGAATAACCTCTTGCCCGTAGAAGGAGACTTAGAATTTTTTACTTTTAAGGACTGTTGAAGTAATACTGCTCAATGGGCATTGAGCGCAGAAGAAATTGATATGGCATTTTATTGTAATCATATGGCATTACATTTAGTCAGGGCAAACGAGAACTTTGAAATATATGGGCCTGTTATAATGAATGCTGAAGTTATAGGATACAAAGATCAATTAAGTGATGTAAAAAGGTTAGGAATTGGACAAAAGAAGGAACACTTACATAAGTTGGCTGAGACAAGCCATAATCAGATAAAGGAAATAATTGAAATTTCTCCTTCTTCATTGCCTTATTCACTTGAGGGAGGGCAAATAGACGGTGCAGTTCTTGATAT
>CAZIMA010000168.1:0-3362 GCA_964540195.1 uncultured Tissierella sp.
ATTTCTTGCAGGTCCCAAGTATTTTCTAGGATCGAAATCTGATGGGTTCTCAGCAAAGTGCTTGCGTATAGCAGCAGTCATTGCAAGTCTTAAGTCTGTATCTATATTTATTTTACATACTCCTGATTGAGCCGCTTGACGAAGCATATGCTCTGGCACTCCTTGAGCTCCCGGTATATCTCCTCCATATTGATTACAAAGTGCTACGAATTCAGGAAGTACAGTTGATGCTCCATGTAACACTAATGGAAATCCTGCTAGTTTCTTAGTAATAATATCCAATCTTTCAAAATCAAGCTTTGGTTCGCCTTTAAATTTATAAGCACCATGGCTAGTACCAATAGCTATAGCTAGGGAATCAATTCCTGTCCTCTCTACGAATTCCACTGCTTGAGTAGGATCTGTATAGGTTGCATCTTCTTTACTTACATTTATTGCATCCTCTACACCTGCCAATCTTCCTAATTCTGCTTCTACTACAACTCCCCTAGCATGAGCATATTCTACTACTTCTTTTGTAATTTTTACGTTTTCTTCAAATGGGTGGTGGGAAGCATCTATCATAACAGATGTAAATCCATCATCTATACATTTCTTTACAATATCAAGATCTTCACCGTGGTCTAGGTGTAAACATATATCAAGTCCACTATCCTCTATTGCAGCCTCCACCAGCTTTCTTAAGTAGACAGAGCTTGCATATTTTCTTGCACCTGCAGATACCTGTAGAATTAATGCAGATTTTTCTTCCTTTGCAGCTTCAACTATCCCTTGGATAATTTCCATATTATTGACATTAAATGCACCTACAGCATATTTACCTTCGTAGGCTCTTTTAAACATTTCAGTTGATGTTACTAAACCCATTATATTACCCCCTTAGTTCCTTACTAATGTTTATTTTATAACATATACCCATTATAAACAAGAATTACCATATTATCAATGAAAGAAGGTGTCGAAAAGGAAGATATAATTTAGATTTTGAAAAAAATTTCATTTTTTTTAACAAATCGAAAAAGTTTTGACATTGGATTAGAAACTTCTAGATGGTATCATTTTCATAGACAAAAATAATTACAAAGGAAGGTATTATATGAATTCATTAGACAAAAAGCAAAAAACAAGCTCTTATGCTTGGTTAGTATGGGGAATACTTGTATCTATTTACTTTTTAGTATTTTTCCATAGACTTTCAGTTGGGGTTATTACAGACGACTTAGTAAACACTTTTGGAATGAGTGCAACACAATTAGCTAACTTAGGTGCAATGTATTTTTATGCATATACCTTAATGCAAATTCCTACTGGTATTTTGGCAGACTCTTTAGGACCTAAGAAGACTGTTATTATGGGTTCTATTGTTGCTACAGTTGGAGTTATGATATTTTCATTCGCTAACAGTATATCAATGTTGTATTTCGGAAGACTGTTAGTTGGACTTGGAGTATCAGTAGTATTTTTATGTTTACTTAAAATTCAAGCTAACTGGTTCCCTGCAAGTAAATTTGCATCTATGAGTGGACTTACTAGTTTTATAGGTGGTATGGGAGGAATATTAGCTCAAGGACCACTTTTAGCTATGGTAGGACTACTGGGGTGGAGAAATTCATTTCGTTCTATAGGATTTATAACTTTAATATTAGCTGGCCTAGTTGCACTATTAGTAAAAAATACACCTAGTGAAAAAGGTTTGCCTGAAGTAAATCCACAACAAAATGCTCCTAAGGGAGAAAAAATAAGTATTGGATCACAATTACTTGAAATAGTTAAAAACCCTAAAATTTGGGCTCCTGCTATAGCATTTGCCGGTTTAAATGGTAGCTTCTTATTATTCTCAGGAACATTCGGGGTTCCATTTTTAACTAGTGTTTATGGTTTAGAAAAAGCAACAGCTGCAAATTATGTTTCAATATTATTGTTAGTATCAGGTATAGCTTGTATATTAACAGGTAAAATTTCAGATTCTATAAGAAAAAGAAAATTACCAATGGTAGCTCTTGCTCTATTTGCCCTTATCGCTTGGGGAGTATTGGTATTCTTGAAGCCACCAGTACAGTTTATGTTTATATTCATACCACTAGTAGGTGCATCTTCTTCAATTGGAGTTGTTTGTTGGTCAGTAGGTAAGGAAGTAAGTAATCCTAGAGTTTCAGGAATGGCATTATCTATAGTTAATGTATGTGGTTTCTTCTCAGCAGCATTACTTCCAGTAATTACTGGAAACTTAATTGATACAAATATTGCTAAAGGATTATCACAAGGCGCAGCATATACAAGTGCATTTATAGTTCCGGTAATAGCATCTTTAGTATCTCTAGGTTTTGCCCTAATCTCAAAAGAAACTAACTGTGAAAATATTTATAATCAACCTGAAGCTAAAAATACGTTAAAAAATATAGTTTTAACAAACAAACTATAATATAATGATGTTAATATGTACCCCACTACCTAAAGTGGGGTACATAGAAGTAATTGCTAGCAATTAGCTCTGATATTTAAAAAGTTTCACCATAAGTTTTACACTGTATTTGAATTTTTTATTACAGATAGTTAGGTTAAATTAAAAGGAGTGTTTTAAATGACAACTGTATTAGAGAAGGCTAAAGCTATTGAGGATTATATAATTGGATTTAGAAGGGATTTTCATGAATATCCTGAGCTAAGTAGCCAAGAGTTTAAAACTCAAGAAAAGATCATGAAGGAATTAGATAATTTAGGTATTCCATATAAAAAAGCCGGAAATACATCCTTAATTGCTTCAATAAAAGGAAGTAAACCAGGAAAAACTATAGCCCTAAGAGCTGATATAGATGCTCTACCTGTAAAAGAAGAATCAGGAGTTGAATATGCTTCTAAAGTTCCAGGATTAATGCATGCTTGTGGTCATGACTCTCATGCAGCTATGCTTTTAGGCGCAGCAAAACTGTTATCAGAAATGAAAGATGAAATCAGCGGAGAAGTGAGATTGTTTTTCCAAGAAGCTGAAGAAACCTTTAAGGGTGCCAAATTGATTATTAAAGATGGTGGCATGGAAGGAGTAGATGCTTGTTTCGGAATTCATACTATACCTACTGTACCAATTGGTACTATAGATGTAAGTCCAGGATACAGATCTGCAGGTTGTGATACAATTTATGTTAAGTTTGAAGGAGTGTCAGGACATGGTTCTTCTCCTCACTTAGCAAAGGATACTGTTCATCCTGCGGCACAATTTGTAACAGATTTACAAGGAATTGCTACTAAAAATGTAAATCCACAAGAGCCTATAGTTCTTTCAGTTGGAAGATTTGTTGGAGGAACAAAGGCAAATATCATTGCAAAGTATACAGAGCTTGATATTTCCATGAGGTACTTTGATT
>CAZIMA010000169.1:0-3357 GCA_964540195.1 uncultured Tissierella sp.
TACCTTACATATTTTTACATCGTTTTTCAGTGGTCTCTTCCTGTCCCCTTGTCCATGATTGACTTTGGAATAAGCAGGATGTATAATATTATTGAGTTGTTATAATTACAAATTATAAAGGGGGCAAAAAGACATGAAGAAGGTTTTACTATTAGCTTTATCTGCAATGCTTGTAATTGGTTCACTAGCAGGCTGTGCAGGAGGAACTAAGGATACTGGTAGTGGTGGTGAAAACGATGTCATAAAAATAGGGGTATTTGAACCTATGACCGGAGCTAATGCTGCTGGTGGAGAGATGACAGTTGAAGGTATAGAGCTTGCTCATGAAAAAGTGGGAGAGGTTCTAGGTAAGAAAGTAGAATTGGTTGTTGTAGACAACAAATCTGATAAGGTAGAGGCTGCCAATGCTGCATCTAAACTTATAGAGCAAGATAAGGTTGTAGCAATTATAGGAAGCTATGGTAGCTCATTATCCATGGCAGCTGGAGACATAGTTAAGAACGCTCAGGTTCCTGCAGTAGGTTGTTCACCAACAAACCCACTTGTTACATTAAACAATGACTATTATTTTAGAGTTTGTTTTATAGACCCATTCCAAGGTACAGTAATGGCTAACTATGCATTTAACGATTTAGGTGCTAAGACAGCAGCTGTAATCCAGGACGTACAAAACGATTATTCAGTAGGACTTTCTAGATACTTTGTGGAAGCGTTCACAAAATTAACTGGCGATGCTAACAGTATCGTAACTACTACATCATACAATGCGGGAGATCAAGACTTTACAGCTCAACTTACAAGCGTTAAAGCTTTAAATCCGGATGTTATATTTGCTCCGGGAAACTATGGTGAGTCAGCTTTACTTATTAAACAGGCTAGAGACTTAGGAATCACTGCTCCAATCCTTGGTGGAGACACCTGGGAATCACCTGAGTTCCTATCAATAGGTGGTGCAGCAGTTGAAGGTGCAGTATATTCTACACACTTTACAGCAGAATCTCCGGTTACACCGGTTTCAGAAACTTTCTTAGCAGATTATAAAGCTAAGTATAATATGGATGCAAATGCATTTGCAGCTTTAGGATATGATGCTTATATGGTTATAATCGATGCTATAACAAGAGCCAACTCAGCAGATCCGGTAGCTATTAGAGATGCTATTGCAGCAACTGATGGCTTTGTAGGAGCTACAGGAAACATCACTCTTGATACTAATGGAGATGCTGTTAAGTCAGCAGTTATCAACAAGGTTCAAGGCGGTAAATTCACATACCTAACAACAGTTGAACCTATACAATAATCAGTAAACAAGTAACAGTGAACAGTGAACAACGAAAACACTGTTCACTGTTCACTATTCACTGTTCACTTATCTGAATTGGAGGAATATTTATGAGTATTCAAGAATTCCTACAACATCTAGCAAATGGGACTTCATTAGGTAGTCTCTATGCATTAATCGCTATCGGCTATACCTTGGTCTATGGAATCTTAAGGCTTATCAATTTTGCCCATGGCGATATATTTATGTTGGGAGCTTATATTACCTATTATGGACTCACATATACACCATTACCATGGTGGTTGGTATTCATTTTAGCCTGTGTTTTAACTGGACTAGTAGGACTTACCCTTGAGAGATTGGCATATAAGCCATTAAGGGGAGCCCCAAGAATTACTATTTTAATTTCTGCTATAGGTGCATCCTTCCTTTTGCAAAACCTTGGTATCCTAGTATTTAGTGGAAGACCTAAGGCATTTCCTACACCTGCAGTTTTGAATCAAACCTTGGTTATTGGAGGGGTATCTGTATCATTGATTTCTATAATTATCCCTATCGTAACAATTATTATATTGGCAATTTTATCCTTTATTATTCAGAAGACCAAAACAGGAATGGCCATGAGAGCCTTATCAAAGGACTATGAGGCCGCAAGTCTAATGGGTATAGATATAAATGCGGTTATATCCTTTACCTTTTTTATAGGTTCCTTCCTTGCATCAGTTGGAGGGATAATGTGGGGGGTTAAGTATCCTCAGCTTATTCCCTTGATGGGTGTTATGCCGGGTCTTAAGTGCTTTATAGCTGCGGTTATCGGTGGTATCGGAAATATTACCGGAGCAGTTATTGGTGGATTTATATTAGGTCTTGGAGAGATAATGCTAATTGCCTTCCTACCTAGCCTAACAGGATATAGGGATGCATTTGCATTTATTTTATTGATAGTAATACTTCTTATTAAGCCAACGGGCTTAATGGGCGAGAAAATAGCGGAGAAGGTGTAGCCATGAAAAATAATAATATAATGAAAAACATCATAATTATTGTTCTGGCTTTAGTACTTCTATTCGTTCTAAATATGACGTTGGACAGCTATAAGGTCAGAATCGTAAATCTTTGTTCAATCTATATAATACTTGGCTTAAGTATGAATCTTATCAATGGTTTCACAGGTTTGTTTTCCCTTGGTCATGCCGGATTTATGGCACTTGGAGCTTATACAGTAGCCCTTCTTACTATGAGTCCTGAAGCTAAGGAAATAAACTTCTATATGGAGCCTATATTACCCTTTTTAAAGAATTTAAATATGCCTTTTGTCTTAGCTCTTATAATGGGTGGATTAATGGCAGCTTTATTTGGGTTTTTAATCGGGGCCCCAGTGCTAAAGCTTACTGATGACTACCTTGCAATTGCAACCTTGGGTTTCTCTGAAATCATAAGAATCATAATAATCAACCTACAACCTATAACTAACGGAGCCTTAGGTCTTAAGGGAATTCCTCCTAAGAACAATGCCTTTTTTGCTCGACTTTTAGGTCAAACTCCAAAGATAAACCTCCTTTGGGCAGGTATTGTAGCAATTGTTGTGGTAGTTTTTATGAATCTATTGATGAAGGGAAGCTATGGTAAGGCATTAAAGGCTATTCGTGAAGATGAAATAGCTGCAAGAAGCATGGGTATTAATCTATTTAGGCATAAGGTTATGAGCTTTACTATAGGGTCATTTTTAGCAGGTGTTGGTGGAGGCTTATTGGCAGTATCCCTAGGTACAATAGATCCTACCCTGTTTAAGTTTTCACTTACTTGGAATATTCTCCTTATAGTAGTACTTGGGGGTATGGGAAGTATAAATGGTACTATAGTTGCTGCTATAATAGTAACTATAGGTATGGAAGCATTGAGATTCCTTGATTCATCTATTAATTTAGGTTTTATGCAAACACCGGCCTTACCTGGTTTAAGAATGGTTGTATTCTCAATAATTCTTATGTTAGCTGTTATATTTAAGAAGGACAATTTCCTAAAATCTGCCCTAGAGAAAGCGAGGGGAAGATATGCTAAAAATTGATAATGTA
>CAZIMA010000170.1:0-3276 GCA_964540195.1 uncultured Tissierella sp.
ATCTTAAGTTAATTCTAACATAGGTCTTTTATAAAGTATTTGACTTAGGTCAAATCTAGAAAAGATTTTGATTTTTTTATATCAATTCACTATGTACTATTAGCAACATGGTTTAAACACCAGAAGTAATTGGATATAGATTACTACAAACCATTGAACTGAGCTAGGTGAATATTAGTAATAGATTCCATCTATAAGATATTATTCTAGATAGACATTATCAATTAGACAAGCACTTGAATTTTTGCTAAATTATTAATGTTGTTAAATATTTCAATAGGAGTGATGAAATGAGCAAAAAACTAATTGCACTTATGCTAATCCTAGCATTGTCCATTAGTACATTAGCAGCTTGTACAACAAAGCAAGCAAATACTGATACTTCACAAGAAGTAACTGAAGAGGTAGTTGAAGAGGTTAAGGCTGAACCAAAGGAAATTCCTACTTTAGCAATAGGTTACATGTTTAGCAATCATCAGACACCACTAATCGTTGCAGCAGCTAAGAATGAAGATTTCAAATCAGAAGGGGTTTACTTAAAAGAAGTTTTACCAAAAGAGAAGTACATACTTATGACAGGTGATGAAGAAGTAGCTAATATCGATGTTGTAGTTGCAGAAAATGGTGGGGAAGTAATGACTATGATGACACAAAATCATTTACAATTAGGCATATCTTCGATAGGATTACCTTTAACTACAGTAGATCAAGGACATAGTATGAAAGTACTTGGACCTGTTCATGCAGACGGAATAGCTCTTGTTATGGGAAAAGACCAACCAATGAATAATTTTGATGATTTTGTTGGATATGTAAAAGCAAGCAATGAACCTGTAAGAATAGGGTATCATTCTCCGGCAAACGCACCGGTTATCCTATTTGAAAAGGCAATTAAGGATTTTGGCTTAAGTGTTACTGAAAATCCAGATGATGTGAACGCAGATATTCTTTTAATTAATTTGAAGGGTACTGCCAATTTAATCCCAGCATTATTAAGTGGGGAAGTACATGGGTGGATAGGACCTTCACCTTATCCTGAGCTTGCTAAAATTGAAGAAAGCGGAAAGGTAATATTCGATTTAATGGATTTACCTCCTAATGGTGAGTGGCATGACTTCCCATGCTGTGTGTTTTCAGCTAATACAGATGCTATAGAAAAATATCCTAACGAAATAGAAAAATTCTATGAACTATTAACTATAGCTTCTAATTATGCAAATGAAAATAAAGACGAAACAGGAACTATAGTTTCTGAATGGATGGGGGTTTCAGAAGAAGCAGCCAAAAACACCATCACAAAGTTTACAACTGATGCAAATGAGACTTGGTTTAAAAATGTAAAAGTTACTTTTGACTCACTTAAGGCTTCAGATAAATTTAGTGGATCCATAAAGGATAAAAACTTCGAGGATATAACAGAAGAAGTATTCCATCTTGAATTCGCTGATAAAATTTATAATAGATAAGATTTAAATAAAGTAGGGCTCTAGCCCTACTTTATTTAAATATCAGAGGTAATTGCATAGCAATTACTTCACACCATTGCAACGAGGTGGGGGACATCTGACCTCGTTATATAGGAGAGATTGTTATGAAGAAGTTAAATATCAAGCTGGATCCCATTATTCTTCCAGCCCTATTCTTTATCTTATGGCAACTTGTTGCTACAATTGTAGATAATAAAATAATCTTACCATCCTTGGTAAGTGTTCTTAAAATACTCCTAAGTCCTACAGAAAACTTAATTGGAATTGGGTCTATTTATAGAAATACCTATGTTAGTTTGATAAGGGTCTTAATCGGATATATATTGGCAATTGTTTTTGCCACCCCTATAGGAATATTGATTGGATATTCAAAAAAAGCTGATGGATTCCTGTCCTCTTTCTTGAATATGTTTCGTCCCATTCCACCTTTGGCTTGGGTACCTTTGGTACTAGCTTGGTTTGGTATATCAAGCTTAGCCACTCTTTTTAAAATAGAGATATTAAATCCAAACTATTCATTATTTAATGGCATCAAGCTTTCCATGATCTTTATTATATTTATAGGTTCTTTTTTCCCTATCTTAACTAATACGATTTATGGAATTAGAACTGTGAGAAAAAGCTTAATTGATTCGGCTCAAACATTTGGAGCCTCAGACCTGGATATCTTTACAAAGGTATTGTTTCCCGGGGCTCTTCCCTCTATATTTACAGGACTTAGAGTAGGTTTTGGCGTTGCTTGGATGTGCTTGGTATCTGCAGAAATGCTACCGGGAAGCATAGCAGGAATTGGGTATATGATAACCCATGCCTATCAAGTAACAAGAATAGATATAGTAATATCAGGAATTGTATCCATAAGCGTAGTGGCAGCTATACTTGATTATGGATTTCAAGCTATAGAGAAGAAGTATTTCAAATGGCAAAGATTGGAGAAGTAGAAGTATTATGGACAATGTAATAAAAACTATAAACTTAAGCAAGGATTATTTAACGGAAAAAGGTCAGAAAATAGAGGTTCTAAAGGATATCAACCTAACTATAGAAAAGCAAGAATTTGTATGTATTTTAGGTCCAAGTGGCTCTGGCAAATCAACCTTATTAAGGTTGATTTGTGGATTGGAAAAAGCCACTAAGGGAGATATACTTGTATTAGATAAACCCATTAATAAGCCAATAAAGGAAACCGGTATGGTCTTTCAAGAATATTCCCTGATGCCTTGGCGAAATCTTATAGACAATGTTGCTTTTGGACTGGAAATAAAAAAAATCAAGAAAAAAGAAAGATATAAGATTGCCAGTAAAATTCTGGAAGGATTTGGCCTAGGGGCATTTAAAGAGAGCTTCCCACATGAGCTTTCAGGCGGAATGCAGCAAAGAGCTGCCATTGCAAGGTCAATAGCCACTTCCCCCCAAATATTGTATATGGATGAGCCCTTTGGAGCTTTAGATGCTTATACCAGGTATAATATGCAAGAGGAATTAGTAGATTTTTGGTTAGGAGAAAAAAGAACTGTATTGTTTGTAACCCATAGTGTTGAAGAAGCTATTCTTCTAGGAACTAGGATTATAGTGATTGGTGACAAACCCGGAAGGATTGTTGAAGACTTTAAGATTGATTTGGATTATCCTAGGAATAGGTGGGGAGAAGACTTCGGAAGCTACTTTAGTAGGTTGATGAAACTAATGAGGACTTAAATAAATCCTGAAATTCAAAGGAATTTCAGGATTTATTTTTCTATTTAATATATTGGTGTGCACATATGTGCATACTTTGGATTGTTGCCCT
>CAZIMA010000171.1:0-3274 GCA_964540195.1 uncultured Tissierella sp.
GTATTCGGACTTATATTGACGGCTACCTGCCGATTACAGGTTCAAATTATAAGATTTGTCATCCATCGTCTTTCCTATTTCTTCACGAACCTGTTTCCAATCGCCTTCTACCTTATGCCATCCTTTTTCAATATCCAATATTCTTTTCTTATCAACAGAATCCTTGATTTCATGGACATCCACATCATTACCATATTGATCACTAATCGACCACTCGTCATATCTGTAATAATTCTGAGCAAATTCTTCACAAGAAGTAAGCTTGTGACCGTCTAGTTCTATAATATATTTAGTTAACTCTCCAAATATATTAAGCTTATCCTGTTCAGACAAAACCAAAAGCTTGTCAGCTTTTAATGTGTAATAATCATTTTCACCGAGCATTGATTGAGCTGATTTATAAAAGAATTTTTCAGAATCTTTTTTATGAACTCGTAGTTTGCCACTGTTGTTTTCCCAAGCTTCTAAATATGTTCTTGGAACATAATGCTGAAATACATACTCTTTAGCCATTTATTCTCACCTCCCACACTTCATCCATTAATACAATATTCTGTAAACTCATCTTCTGAGAAAACGGACATCTCTGCTACTAAAATGCCCGTTCTCATTCACTGCTTATCATGGTGTCAAACTGATTATGGATATCTGAAAAGTTACCATCATTGCCTATCTGGGATGTTTACCATCATAGCACATCGAGGTGTTACCATCACTGCCTATCTCGGTGTCAAAGTAATCATGCCTATCCACTAGATTGAGTTCACCCTGTATATCACCCTTATTAGAGCTAAGCCTCATATAAGATTCCTAAATCCCCCTATGTGGAGGAATAGGTTCTTGGGGAGTTGGGGGAGTTGGAGATCAACTTCTTCAATTGAATTACTTATTATTCTGTTCAAATTTCCACGCATCTCTGACCATTTCTTCAGTCCCAAGCTCAGCCTTCCAGCCTAGTTCCTTCTCAGCTTTACTTGCATCCGCATAGCAGGTAGCTATATCGCCTGGGCGTCTTCCTACTATTTCATATGGAACGTTAATCTCATTTACTTTCATAAATGCATTAACAAGCTCCAGTACAGAAGTGCCTCTACCGGTTCCCAAGTTATAGATATTAACACCATCTATAAGGTTCTCAATGGCTTTCACATGGCCTTTTGCAAGGTCAACCACATGGATATAATCACGGACGCCTGTACCATCAAGTTATATCCGTCGGGTACGATTCTCCATCTAGGCTACTACCAATCTTTCACCGCATTGATACAATCGGTAGGAGTGAAGAGTTTCTAATTTAAAAAACTTCTACTTACAGAGTATGTGTTATGACAATGAAATTATATCAACTTTGCTGTATCCAATATAACTTCCCCTATATGTTATTTGATTATGATTATTAAATTTTTTCGCATTTTCTTACTACTCATCCCTATTATACCAAATACTTCCACTATATCCAACAAAATTATCCACATATACCAAAGAAGAGACAAAACTCATAGCTTTATCTCCTCCATATTAATCCGACATGCCCCAAAGCCCCAACCAGTGCTCCTGCATTATCAATCAATTACATGGGTGACTTTCTTAAACTCATCTCCCTATGCATTGGAGAGTCTGTACCATTGTCATTAATAGTCACAAAAGACAGACTTTGAGACAAAACTAGCCATACCTATAAAATGTTCTATAGATATAGCTAGTTCAAATTGTAGTCTTATTTCAGAATTTTCAATAACTTATAAACTTAGGTGACTGGCACCGACCCTATTATTCTTTAGAAGTTCCACCACAGTATGGCTACCTATAAATCCAAGGCCTCCAGTTACTAATATGTTCATCTCTACTCTTCCCCCCTTATAAGTCACAAAATAAGTATTTTATCAAATTGGAATTGTATACGAATGTCCAAATATTCAATAACTTATTATCTTAGGTGACAGGCACCGGAGCCTTACCGACAGCCCCTCTCCATTAGATTCTCAGCCTTGACGGATGTTCCCGCCCTTATCATGGCGCACTGACAGGCACTCGCACTACTGGAATAGAGTCTATAATTTCTTTTAGTGCAGTTGATTTATAAACTATACCTAATCCAATGACTTCTTGAGATGATATATTAGGAACTTTTGATGTATCAAGCACTTCTATTTGATTATTTCTAATCATAGTCGCTGCAACAACACCAAGCAAACGAATTTTATTCTCTCCAATAGAAATAGAGCCTGTCTTCCAACTTTCTACTGTTAGGTTAATAATTACAGGACTACCGCTTGAGCCTGGAAACACTTGTCCATCAATTATAAACATTTTAGATCCGTTATAATCATATTTAGGATGACTTGCTATTAATCCAGTGCGTATTATTGGCATATTATTTTTTACATCATATCTATTATCTGGGTATCCAATGAACATTATATTTTGAGCTACACTTAATTCTTCTTCTTCAAATGTAGCTAACATGTTATAATCAATACCCTTGTAATACAACGTGTTAGGAATTAAATTAAAGAGACCTGTAATATCCATTACGGCAATATCTATTTCCGGATCTTTGTGTATAAAAGTATTTGCATTAGTTTTTGTAATAGGAATAGAAAATGTACTTCCTATGTTAGGTCCTGAAAGGTCTTCTAGAAATTTAGTAAATGTTAATCTTATAGTATCAGTTGCAAAGAGAACATGTCTATTTGAAACTAAGTATGTTTTATAAAAATTATCATGTATAATTTTATTTACAAGAAAGCCTGTTCCAATACTTGCAGTTCTATTTTCAGAATCTAAAGATTCTATCTTTAATGTAGAAAATAACAATTGTTCCTCAACTGTTCTAAATTTCATAGCACTACTAACCCCCTATTATTAATTCAAGGAAATATTAAACATAATTTTATTTTACAAATATTATATCATTTTTGCTTATAATAAATTTAACAGATTATTACTATAAAGGGTGTTGGTTCCAATAAAAGAATTTAATAATCTTCGTTTTGTTAATCTATCTATTTATTACTTGTTGACATAATATATATTATTTGTTAAATTTAAATCGTAACAATATAGACGTGTAGCTCAGTTGGATAGAGCATTCATCTACAGAATGAAAGGTTCAGGGTTCAAATCCCTTCAGGAAATTCCAAGGATATACTAAAATATATCCTTTTTCTGATTGTTTGTTGCAAAACAAAAGTATTTGAGAAATTAGAATTGCATACGAATATTCAATAACTTATTATCTTAGGGTCAAGTAGGCGGAGCCTCACGACTCCAA
>CAZIMA010000172.1:0-3273 GCA_964540195.1 uncultured Tissierella sp.
AATTCACCACCCACTTATAGAAGTTGGGTGTCCTCTTTTTAATTGATTGATAGATATACCAATTATAACTGCTATTATGGATGGATTCAATATAGTTGCCATTAATTCCTTCTTTAATTGATCCCTCTCCATATAACCTTTGAATAATAAGACCCCATAAGTCCATACGAATAGTACGAAGAACATATTAAATATAGACCCATAGACTACTCCCTCAGGTCCATAGATGGCATTTAAAACAGGAAATCCTATATAGCCAGTGTTTGTAAATACATTAGCAAAGTGGATTATAGTTTTCTTATGGCCCTTAACCGGTATCAGCAATAAATATGAAGCAATTATAAGAACTATATAAGCTATAATACTATAGAAAAACCCTTTGCCTAAATTGTTCTTAATAGATGAATCAAAGGAAATTGTAAAGGAAGAGATGACCATAAGGGGTAAAGTAATTTTTAACAAAAAAGAAATCAAGCCCTGGGTCAAATCCTTAGTTATAATGTTTCTCTTGACCCCATAAACACCTACTAACATTATTAAAAATAATGAAATAACTGAATCAAAGACTACTCCTACCATAAATTCACCCCATAAAATTACAACAAGTCACTAAAAGCTTAAATCTATTTGCCTACTCCTTATTTTATTCCACAAAGAGCTTATGGTTACTTGCTTACTTCTGCATCATCTCTACAAAGATTTCTACCACTTTTGGGTCGAATTTCAAGCCTGACTCTTTCTTTATATCTTCTATGACCTCTGTTTTGCTCTTCTTAAATTTATTTAATTCATTAGTTAGCCCATCATAATATTCAGCAATAGCAATTATCCTAGCTAATAAAGGAATCTCATTGCCCTTTAATCCTTTGGGAAAGCCTGTTCCATCCCAATGTTCATGGTGTGAAAAGACAAGTTCTGCTAAATCCAATGTTTCATCAAAGGAATTTAAAATTCTATAACCTACAACAGGATGCTGTTTGTATTCTTTAAGGTCTTCGTCAGTAATTGGACCATTTTCAATTATTTCAGCTTTCAATACAATTTTGCCAATATCATGATGGTATCCAGCATCCTTTAACTTCTTTATTTCTTCATTGCTTAGATTCATTTTTAGACCAATATCTTGACTTAATTTGCTAACATTAATAGAATGGTGTCCTTCTCTAGGATGTTTGCCATGTAGGGTTTCTATTATTTTTCGTATCTGATTTGTATTAATATTTTTTCTATTAGTTGACTTATCTTGATACATTCTATTTTCAGCATCTTCCATTATAGTTAAGATGTTCTGGTTGATATTTACTTTTGTACTAGTACCCATGGATATACTTGCTTTAATTGCAAAAATCTGTTCTGTAGAGATTTCATCCTTGATCCTTCCCATGATCTTCCTAGCATCCTCTAGCTCTGTTTTAGGTAAAAGGATAATAAATTCATCTCCACCAATACGGGCAATAATATCATCTTTTCTACATACCTTCTTAAAGGCTTCTGCAACTTTAATTAAAAGCTCATCTCCAGCAGTATGGCCAAAGATATCATTAGTCAGCTTCAAACCATTAGCATCCCCCATAATAATTGATATCGGAAGGTTTCTCTCGACATCTAGACGCTTCAATTCAGTTTGAAAGTACAATTTATTATAAAGTCCTGTTAAAACATCATGATAGCTTAAGTATTTGATTTCTTCTTCTGCCATCCTTCTCTCTGTTATATCTACAAAGGTCACAACAGCACCAATGACTTCTTCATCTTTGAATTGGGGATAAGACCAATATTCTACATCAAAGCTTCTACCGTCTGCTGTCCAAAACACTTCATCATCGGCATGGGTGCATTTACCTGTCCTTAATGCCCTTAAAACACTACATTCATCAAATGACATAGGCTTTCCATCCTTATAGCTATGATGGATTTGCAAATGCATATTCTTGCCTATAAGTTCATCATGATGGCTATATCCTAGGATTTCTAAACAGCTCCTATTACAAAAAGTACAGCACCCATTTTTATCGATACCATAAATTGCTTCAGCAGTAGAATTTAGAATCAGCTGTAAATTGTCTTTACTTTCCCTTAGTTTGTTACTTGCATCCGTTATATCCTCAATAATGGCTCCCACACCATACTCTCCATTTAATAGCTTTACTGGGAACTTATTGATTCGATAAATTACATCCCCCAATTTTACTTCAGACCTAATCTGAGTTAATTGTTTCAATACTTCCAGGTCTGTTTCCCTTTGTAATAATTCTAAGTCTTTATCTAATAAATCAAATGGATTTCCACCGATAATCTCAGAATCTTTCCTATTATACAGGTCCTCTGTGGCCTTATTTACAAATATATATTTCAGATTTTCATCCTTTAAATAAATTATTGAATTGTCAGCATCAGCAAAGGCCTTTCTCAATTCATTATTATTTATAATTTCTTTAGTTTTAGATTTCAACTTTAAATAAAGCACAAGAATTACTACACTATATACGAATACTAAAATAGTATACTCATTAATCCCCATTTTCACCTATCTCCATTCAAAAGTAATATATATAATTTAGCACATTTCTATATTATTAGCTAATACAAAAGTGACTTTTCTATTTCTTACTGGAGCTTGTTCAAATAATATATTTCATCCTTCAGTAAATGGGTAGCATGGGCTCTCTGTCTATGACAAGCTATTTATTTGAGTAACACAAGGGGACGGTTCTTCTGTGTTAACAGAGAAGAACCGTCCCCTTGTGTATTAAAACTTCATAGCCAACTTATCTAGAGCCTTATCATCAACCCTATATACTGTCCATTCATCCATTGGAACTGCTCCCATTTGTTTATAAAATTGAATGGATGGCTCATTCCAATCCAAACACCACCATTCTAACCTTCCACAATTCCTTTCAATAGCAAGCTTTGCAAGATAGGAGAGCATAATCTTTCCCATTCCCTTGCCACGCATCTCAGGTCTAACATATAAATCTTCTAAGTAAATCCCAGGCCTACCTAAGAATGTAGAAAAGTTGTGAAAAAACAAGGCAAAAGCTACTGGTTTGTTTTTATATTCCCCTATAATAACTTCGGCGACTTTTCTCTCAAATAGGGATTCTAGCAAAATTTCCTCTGTTGCTACAACTTCGTCCAACATCTTTTCATAATTAGCTAATTCCTTTATAAAATTTAAAATTAAGGCAACATCACTTCTTTCAGCAAATCTTAACCTAAAATCGTCTAATTTAGTATCAAGTGTCATCTATATACCTTCTCCCCTCTTTA
>CAZIMA010000173.1:0-3251 GCA_964540195.1 uncultured Tissierella sp.
TTTGGAATTTTAGTTTAATAAGGGGTGAATTTTTACATGGTACATCCTGTAACATATGGCAAACGGGTTAGAATGAGTTATTCCCGTATTGAAGAAGTACTAGAGCTACCTGATTTAATCGAGGTTCAGACATCCTCCTATGATTGGTTTCTTAAGGAGGGGTTAAAGGAAGTTTTTGAGGATATTAGTCCAATACAAGACTATACCGGAAATCTAATATTGGAATTTGTTGATTATCATATTGGGAATCAGCTTAAGTATGATGAGGATGAAGCAAGAGAAAGAGATGCAAACTACTCAGCACCATTAAAAGTTAAAGTAAGGCTGATAAATAAAGATACTGGTGAAGTTAAAGAACAGGAAGTCTTTATGGGTGATTTGCCTTTAATGACAGAGAAGGGTACTTTTATAATCAATGGTGCAGAAAGGGTAGTTGTTAGCCAGTTAGTCAGATCACCAGGAGTTTATTATGGAGAAGAGATAGACAAAACAGGTAAGAGACTTTACTCATCCACTCTTATTCCTAATAGAGGAGCCTGGCTGGAATACGAATCAGACTCAAATGATGTTGTATATGTTAGAATAGACAGAACCAGAAAAGTACCTATAACTACGCTATTGAGAGCCTTGAAAATCGTATCAAATAGTGAAATTGTTGAGCTGTTAGGTGAAACTGAGCAGGTATTGAGAACCTTTGAAAAGGATAGTACAACAACAGAGGAAGAAGGTCTTATAGAGATTTATAAGAAACTTAGACCTGGTGAACCACCTACAGTAGATAGTGCTAGAACATTGTTAAATAACCTGTTTTTCGATCCTAGAAGATATGATTTAGCTAAGGTTGGTAGATACAAGTTTAATAAAAAATTAGCCCTTTATAATAGAATATTTGGTAAGAGAGCAGCACATGACATTGTTAATCCTGAAACTGGAGAGTTGTTTATTGCCAAAGGAGAAAAAATTTCCAGAGATAAGGCTATAGAAATTGAAGATAGTGGTATTAATTCTATTAATATCCTGCTTGATGATGGAAGAGAGATAAAGGTACTTGGAAATAATTTCGTAAATAGTAAGGCTTTTGACTTGCCATTTTCATTAGCAGATTTAGGCTTTAAGGAAAAAGTATATTATCCATTGATGAAAGAACTTATGGATCTTTACGATGATGAGGATGAGTTGAAAAAAGCAATTATTGAAAGGTCTAAGGAACTTTCACCTAAGCACATTATCGTAGATGATATTATTGCAAGTATCAGTTATGAGTTCAATTTATTTAATGGCATCGGATTGACAGATGATATTGACCATCTAGGTAACAGACGTATTAGAAGTGTTGGTGAACTTTTACAAAACCAATTTAGGATTGGTCTTTCAAGAATGGAAAGAGTTGTAAGAGAGAGAATGACTATTCAAGATATAGATGTAGCGACTCCACAGGCCCTTATCAATATTAGACCTGTAGTTGCATCCTTGAAGGAATTCTTTGGATCTAGCCAGTTGTCTCAGTTCATGGACCAAACTAATCCACTTGCTGAGCTTACTCATAAGAGAAGAATGTCTGCGTTGGGACCTGGTGGTTTAAGTAGAGATAGGGCAGGCATGGAAGTAAGAGACGTTCACAACTCCCATTATGGAAGGATGTGTCCTATAGAAACTCCTGAGGGACCAAATATAGGTCTTATAACTTCACTTACTACCTATGCAAGAATTAATGAGTATGGATTTATTGAAGCGCCTTATAGGAAGGTTGATAAGACTACGGGGACAGTTACTGAACAGGTAGATTATCTAACAGCTGATATTGAATATGAGTTGATTATAGCCCAGTCCAATGAACCCCTTGATGAAAATAATAAATTCGTAAATCAGAGACTTATTGCCAGAGGTAAAGCTGGTATTATAGACATATTCCCGATTTCAGAAATAGATTATATGGACGTATCACCAAAGCAATTGGTATCTGTTGGTACAGCTATGATTCCTTTCCTTGAAAATGATGATGCTAATAGAGCCTTGATGGGTGCTAACATGCAGCGTCAAGCGGTGCCACTATTGAAGACAGAAGCCCCAATAATTGGAACGGGTATAGAATATAGGGCTGCTAAGGATTCTGGTATTGTTGTAATTTCCAAGAATTCAGGAGTAGTAGATAAAGTTAGTTCAAATGAAATTCTAATTAGAAGAGATAAAGATAATCAAATAGATAAATATAGGTTGTTGAAGTTCAAGAGGACCAATGCAGGTACAACCATGAACCAAAGACCAATAGTAAATCATGGCGAGAGGGTAGAAAAAGGCCAGATTATTGCAGATGGTCCAAGTACTGAAATGGGTGAAATTGCTCTTGGAAAAAATATCCTTATTGCATTTATGACTTGGGAAGGATATAACTATGAGGATGCTATGCTTGTCAACGAAAAGTTGGTAATGGAGGATGTATTAACCTCTGTTCATATTGAAGAATATGAGTCAGAAGCAAGGGATACCAAGTTAGGACCGGAAGAGATTACAAGGGATATTCCAAACGTAGGGGAAGAGATGCTTAAGGATTTAGATGAACGAGGAATAATCCGAATAGGTGCCGAAGTTAAATCTGGAGACATCTTAGTTGGTAAAGTAACTCCAAAGGGTGAAACAGAACTTACTGCAGAAGAAAGATTGTTAAGAGCCATATTTGGTGAGAAGGCAAGAGAGGTAAGGGATACATCCTTAAGGGTGCCTCATGGAGAATCTGGAATTATTATAGATGTAAAGATATTTACCAGAGAAAACGGAGATGAACTACCGCCTGGAGTTAACCAGATGGTAAGAGCTTATATAGCTACAAAGAGAAAGATCAACGTCGGTGACAAGATGTGTGGACGTCATGGTAATAAAGGTGTTATTTCAAGAATACTTCCTGAAGAAGATATGCCTTATCTACCTGATGGTACTCCTGTTCAGATAGTATTAAATCCTTTGGGAGTACCTTCTCGTATGAACCTTGGTCAGGTATTAGAGGTTCACTTAGGATTAGCGGCTAAGAAACTTGGATGGCATATAGCAACACCTGTATTTGATGGTGCTAATGAACAAGATATTATGGATGCCTTAATAGAGGCTGGCTATCCTGAAAGTGGAAAGATTCAACTAAGAGATGGTAGAACAGGCGAGAACTTTGATAAGCCTGTAACAGTAGGATATATGTATATGCTTAAGCTTCATCACCTTGTTGATGATAAGATACATGCTCGTTCTACTGGACCATATTC
>CAZIMA010000174.1:0-3235 GCA_964540195.1 uncultured Tissierella sp.
TGGTAGAACCATTAATTTCTGCAAGAAATATAAAGAAGCACTTCGATGTTGGAGTTGGAATGCTTAAAGCTGTTGATGGTATCAGCTTCGATATATATCCCGGCGAGACCTTCGGCCTCGTAGGTGAATCAGGATGCGGTAAGTCAACGGCAGGAAGAACCATTATTAGATTATATGAGCCTACAGACGGAGAACTTTACTTTAACGGAAAAAACGTATATAAGATGTCCAGGCATGAAATGCAAGAAATAAGAAGAAACTTTCAAATGATCTTCCAGGACCCATATGCGTCACTAAACCCAAGAATGACCGTTGAAGAAATAGTAGGCGAGCCTCTTGAAATTCATAAGGCCTATAAAAATCAAAAGGAAAAGCATGCTAGGGTAATCGAATTACTTGAGTTAGTAGGCCTTAGCGAAGAGCATGCCAATAGGTTTCCTCATGAGTTCTCAGGAGGACAAAGACAAAGAGTTGGGATTGCAAGGGCCCTTGCCTTAAACCCTAAATTCATCGTCTGTGACGAGCCTATCTCTGCACTGGACGTATCTATCCAGGCACAGGTAGTAAACCTCCTAAAGGACCTTCAAAAGAGCCTAGGACTAACCTATTTATTTATAGCCCATGACCTTTCCATGGTTAGATATATATCTGATAGGGTTGGAGTAATGTATCTTGGTCATATGATGGAGTTGGCAAATTCAGAAGAACTTTATGAACATCCTATCCACCCATATACACAAGCCCTACTTTCAGCAATTCCAATACCTGACCCTGAAATTCAGAGAAATAGGAACCGTATTATGCTAGAGGGGGATGTACCGAGTCCTATTAATCCTAAAGAAGGATGTAGATTCGTAGACAGGTGCCGATATGCAGTTCAAAAGTGTAGAGAAGTAACACCTGAATTTGAAGAAATAAAAGAAAAACACTTTGTAGCCTGCCATAGGGCAGGAGAAATTGTAGCAGGAACTGCAAAACCAACTAAGTAAAACAGGGAATAAGGAATAGGGAGTAGTGAAAAGATATTAAAGAACTATTTAACTCGGGATTCTTCGCTAAGCTCAGAATGGCAATTTCTTTGTCATCCTGAGATGGGCAGTATAATTGCTGCTTACGAAGGATCTCGGGTTTTTTATTTCAATAAAGACAATTAAAAAACCCAGCCATGAGTTGCCCCACGAACCAGGTTTTTTTAAGGAGGTTTTTAATTTGTCTTTATGGCATTAAATCCATCCAATATAAAATTATAAGGTGGATTGCCAAGTTGTGTCTTATCTATATTAAGCGTTAGTGTTTTATAGGTAATAATTTGTGGTAGGATTGTATCTGGACTTGGGGATGAAATATCAAAATAAATCCTATATCCATTCTTCTCCTTTAAAATCTTATCTATAGACATAGTATATCCAGGAGTAGGAAATTGCTTAGTTATAGTAAGCCTAACACTTTCATTTTCCTCTTTAATTATTATCTCCTCTTGACTATTATAAGACTGAACTATGCCCAATGTATTAAAGGCTATGATATTCATTTTCTCCAAAACCTCCTTTACTCTTTGTAGCTTCTGCCTGAGTTAGATTAAAAAGCACCTTTAATAATTCTATGCTTTCACTTGACATAGTATTAATATCTTTAAATGATAAACTTGTATTACTTCTTACCTCTTACCTGCAAGCCTATCTACTTTATCCCTAATAGATTGTGGACAAAGTTCCTGTCCCCCTGTCCACTCTGTCCCCCTGTCCACTTATCTGCTTTCGCCCAAATAAGCTTCCTTAACCTTGTCATTATTTAACAAACTCTTGCCCTCACCTTCCAAAACAATGGACCCGGTCTCTATAACATAACCGTAATCTGCAATTTCAAGGGCCTTTTTAGCATTTTGTTCGATTAATAGAATAGTATTTCCCTTTCTATGAATCTCTTTAATGATATCAAATATATCCTTTACCAATAATGGAGCCAGACCTAAGGAAGGCTCATCCAGCATTAGAATCTTAGGATGGACCATCATAGCACGACCTACGGCTAACATCTGCTGCTCTCCACCCGATAGGGTACCGGCTTTTTGCCAAGACCTTTCCTTTAACCTTGGGAATAGTTCATATATCTCCCCCATGGTCTTTTGAATGTTTCCTTTGTCCTTAATCGTATAGGCACCTAGGATTAGGTTTTCTTCTACCGTTAGATTTGGAAATACCCTTCTACCCTCAGGAGATAGGGCTATCCCCTTCTTAACTATATCCATAGTCCTAAGATTAGTTAGGTCTTCACCATTATATTCTACAGTACCTGATGCTTTCTTAACCAAGTTCATAATTGCACGAAGAGTAGATGACTTTCCGGCACCATTGGCACCGATAAGGGTTACTATTTTATTGTCCTCAATTTTTAAATTAATACCTCTAAGGGCATTAATACCTCCATAGCTTACATGAAGATTATTTATGGTTAGCATTATTCCACCCCCAGATATGCTTCGATTACTCTAGGATTATTTTGTATTTCTGCAGGGTTTCCTTCTGCTATTAATACACCATGATCCAGCACAAATATCTTTTCACAAATACCCATTACAACTTCCATATGGTGTTCAATTAGGAAGATTGTAAGTTTAAACTCCTTCTTAATATCTGCAATAAAGGCCATTAGTTCTTGAGTTTCCTGAGGGTTCATACCTGCAGCAGGCTCATCTAACAGTAATAGCTTTGGATCCGTAGCTAGAGCTCTGGCTATCTCAAGTCTTCTCTGCTTTCCATATGGAAGGGAGAATGATTTCTCATCTCTTTCCTCATAAAGGCCAACCTTGTCAAGAAGGTACTTGGATTTCTCCATAAACTCCTTTTCTTGTTTGGTGTAGGAAGGAGTTCTTATGACTGAGGATAAAACATCAGATTTTAGTCTAAGGTGATTTCCTATAAATACATTATCCATTACGGATAATTCCTTAAAGAGCCTAATATTTTGGAATGTTCTACAGACTCCAACATGGGCAATCTGATCAGGTCTAAGAGCTGTAAGGTCTATATCCTTCTTGCCATCAGGATTATAAAAAATCTTTCCTTCAGTAGGCTTGTAAACGCCCGTTATCATATTAAAAGCAGTAGTCTTTCCCGCACCGTTTGGTCCAATAAGACCGACTACTTCACCTTGATTTATCTTTCCGTTAAATCCACTTACTGCAACAACTCCACCAAATCTCATAGTTACATTATCAATTTTTAGCATGTTTTCC
>CAZIMA010000175.1:0-3125 GCA_964540195.1 uncultured Tissierella sp.
ACACAAAAAAGTTTAGAAGCTATACAAGAATCACAAGAGATAGCAATAAGAAACGGCAATCCCCAGCTTGAAGAAATCCATATTCATTATGGTTTAGTCAGCCAGGAGGATGGGTTAATACCTAGAGTTATATCCTACATGGGGGAGAACAAGGACCTATTAAGAAGCGATGTGGAAAGAGAAATAAATAGACTTCCTAAGCAGTCAGGAGGGGGGAGTATTTATCCTTCAAGAACCTATACCAAGGTTTTTTTAGATTCTGAGGAAGAGGCAAAGAAATTCGGAGATGAATATGTTGGAGTTGAACATATTTATATTTCCTTGTTGAAACAAAAAAACACCATTTCTGAAAATATATTTAAAAAATATAATATAAACCTACAGAGGTTTTTAGAAGCATTGAAAAAGATCAGAGGAAATCAAAATATAACATCGGATAACCCTGAATCAACCTATGAAGCATTAACAAGATTTGGCAAGGACTTAGTGGAGGAGGCCAGAACAGGGAAGATAGACCCGGTTATAGGCAGGGATTCTGAGATTAGAAATGTCATTAGAATATTGTCCAGAAGGACTAAGAATAACCCGGTCCTTATTGGAGAGCCGGGTGTAGGTAAGACTGCCATAGCTGAAGGTTTAGCACAGAGAATCGTAAATGGAGATGTACCCGAGGGATTGAAGGATAAGACTATATTTTCCCTTGATATGGGGGCTTTAATAGCAGGTGCTAAATATAGGGGTGAGTTCGAGGAGAGACTTAAGGCTGTATTGTCCGAAATACAAAAATCTGAAGGGCAAATTATCCTATTTATAGATGAGATTCACAATATTGTAGGGGCAGGAAAGACCGAGGGAAGCATGGATGCATCCAACCTATTAAAGCCAATGCTTGCCCGTGGAGAGTTACATGCAATAGGAGCCACAACCCTTGATGAGTATCGGAAATATATAGAAAAAGATGCAGCCTTAGAGAGAAGATTTCAAAAGGTAATGGTAACTGAGCCAAGTGTAGAGGATACCATATCTATACTTAGGGGGCTAAAGGAAAGATACGAAATCCACCATGGTATTAGGATTTCTGACGGAGCTGTTATTGCGGCTGCAACCCTTTCTGATAGATATATTAGCGATAGGTTCTTGCCTGATAAAGCCATAGATTTAATGGATGAAGCATCTGCCATGATAAGGACCGAAATCGACAGTATGCCTACTGAAATAGATGAAATAAGAAGAAGAGTACTTCAATTGGAAATAGAAAAACAAGCTTTAAAGAAAGAAAAAGATCAGGCTTCTATGATAAGGCTTGAAAAGTTAGAAAAAGACTTGTCAGACCATAAGGAAAAGCTCCAAATTCTTAAGGCCCAATGGGAAAATGAAAAGAAGAACATTACAAGAGTTAAGGATATTAAAGAGGAAATCGACAAGGTAAAGAGGCAGATTGAAGAGGCGGAAAGAAATTATGATTTGGAGAAGCTGTCTCAACTAAAATATGGAAGATTAGTAGAACTCCAAAAACAACTTGAGGAAGCCAACCAGAGAAATCAAGATGATGATAGGATGCTTAAAGAAGAGGTAACTGAAGAGGAGATTGCAGAAGTAGTAGGGAAGTGGACGGGTATACCTGTTTCAAAACTTGTCTCCACCGAAAGAGAGAAACTTCTAAATCTTGATAATATACTTCACAAAAGGGTAATCGGACAGGGTGAAGCAGTAGAAGCCGTAGTAGATGCTGTGATTCGAGCTAGATCTGGAATGAAACAGTTAAATAGGCCCGTAGGAAGTTTTATTTTCCTAGGCCCAACAGGAGTAGGTAAGACTGAGTTGTCCAAGGCTCTTACGGAGACCCTCTTCGATGATGAAAGAAATTTAGTCAGAATCGATATGAGTGAGTATATGGAAAAACATGCTGTATCAAGGCTTATTGGAGCACCTCCGGGCTATGTGGGATATGATGAGGGAGGCCAGTTGACTGAAGCAGTAAGAAGAAAGCCTTATTCCGTAATACTCTTTGATGAAATTGAAAAGGCCCATCCGGATGTATTCAATATCCTACTACAAGTTCTAGATGATGGAAGGCTTACTGATAACCAAGGTAGACTAGTAGATTTTAAAAATTCTATTATAATTATGACTTCAAATATAGGGTCCGCTTACCTACTTGAGGGTGTAAATCAGGATGGTAGCATAGATGAAAAAGCTAAGGCTATGGTAATGAATGAGATGCGAAGAACCTTTAGGCCAGAATTTCTAAATCGTGTAGATGAAATAGTAATGTTTAAACCATTACAAAGAGAGGAAGTCTTTAAGATTATAGATTTACAAATAGATGATTTAAGATTCAAGCTTGAGGATAGGCAAATCCATATAGATGTTACAGAAGCTGCAAAGGACTTGATTTTAGACAGGTCATATTCAAGCCAATATGGAGCAAGGCCTGTTAAGAGGTTTATTCAAAAGGAAATCGAGACTAATATAGGTAGGATGCTCATTAAAGGCGATTTAAAGGATAAGGATATTCTAGTGATCGACATAGAAAATGGTCATTTAAAATTTAGAACAAAATAACCAAAGGGGACGGTTCCTTTTGGTCATAACAATGAAAAAAGACTTGTTCATATGAACAAGTCTTTTTCTATGTAACCGTGCACCCAGCATCGAAATCCTACTCCAAGCGTTACCTAAACAGTTAACTCGGGCCAGGCTTCCCTGCGGCACACGGAAAGTTTCACTTATCGCTGCTTCCTTCCGGACCTGACGAGGTTCATGAGTTTCCGTTGCGCAGGACCCAACCGTCAACGCCACTTATCTAGGGCAGACCTCACAATAGAAATCCCTAAACTGGGACTTCAATCCTGCTGTAGCGGATTGCAGGTTATAGGGCACCGCTACCTCCCCATCTAGCACGGTAAAATTTTCTAATGGCGGAGAGAGAGGGATTTGAACCCTCGAGACGCTTTCACGTCTACCCGCTTTCCAGGCGAGCGCCTTCGACCACTCAACCACCTCTCCGTGATTAATGCACTACAGAATTATATTATAGGCTAAGTAATTGCTTTTGTCAAGTTGGAAAAAATTGAATGATGTTTTTAATATATGGGTATAATAATATTACTAAGAAATTAGGA
>CAZIMA010000176.1:0-3048 GCA_964540195.1 uncultured Tissierella sp.
TGTCTATTATTTGGGTACATATATACTAATAATTGTTCCTTGATAACTGCATATATGAGGTTGCATAGAGAAACCGATTAGCTATGAATGCGATAACCAAGCGATTAGCCTTTTCCTTCTATGCGTAAAATATGCAAGGTACAAAGTAAACCAATTATTCGTGAAACCGTTGGGCAAACGGGGATAGCTCGGTAAATATACTGACAATAGTCAGTACTTCCCAAGAAGCCCCCACTTCTAAAGTGGTGGGAGCATGTCACCCTATGAGTATTTTTTCAATAGGTCTTGATAATTGAGCTTTATCCTTCCTCTCGGATAAAGAAGCTACTAAGGATAAGACTCCTACTTTTCCTGCATACATAAACAAGGAAATAATAAGCTTGGATACCCAGCTAGATAAGTTAGGTGTGACACCCATTGTAAGTCCCACTGTACTTAGGGCTGAAAAAGCTTCAAATAATATTTGCTTAACTGTAAATCCCTCCAATGCACAAATTATTAATACCCCTAATAATGCTGTGGTCATATACAATATTGCTATAGCACTGGCTTTTTTTAATGAATCTTCTTCCAACCTTCTCTTGAAAACAGTTATGTCATTTGAAGATTTAGCATAGGAAAAAGCACTGGCAAGCAATACCACTAAGGTTGTAGTTTTAATACCTCCAGCTGTTGACCCTGGACTACCACCAATCACCATAAGAATCATGGTTAAAAGAGCTCCACTTTCTGATAAGGCCATTTGGTCTATGGTGTTAAAGCCTGCTGTTCTTGGAGTTACAGATTGAAAGTATGACGCTATAATCCTCTCATATGTGCTTAATCCAACCATGCTATGATTTGCTTCGAATATATAGAATAAAATTCCACCACCTACAATTAATATTGAAGTAGTTGTTAACACAATCTTAGATTGCAAACTATACATCTTAAAATGGGTCTTGTTTTGAAGGACATCATCCCAGACTAAAAAACCTAGTCCCCCTACTATAATTAATGTACCAATCGTAAAATTCACCGTAAAATCCCCAACATACCTGGTAAAGGATCCAAACTCTCCATATTTTCCCATAATATCAAATCCTGCATTACAAAAGGCTGATATTGAATGAAATAATCCATTATATAAACCTTGACCCAGACCCATTTCAGGTACAAATTTTATTGTAAGGATTAATGCTCCTATGCCTTCTATAATAAATGTCCTTTTTATAATCTTTCTTACTAGACGTACAACCCCTCCAATATTAAATGTATTAGATGATTCCATTATTAATCTACGTTCTCTTAAGCCTATTCTTCGCTTAAGAAACATGGAGATTAAAGTAACGATAGTCATAAATCCTAAACCACCTATCTGAATTAGGGATATGATTACTATCTGTCCAAATATAGACCAATGAGTAAAGGTATCATATACAATTAAGCCCGTAACACACAATGCTGAGGAAGCTGTCAACAGAGCATCGATGAAAGGCGTAGGATTACCAGTCCTGCTAGCAGCAGGAAGGGTTAAAAAGAATGCTCCTAATAGTATAATAGCCATGGTTACTAGGACTATTGTTTGAGTATAGCTTAGTTTGATTTTCATTATTCTTATCATAATATCACCTTAAGTTGTTAATTAATTAAACAAAAATAGTGCCAGAGAGATAATCGAAATATCACTAGCAAATAAATAAGGAATATGATTGTCTTCATAAACTTTCCTATTATTAGAAGCGTTACATATGGCTATAAATTTTTCTACTCCCAGCATCTTTGAACAGATGCTACAAATAGTCATATTATCTAAATCAGAATCTCCTGCTGCAATCAAGTACTTATATCTTATTGATGTATCAAGATCCTTTATTTCTTCTAAAAATATACAATTTAATTTTTTTCCCTTGAATAAATCTTCTACTACCCCTTTATCAAAGAATTTATTTGCGAATAATAAAGCATTATCTTCTCTTGTAAAGCTTGGTACATCTATAATTTCTATGTCTGGAAATACTTTATCAAAAACTACATCTATTAACTTATAACCTAATATTATTATTATAATAAATGATACAAGCAAAATTAAATCCATATAAATCCCTCCTGTAACTGTATTTTACCACCTCCTGTATAAATTTGATGTTAAGATTTACCTATAAGTATTAAGATTTCATAAGTAAATACATTTATTTAAAAAGTAGGTTTTGTATAAAATTCATATAGTAAAGCATATATTTAAACCTTTTAAAATATGGTATAATGCCCTTATTAGTAGGAATTAAAGTTATAAAGGAGCTCCTATGAAAATCAAAGAAAATAACAGAAATATAATTAAAAACTCCTTAAAAGTCATTTTTATTTGTGTTGCTGCAACTATCCTATCACTTGGTCTTTATAAATCTGGAATAGGAAAAGATAATACCACTATGGTTTTTTTAGTCGGTGTATTGATTGTAACTATAAATACCAAGGGTTACGTATATGGATCGATCTCTTCAATACTAAGTGTAATACTTATAAACTATTTTCTTACTGAACCCTTAAGAAGCTTTGCAATCCATGATAGCCAGGACCTAATTCTAATTTTGTTCTTCTTAATTGCCTCCTTGATAACCAGCACCATAACTTCAAAGCTCCGTTATCAGACCTTAGTCGCAACTCGTAATGAACGGACTGCAAACCTCCTCTATGATCTGACTAAGGGCTATTTGCTAGTAACAGGAAAGGATAATATAGTAAATAAAAGTATTAAGTATATAAATGACTATGTGGGCCTTGGTTGTTATGTAAGGTTAGATTCTGAAGATAAAATTTATAGGTCTCCTAATATAGCTGATTATAAAGATGTAAATAAGAATACTTTGTACAAGGTACCTATTAAAGGCTTGTCTAATCAAATAGGTACTTTGGAAATCCTTAATAACAAGGATCCTATTACTTATGAAAACCAAATGTTGATAAAGGCCATAGCCTATCAAATGGCATCGGTTTTAGATAGGGAATTTATCTATAATGAGAGAGAAAAAATTAAAATATCCATGGAAAGCGAACACCTAAAAAGCA
>CAZIMA010000177.1:0-3025 GCA_964540195.1 uncultured Tissierella sp.
TTCTTTTTCACCGTGGGTATAAATTCTATCACATCCCTCTGCCTTAGAGGATTCTCTTATTTGCCTTAAAAAGTCTGAGAAATGGTTCTTTATCTGGTCCCTGTCTCCAAATATAGCAGGATCTATGGCTATAAATCCATGGGAACAGCCATCGACTCCACCCCTCAGGCAGTTGTTGCTAGTCATTCCCATGGATAGAATTGATGTAAAAATTTCTGCTATCATTCCATAGCCATAACCCTTGTGACCTCCACTAACTTCATTACTTCCTCCTAGAGGTAAGATACCCCCACCTTTACCTTCCCTTAAGTTGCCCACTACCAATCCAGGGTCTCTTGTTTCTTTTCCCATTTCATCTAAGGCCCAACCTTCCGGTAGCTCTTTGCCAAGTTTTTTATATACTTCTAACTTCCCATGGGTAACAACCGTAGTTGATGCATCAAAAAGGAAGTCTACAGGATCTGCAGGCATAGCACATGCTATAGGATTGGTCCCAAGCATTGGAACTCTTCCGTTAGTAGGCACCATAATTGCTCCACTATTGGTAAAGCTAAGTCCCAATAAGCCTTCATTAGAAGCCATCTTAGCATAGTAGCCTGCAATTCCATAATGGTTTGAATTTTTCACAGTAACTATACCAATTCCAGATGCCTTGGCTTTTTCAATAGCCTTTTCCATAGCCTTATATGCCACTATCTGTCCCATACCAGAGCATGCATCTATGGTAGCTGATACGGGTGTTTCATATACCACTTGTCCCTTCTCATCTTTATTAACTATCCCACTTTTTATATAATCATGATACATTTTAAATCGTTGAACACCGTGACTTTCAATTCCATAAAGGTCTGAAAGCAGGATTACATCTGTTATAATTTTGGCCTCTTCATCAGAAAAGCCAACTTTCTTGAAGGATTCACAAGTAAACTCCCTCAATTCTTTTTCATTTATTCTAAAGTAGCTCATACTTACCCTCCTAAAATCCTAAACTTTTTTCTATTATCTAATAATTTCAGGTCAAAATCAAGCTCTTGTATATATTAGACTAGTTCACTTTGAAATTCCCCCGAAATTAAAAACTAGCTATATTTATAGAAGATTCTTCTATAAATATAGCTAGTATAAAATGTAAATTATATATCCTCCTATTTAATGGTTCTTATCGTAACCAGACTACCTAAAATACATAGTCCTATGATTAAATAGAAGATGTAATTATAGTTTCCAAAGATATCTAGAATAATTCCGGAACCTGATACTCCTAAGATAGCACCTATACCATAGGCAGTAAATATAAGGCCGTAGTTTTGACTATAGTGTTTAGGTCCAAATAATAGGCTTGTAGAAGCAGGTACTATTGCAAGCCATCCACCTAAATTCATCCAAAACATTGAAAAGGCCATGGCATAAAGCATTTGGCTTCCTTCCTTAGCAAATAACATTATAGATCCTGCTGTGATAATAAGACTATATGAGATAAGCATAGCTTTTTTTGATGATAGCCTATCGGTTATAAAGCCAAATACAGGTCTTCCTATTCCATTAAAGATTGCAAACATGGAAACCATAAAGGCCACCCTCTTTTGTGTTAGTCCTATTAACTGTATTCCAACTTTACCTGTCATACCGATTAACATCAATCCAATCATACTACCAATAATAAAATTAATATATAAGCCTTTAAAACTTTTTTTCTTTATCATTTCCTTGGTGTTGGTATTTACTTCATCATTTCCTCCACTCTTCTTAATATCTCCTACTTCTGCTTCAGAAGGATATTTAAAAGGAAGTGCAAGTATAGGTATTATAATTCCAAATGAAATACCCAATATTAGAAAAACCCTCATTGCCCCAAAGACTTGAATCAAATATCCTGCAAGGGGAGCTGTAATCAAAGGTGATACTCCAAAGCCCAATAAAACAATTCCTGAAGCAAAACCCTTTTTATCCGGAAACCACTTGGCTACTATAGCCATAGGCACACCGTAGGCAATTCCAACTCCAGCCCCACCAATAACCCCATATGTTATTGTTAGTGCATATATATTAGTAGTAAAAGAAGATAGTATCCATCCTAATGACAATAAGATTGCTCCGGTTAAAACAATAGCTCTAGGACTATATCTCTCAAGAAATCTTCCGGTTATCATCATGAAAAGTGCATAAAATGCCAAGGAAGTCATATAAGGCAAGCCACTTTGAGTAGAGCCTACATTAAAGGCTTTTTCCACAGGTATTCTAAATATGCTCCATGAATAAACCGTACCAAAACTTATCATTATTATAATTCCTAAAAATAAATATGCCCATCTTAAATTAGATTTTAGACTCTTGCTTAAAAATAATTTGTTTTCCATTTATCTACTCCTTTCATTAATCTTTTAGCCACATAAAAAAGCCAATAACAAAATTCTCCATTGGGAAAAATGTTATTGGCTTACTCTTGACTGGTTTTCACCCTTCAATTTGTCTTCCAATCTATTTAAAAAACTCTTCTATATCCTGGTCTGAAATTACAGCAATGATCTTTTCACCTGTTCTTGTACTTACATCAGAATAGGTACTTACTATATTAACATTGATTACCGATTTTATGGCTGTTTCAAGTTCATCCCTGGTATTTTCAAACAATGAAGTTCTAAGCTTCTTAATTAATTCAACCCCATCCTTGCTTTGAGCAAGCTTCTTCTCCGAAGTGCTTAAAAACCCTTTAAGCCTAATTAGGATCATATCTTGAATTATAATTGTACGGATTTTCTCAGGACCCCTGCCCATTTGTTCAATTTCAAACTTACTTATTGCTTCGCTTAACTTCGACTCAACTTGTCCTTTTGTCATTAAACCATCCTTGAAAATCATTATATTCAGCTCCTAACAAATCCTTGTGATATAACTTTGCCTAAAATAGGTTATCATAAATTAGTCTTATAGTCAATAGGTGAACAATATGATAGAACCCCCTGTTTATGGATCGACGCGGAAGTATAGATATTTCTTATTGGACAAGTTCACTAGATTATTATAT
>CAZIMA010000178.1:0-3008 GCA_964540195.1 uncultured Tissierella sp.
CATTCAATCACTCCTTTGGCATTATTATCTCCAATCTCTAGTAGATATAATACCCCAAAATAATAAATCACAAAAAATAAAATAAGAAAAAGGAAGAGTTCCTTTTTCTTATTTTAGCTAAAGCTTAATTTTCTTCAATTTCTTGCTTTTCTGCTTTATTTAATATTTTCATAAATTCTGCACCTGTTATGGTTTCCTTTTCTAGAAGATATTTAGATAGCTCGATTAACTTATCCTTGTTCTCCTCTAATATATTTCTTGCCTTCTTATGTGCGTCATTTATTATCGTTTGAACTTCCTTATCTATTAAGGTAGATGTCTCAGGTGAGCATGCTAGAGATGTATCCCCACCAAGATATTGGTTTGTCACGGTTTCTAATGCCATCATTCCAAATTTATCACTCATCCCAAGTCTTGTAACCATGGCTCTAGCAAGCTTTGTAGCCTGTTCAATATCATTGGAAGCTCCGGAAGTTACGCAGCCAAACATTACTTCCTCTGCTGCCCTTCCACCTGTATAAACAGCTATTTTATTTAAGGCTTCTTGTTTTGTTAATAGAACTGTTTCCTCTTCCTCAACCTGCATGGTATATCCCAAGGCTCCGGATGTACGAGGAATTATTGTAATCTTATGAACAGGAGCTGTATTCTCTTGTTTTGCAGCTACAAGTGCATGCCCTATTTCATGGTAAGCTATTATTTCCTTTTCTCTTTCAGAAATAACTGCACCTTTTCTCTGGTAACCTGCAATTATAACCTCAACTGATTCCTCTAAATCCGACTGACCTATTTTGTCTCTTCCCATTCTTACAGCTCTAAGGGCAGCTTCATTTATTATATTTGCAAGTTCGGCTCCCGATGCTCCTGCAGTAGATCTGGCAATTGCATTAAAGTCTATGTTATCTTCCATTTTAACCTTTTGGGAATGCACCTTCAATATGGCTTCTCTTCCCTGCAAATCAGGAAGGTTAACAGGTACTCTTCTATCGAATCTACCGGGTCTTAAAAGGGCCTTATCCAAGGATTCAGGTCTATTAGTTGCTGCTAGGATTACTACTCCCTTTTTACCGTCAAAACCATCCATCTCAGATAGTAACTGGTTTAAAGTCTGTTCTCTTTCATCATTTCCACCAAAACCTGACCCATCTCTCTTTTTACCTATGGTATCTATCTCATCTATAAATACTATACAAGGAGCCTTGTCTTGAGCTTGTTTAAACAAGTCCCTTACCTTTGCAGCTCCCATACCTACGAACATCTCTACAAAATCTGAACCCGATATAGAGAAGAAGGGTACATTTGCCTCCCCTGCTACAGCCTTTGCTAATAAGGTCTTACCTGTTCCCGGTGGCCCTACTAATAGGGCACCCTTTGGCATATTTGCCCCAATATCTGCATACTTCTTAGGATTGTGTAAGAAGTCTACTATTTCTGCCAAGGCTTCCTTTGCTTCATCCTGTCCTGCCACATCAGCAAAGGTCTTTCCATCCTGATCTGCAGGTACATAGACCTTAGCATTACTCTTTCCAAAGCTCATGGCATTTCCGCCCATTCCCTTGGTCATTCTTCTCATTAGTATTGGTCCTAGAACGAAGATTAAAACTAAGGGCATTATTATTGTTAGAAAGTAGCTAAGTATAGGTGACATCTGAGTTGGAATAACCTGTCCAAATTTTATTCCCTTATTATATAACCTATCAGTAAGACCTTCATCCGGCATCTTACCGGTCTTAAAGTATTCTAACTTTCCCTCTTTATTCTCTACAGAGAACAAAATCTGTGTTTCAGTTACTTCTACTTCCTTTATTCCGTCTTGCTCTAAATATTTTAAAAATGTACCATAGTCCGTTTCAACTACCCTATCCTTCATCAATTGTGGAAATACAAACTGATTTAATAACATCAGTACTATTAAGGATATAAGGTAATAGAACATTAATGGCTTCTTAGGCATCTTTTTCTTATCCATAAACATTCCTCCTCGTTATTATTCTACATTGCTAATGTGTAAGAATAATGAAAATCTGATCATTTATTTAGTATAATGCTAATCCTCGTACCCTTAGTAAGATTACTGTTTAGCTCAATACTTCCTTCATGCAAATCCACTATTCTTTTAACGATTGAAAGACCTAAACCCGTTCCCTCATTATTTCTGGATTTATCTCCCTTATAAAATTTATCAAATACTCTTCTTTGATTTTCTTCTGCAATACCCGGTCCTTCATCTTGAATGATGAATTCACATTTGTCCTTATAATCTCTTAGTCGAATCAATATATTACCACCTGGAGGAGAAAATTTTATGGAATTATCTAATAAATTTATCCATATTTGATTAATAAGCCCCTTGTTACCCTTAATTATTACTTCATCCATATCAACATCTAGATTCAAGTCCTTTGAATTCCATTTATTTTCAAGTAAGAGTATGGACTTTCTAATCTGCTCATCTAATTTGAATTCCTCAGCAATTTTCAAATCTTCATAATCCAGCTTGTTTATAGTCAGTATATTAGTTGCCATTGTAGATAATCTCTTGGTTTCGCTTAGGATTATCTGGATATATTCTACTCTTTCTTCATCAGAACAGTCTGCTAAAAGCCTTGTATAACCTTCAATTGATGTTATAGGCGTTTTAAATTCATGGGAAATATCTGCTACGAAATCATTTCTAAGAATCTCAATAGAGCTCAAATCTTTGGTCATTTTGTTGAAACAATCTATTAGTTCTCCTAATTCATCCTTCCTATTGTTTTCTAATTCAACTGTAAAATCCCCCCTTGCAACTTTTTGGGTAGCATTCATCAATCTTCTTATGGGCTTAATAGCCATTTTCCCTACAATCAGAAATATAATGCTTCCAAATATAATAGTTATGTTTGAATTAAGGGTTATTACATCCCTTATACTAGAAAAAATAGAATGACCACCAATATCCGATACGATATAAATACCCTCAACCATGGTTATGGCAACAGGTAACCCATTGGATTTTCCTTTAGACT
>CAZIMA010000179.1:0-2985 GCA_964540195.1 uncultured Tissierella sp.
TTTATCTTTAATAAATTCTTCTACAATTGCCTTAAAAACTACTATGGATGATACAGGATGGCCCGGAAGGCCAATAATAAGTTTTCCCTGCCCCTCCCCAACGATAGTAGGCTTACCAGGTTTTATTGCAAGACCATGTATTAATACCCCTTTACCACCAAAGGATGCAATTACCTTATCAGTATAGTCCCTAGTTCCAACTGAACTTCCTCCTGATAAAATAACTATATCAGCTATAGACAATCCCTTTTGGACTTCACTTCTCAGTAGTTCAAAATCATCTTTCACTATACTTCGCCCTACTATATCACAACCTAATTTTTCTGCCATGGCAGTTAATGCGTAAGAATTTATATCCCTTACCTTGCCTAGGGATAATTCCTCATCTATATCTATAATTTCGTCACCCGTTGATATAATATAAATTTTCGGTTTTTTATATACTGTAACCTTTGATATTCCCAAACTAGCCAAGGCACCTATGGCCTCCGGACCTAATCTTCTTCCCTTTTTTATTACCAGGTCCCCCATTTTCATATCATCACCCTTGTAGATGATATTTTCTCCTTTGGAGATTGGCTTATATATTAATAGAGTTTCTTTATCCATCAACTCTGTATTTTCAATCATAATTACTCCTGTAGCACTTTCAGGAAGCATCCCCCCTGTTGGAGTATATATTGCCTGCCCTCTTCTTATATCAGACTTAGGATTTTCACCCATCTTTACCTCTCCAATAATGTCTAAGATTCCGGGTATAGATTCCGTAGAACCATGACTATCTTCAACTAAGATACTATAACCGTCTACTGTTGACCGATTAAATTCAGGCACGTCTATATTGGATATAATGTCCTCAGCAATTATCCTACCTATTCCATCTATTAAATTTACTTCTTCAGTTCCAAATTCATATTCTCCAAGATTCATCTTTATTATTTGATTCGCTTCTTCTACCTTTACTACATTAAAAAAATCCAATTAATTTACCACCTTTCCAAAACTTAGGTAGATAATATTATCACAGATTCTCTGAGCCTGGTCCAGATTATGGGTAATAATTAAAACTGTTCCTTTAGACACTCGGTTAAATCTTAATATCTCCTTTTCCATTATTTTTACAGACTGGGGATCTATATTGGATGTTGGCTCATCTAATATCAGGAGCTTTGGTTCGAATACCAAGGCCCTTGCAAGTGCAACCTTTTGTGTTTCTCCACCGGATAACCTATGGCCCTTTTTATCAATTAAATTATCTATTTCCAAACTCTTTATAACTTGCTTTATCAGTCTTTCTTCATGATTTTTTTCATAGTTCCTCAATCTTAAAGGATAGGCAATATTATCATAAACCCTTCTTCTAAAAAGATATGGCTTTTGAAAAACATGGGTCATGTTTTTTTGAATGTCCCTATCCATACATCTCCCATCATAAAGCACCCTACCTTCAAACTCAGTTTCCATACCACTTATTATGTTTACAAGGGTACTTTTCCCAGAGCCATTAGGTCCCGTAATTCCAGTTATTTTTCCTTCCTCAATTTCCAATCTAGGAATATCTAATACAATTTTTTCTCCATAGGCCTTCTTTAAATTTTCAATATCAAGCTTCATCCTAATCCTCCTGACTATAGGAATATATAAAGCTATGTATTCCAAAAGATATTATTAATAGTATTAGGCCCAAAGCAATAGCCATGGGATAATCTCCCATAGAATTCATCATAGATATAGTAGTAGTTATTACTCTTGTATAACCCTTGATATTTCCTCCAACTATCATAACTGCTCCTACCTCAGATACGGCTCTTGAAAAAGATGTAGCAATATTAACCAGTATGTCTACTTTTAACTCTCTTATAATAAGCCAAATAGAATCAATTGTACTTCCACCTAAGGTTATTGCTAGCTTTTGTATTTCAATTCCCCTATTTTTTGCTAGATTATATGTAAGGCCAAGTATAAGGGGTGTTACTAATAGGGTCTGTGCTATTATCATAGCCTTGGGTGTATACATCAAATCTAAATATCCTAGGGGGCCACGTCTAGATAAGAGTATGGCTATTACTAGACCAACTATCACTGAGGGTATGCTCATGGATGTATATATTAATCGAGATACCATCTTTTTTCCCCTAAATTTCTTGATACCTAAATAAACCCCTATAGGTATAAATACTAGAGAGGCTAAAATAGTAGCAGAGATAGAAACCACTAAGGAAAGAAAAACAATCTTAATTACCTCTATATCAAATGAAATTAGGAGATTAAGGGCTTCAGAGAAGCCCTTTAAAATATAATCCATATCAAAACCCCGTAATATTATTTATAGTTTGGAATGAACAATGGTTGCCCGTATTCCTCTACACCAAATTCTTTTATTAATGATTGTCCTTTTTCTGATGTCATCCAGTTCATGAATTCCATTGCACCTGGATTGTTTATATTTTCGTTTTTATTTGGATTAACAGGGATAATACCATATTGGTTAAATAGGTTTTCATCGCCTTCTATGATTATATCAAGGTCTAAATTATCCTTTTGAGCTAAGTAAGTTGCTCTATCTGATATGGTATAGCCTTGCTTTTCACTAGCTATCTTTAGTACATCTCCCATACCTGCTCCAGCTGATAAGTACCATTCTCCTGCCGGCTCGATTCCTGCTTCTTTCCAAATTGCCAGTTCCTTCTTATGAGTACCTGAATCATCTCCACGGGAAACAAAAACTGCTCCTTCAGCTGATATGGCCTTAAGTCCCTCAAGGATATTATTTGGATTGCTTTCCTTTAATCCTAATGGATCTTCTCCCGGCCCCACTAGTATGTAATCATTATACATTACATCATGCCTTTCAGTACCATGGCCTTCTTCAACGAAAGTTAATTCATCCGGCTTAGCATGTACTAAAAGTATGTCTGCTTCACCATCTCTACCCATTTGTAAAGCCTTACCTGTACCAACTGCTACTGTTTTTACTTCTATTCC
>CAZIMA010000180.1:0-2953 GCA_964540195.1 uncultured Tissierella sp.
ATAGATTTTGGTGATATAAATTTGATTTTTATATGACCATGAATAATTCAGGATATATATTATTATAGACTCTTTTATATCCTTCCTGTACAAATAGTAAATAAGGCTTATGGATATTAGGGCACCGGTTACAAAATTATATTTAACTAAAGGTGTTTCTCCTAAGCTTGCCAAAACAGAGGCTAGAACCATCATCATAAGTACTATATTAATTGCCTTTTGTTTTTTGCCCAGGTCTTTTTTACCGTCTAATAATTTATTGGATACCATTAGGTATCCCGTTAGATCTAGAAATGTTAAGATTGCATTTTCAAATGGACTCACTTAATAAAACCTCCAAATTATCTTTATACTTTCTTCCTATCGGAATTATATCATTAGTAGATTTTAAGTTAATCAAGCTATTGGTCTTATCTATACTGGAAATATATTTTATATTTACTATAAAACCCTTATGACATCTTACAAAGTCTTCAGATAAGTCTTCTTCCAGACTGCTTAAAGTATATTGTGATACTTCGAATTCTTCATTAACCGTTACTACTTTGATTTTCCTGCGAACAACTTCCAGGTATATTATATCATCAAACTTTATACGATATATTAAATTCTTAAGGGTGAAGTTTATGAACTCCTCTTTTTCTATTCCAAATTGTATAAGGGTCTTTAATGTATGGGTAACTTCCTTTTCACCAAAGGGTTTAACTATGTAATCATAACAATGGATTTCTTTAAAAGCTAATAATTCTTTTGTAGGAACTGCAGTTATAAATACTATAAAGGTCAATTTATACTTGTCCATTTTTCTAAGCTCTTTAGCTAGTTCCATTCCAGTATAATCTAAGAGTTCTATATCCAATAAAAAGAGGTCATAGGTCCTTTTTTTAGCTTCTTCCAGAGCTTTTTTAGCATATCCGGTTATAGTTACATCCATGTTCTCATCGATAGATTTAATAATGGATTCCAATCCCAATGCCGTGTTTATTTCATCTTCTACTATCATAATATTTGGCATATTTTCACATTTACACTCCTTAATTCACATTGCATTATTAAATTATATCAGATGTAATTGGGTATAGGGAAAAATTTTAAAAAGAAAAAAGACCTAATAAGTAGAGCATTCCTAATCTACAAAGAAGGTCTTTTTACCTTGATCTAGAGTATTTTTGAGATTATCTTCTTATACCTATCGCTATATTTAACGAAGTCATAGTTTTGATTTCTAACAACTGATTGGATAAACTTCTGTTTTAGTTGCTCTATAGACCTTATGGGATGATTATCATCTAATAGGCTAAAAAACTTGTTTTTTGATAGGTCAAGGGAATCCTCATCAAGGTCCAATATCCATTCAGCAAAGCTCTCAATATAATCCAGAGTTAAGTCTACATCTTTTATAATAGCTGCAATATCAGCAAATAATAGTATATTATTGCCTAGCATAAAATTATCCAAGTCATAATCGGAAATCATCTTTCTTTGTAACTTTGCTAATTCAATTGCAAACTCAAGATCCCTATCTTTTAAGGCAGTTCCCCACATGCCTGTGAGGGATACTATAGTATTATTTATGCTATTATATAAATTTTCTTGCTCTATTTTTTTTGCCTTTATTCCTTCACCGGTAATTGAATAAATAGTAGAAAGCATAAAATCAGGATTGATGTTTAATTTAGGTAGGGCATTTAATACCTCTATTGCCTTATCGTAATCCTGTTTCATAGTATATAGACTGCTAAGTACGTAAAGGGAGGCTTGTTTTACTTCTAAATCATCAATTCTTGAGGCTTGCTCCAGAAGGTCTATGGACTTTTCAATTGCCATATTAGCCTTTTCTTCTGTATCTGCCATTTGAATATATTGTTGAAGTAGACTTCCAATTCTAAATTTAAGAAAAAGGCTTTTTGGGTATTTACTAAGATATTTATCCACTAGGGCCATTGCAGTATCATAATCCTTAGTTTCAAAGGCTTCACCACATATTCTATTGATATTCATTACTTCATCAGATGATAATTGAGTCTCAAACATCAATAAAGAATCTACATCTGTACCTAAACATTTTGCGATGGAGGATAGAAGTGTGATATCAGGGTAGGCCTCCCCATTTTCCCAGCTAGTTATTTTATCTACTTCAACGTCTATGGCTTTTGCTAAATCAGCCTTATCTATTCCCTTTTCCTTTCTCAAGGTCTGAATCGTATTTCCGATTGATAGTTTCATATTATCCTCCTTTGTGTCTAAAATTAGAAAATTAATATCCATCTTAAATACACTATACCCATTTTGATTGGACAATAGCAATATTAATTTGTAATTTGTTCATAAAAGGTTCATAATTGAAATGTATTCTGATGACAATGGAAATCGAGGTGATTAGAAATGAATGATATATTAATAGTTGATGACAACGAAAATATAAGGAAGCTTATTGAAATATATATAAAAAGAGAGGGGTTTAGTACCTTCCATGCAGGTAATGGTGAAGAGGCTCTTGAAATAATCGAAAAGCATAAGATAGATTTAATAATCCTAGATGTGATGATGCCTGTAATGGATGGATATGAACTTACTAGAGACTTAAGAGAAGCAGGATTTATAGTGCCTATTTTAATGGTTACAGCAAAGGATACTTACCCTGACAAGAAAAAGGGCTTCGATTTAGGCATAGATGATTATATTACAAAACCCATCGATATGGAGGAACTAGTCTTAAGGGTAAAAGCACTGCTAAGAAGAGCTAGGATTTCACAAGATAATAAACTTGTAATAGGAGACATTGTATTAGATTATGATAGTCTAGAGGTTATTACTCCTAATGAAGAGATATCACTTCCGAAGAAGGAATTCTATCTACTATATAAGCTATTGTCCTATCCAAAAAAGATATTTACCAGACAGGATTTATTAGATGATATATGGGGCTATGATGTAGAGGTAGATGAGAGAA
>CAZIMA010000181.1:0-2905 GCA_964540195.1 uncultured Tissierella sp.
AATTTATAGCTAGAGTTCCAACAATAAAAGTAATAATCCCAGCTAGGTCAAAGCCACGGCTTTTATCACTAGGTGGATTTTTGCTTTCCGGTACCCCTGTAATTAAGAAAAAACTAGCTATAGCTACTCCAATGGAAAGCCAAAATATCCAACGCCAACCAATAGTTGATGCAATTATACCTCCAAATAAGGAACTAAATCCAGAACCACCCCAGGAAGCAATAGAATAGACACTTACAGCCCTTTGACGACCAGCACCTTCATAGTAGGCCTTTATCAAAGCCATTGCAGTAGGCATAATACAGGCTGAAGAAAGTCCTTGAACAATACGACCTATAAGTAAAAAGCTGGCTGTTCCTCTTGGCGATACAGCAATTAAAAAGGAGCCGATTACATTCAAAGCTAATCCTATCTTAGTAATCTTAATACGTCCAAATCTATCTCCTAAGCTACCAATTACAACGATAAAAACTCCGGAAAACAAGGATGATATACTTACAGCAATATTACTAACATTTGCATCAATACCCAAATCATTACGAATAGTTGTTGATATATTCAAGAGTGTTTGGGTAAATAAGCCAAAGGTTATAACAGCCAAAAATAAGCCAAGCAGAAGCTTATCATCACCCTTATATCCTTGTTCTGATAAGTTATCCTTCTTCATAATATTTCCTCCTAAGAATAAAAGTATTAATACTATTATACCCTTCTATCCTGCATGCAAAGCGGTAACTCCAAGCCATTAGATTCAAGTAACTCCTTATCAGATAAAATCTTTTCACACTCTCCATCTTTAATAATCTCCCCATCATTCATCAAAATTACACGATTACACGTATCCATGACAAAATCTAAATCATGGCTTACAATAATCTTTATATGGTCAAAACCATTCAGCAGCCTAATAAGATTTCTTCGATTTTTAGGGTCTAAAGCAGCAGATGGCTCATCCATCAATATAATATCAGGTGTCATGGAAAGAATAGTTGCAATAGATACAAGCTTCTTTTCTCCCCCAGACATCTTAAATGTTTGCTTATATTTTAAATGTTCAATATTAACCATTTCTAATGCCTTATTTACCCTTCTTTCAACTTCATCTTCACTAAAAAAATAATTTCTTGGAGCAAAGGCAATATCGTTATATGCATTTGACATAAATAGCTGGTTATCAGAATCTTGAAATACATATCCAATTTTTTCTCTCACAAATAACAAGGTTTTTTTAGATAAGGGTATATCCTCAATTACAACCGAGCCTTTGAAATTTAAATTTAGGCCTACTAAAATTTTAAGCAAGGTAGACTTTCCAACTCCATTGGCCCCAATAATACCCAAGGAGTCATTATGTTTTACTTGAAAATTTATATTCCTTAAGACTTCCTTCTGATTTTCATATGAAAAAGATAGATTATTACACTCTATAAAATGATGTGTCATGATATCTCTCCTGTAATAACAACTTTACTATACTTTAATAAGCCAACGAAAAAAAACAAATGATATCAAACAAAGAAATAGATATAAATAATCTTTTCCTGTTAAGTGACCCTTTTTTATATGATTAAATTCACCTCTATATCCTCTGATAAGCATACTCTCATATAAAACATTGGCCCTATCAATACTTCTAAATAATAGTTGTCCTATTAGAGATCCCCATACCTTAATATGAATACCCCTTTGCCTTGGTGCTCGCAAACTATAGGCTTGATATATTTGCTCTGCTTCTTTAAGCAAAACTACTATATATCTATAGGTAAGAAGTATTTGGGTTACAAATATATTTGGAATATGTAACATTCTCAACCCATAGCATATTTCTTCAATACCTGTGGTCATAATAAGTAAAATTGATGAAATTATGGTTAAGATACCCTTCAACATCAAAGTAATTCCTGATATCATTCCTCCTGTTATTACAAAACCTCCTATTTTCATCATAGGTTTTTGATCAAAAACAGGATTAAATAATCCAATAAAAGCAACTAATAAAAATATAGGCCAAATCTTCTTAAGTATCTGTACAAAGGAAAGCTTCAGAGAATCCATTATAAAAATTGGATAAATGATCATAAGCAAAGTTCCAGACAAATCATATTTAGGAAAAGATGTTAGTACTGCTATATAGCTTATAGTCACTATTAATTTTGCAAGTGGATTGATTAGATTTAGCCAGTTCTTCCTTTTAGACATATGATTTAGGTAATCAAATTCACGAATTACTTTTGAAAATTTTTCCATGATATATAACTCCCTACTGACTTGTTATATACTTTCTCAACCTATTTAACAATTTGCCTATAAATACCATTATTAATAAAACACTAACAGATCCAATTATCCCAGAGAAACTTGTTCCAATTGTCTCATTATTAGAATTTCCAAAACTATAGTCTGCTAGTATAGCAGTCTTATTCTGAATATTTGACATGGTATCATAAACTTCCCCTTTAGGTTCAATTTCTACGGACTCTGATACTTGTTCTATAGACCATTCCAAACCATCAGGACTAGAAGATGCAAATAAAGATAAGCCCCCACCAACAAAGATTACTACAATTGATAATATTGTTAATAATAATCTCAATGAAAGCTTTGACCTACTATCTTTATTTGTTAGAATCTCAGGTCTTGATTCATAAATAAATAGGAGTATAGCCGATGTAATAAGACCTTCTATGATTCCTACTCCTAGATGAATTGACTGCATTACAAGCAAGAACTTACTAAATGGTAATTCTGTTATGCCTGAAAGTAAAGTTTGCAAAGTTACACTAAAGGCACCTAATTGTAGACTTAATATACTTCCCAGCATAGAGCCTATAATTATTTTGCTTCTTGAAAACTCACCCTTGATAATCGGCTTATAGATGCATAAGTATGCAAAAAAACATGAATA
>CAZIMA010000182.1:0-2859 GCA_964540195.1 uncultured Tissierella sp.
TCACAAATCCAAAAAGATGGTTTCAAATCTTTAGAAGAAGGCCAAGAAGTTGAATTCAACGTAGTTGAAGGTCAAAAAGGTCTTCAAGCTGAGAATATCACAGTAAAATAAGCCAAATTAAGCCCATGAATTTATTCATGGGCTTTTGTTTTATCCTGGTTTGAAAGCTAAAAAAGAGATGTCAACCTAAATTGACATCTCTTTTGCTAATATTTTATGTTCTATAAGCTCCATTTATCTTTACGTAATCATATGTTAAATCACAGCCCCAAGCTGTAGCGTTATGATCTCCATCTTTTAAGTCAACATCTATAGTTATTGAACTTGTATCGAGGATTTTCTTAGCAAGGACTTCATCGAAATCCACTCCAACACCGTTTACTGCTATTTTAATCTCATCTTCCTGACTCTTCATCCAAATTTCTATCTTATCTATATCTATATCTGCTTCTGAATAGCCCAGTGCACATACGATTCTACCCCAATTTGCATCACTACCAAAGATAGCAGCTTTGACAAGGCTTGAAGAAACAACTGCCTTAGCGGATTTTCTTGCATCTACTAAAGTCTTAGCATTAGACACATTAACCGCTATAAGTTTTGTTGCACCTTCTCCATCCTTAGCAATAAGTTTTGCAAGTTGTGTATTTACAGTATCTATGGCTTCTTTAAACATGGCATAATTTTCATCTTCTGATTCAATTTTGCTATTTCCAGCAGCCCCATTAGCTAGTATTACAGCCATGTCATTTGTGCTTGTATCTCCATCAACTGAGACCATATTATATGTCTTTTCAACACTTTCCTTAAATGCCTTATCAAGCATTTCCTTTGAAATATTTGCATCTGTGGCAATAAAGCCAAGCATAGTAGCCATATTTGGGTGAATCATTCCTGAGCCCTTGGCTATACCACTAATAATAACTTTTTTTCCGTCCAATTCAAACTCGGCAGAAGCTATCTTTGGAAATGTATCAGTAGTCATGATTGCTTTGGCGATTTCTTCTCCACCCTCTTCTGATACTATGGAGCATACCTTTTCTATGCCCGGAACTATTTTTTCCATAGGAAGCTGAACCCCTATTACCCCTGTTGAAGCAACTATTACCTCGTCAGCTTTTATTCCAAGGCATTTAGCTGTAGTTGAAGCCATTTCCTTTGCATTATTATATCCAAGGATTCCAGTACTAGCGTTTGCATTTCCGCTATTTACTATGATTGCTTGGATATTTTCCTTATCTATAATTTCTTTATTAAGCTTAATTAATGGTGCAGCTGCTTTGTTTTGAGTAAAGGTACCGGATGCAATAGCCTTATACTTACTAAATATTACTCCAAGGTCATTTTTGCCACTTTTTTTAAGGTTAGCCCAAATTCCTGAAGCAACAAAGCCTGGAACATCGGTAATCATTTTATTGCCTAGTTTTATCATCCACATAACTTCCTTTCTAATCTATACTAATTATGGAGCCATAGCAAGCATATCTATGCCTTTAGTCTCTTCTAGTCCAAACATAATATTCATATTTTGGACTGCCTGTCCTGCAGCTCCTTTTATTAAATTATCTATTGCTGAAACTACTATTACCCTATTTGTTCTCTTGTCTACTCTTAAGGCAATATCACAAATATTTGTATTTCTTACCCATCTGGTTTCAGGAAGGGCTTTCAATATTCTTATAAAGAATTCGTTTTTATACTGTTCCTTATATAAATCATAAAGTTCATCCTCAGTTTTGCTTGTCTTCAAATTAGCATAGCAAGTGGCTAATATGCCTCTATTCATTGGAACTAAATGAGGGGAGAAGTTGAGAGTTAATTTTTCTCCGGATTGCTCAGATAGCACTTGTTCAATTTCAGGAGTATGTCTGTGGTTAGTCAAGGAGTAAGCTTTGAAAGATTCGTTTATTTCGGCATAAAGATTATTTATATTAGCAGACCTGCCAGCGCCTGATACACCAGACTTAGCATCTATAATTATAGACTTTGTATCTACTAAACCGTTCTTTAGAAGAGGTGCAAGGGCTAAGATACTAGTGGTTGGATAGCAACCTGGATTTGCTATGATTTTGGAATCCTTTATACTTTCTCTATAAAGTTCAGGTAGACCGTAAACTGCTTCCTTTAGCAGTTGGGGTGTTCCGTGTTTCACACCATACCATTTTTCGTATTCTGTTTCGTCCTTTATCCTATAATCGGCACTTATGTCAATTACTTTAACATTATTTTTATAAGCTAACTCTACTAACTCGAAAGCTTTCCCATGAGGCAATGCCAAAAACAAAACATCTATATCATTTATATGGTTCGAAACATCATCTACATCTATGGTCTTATCCGCCATAAAACCTTTAAAGTTTCCATATATATCGGCAAATTCTGTTCCAACATTGCTATGGGCTGAGATAAACCTGATTTCAACATCAGCTCTATTTCTTAGCAGCCAAACTAATTGCTGTCCGCCATAACCGGTAGCTCCGACAATACCAGCTTTAATCATTATCCATACCTCCTTCGTAATGAAAACATTATACATAACTAAGCCGGAATATGCAATATTTTTTCTTAAACGTATTGCATAATTAGGTAATAAAATCTATAATACACTTAAGTTGCAATGAGGTGAAGGATGCTTGATCCTTGTGATGACTTAGCATTTAGCTGTTTTGATAATTATATAGGAGATGAAGATGTGATAGAAGTTATTGCTGAGATGGATGACGTTTTAAACAATGTGGAAGATTTTAAAGGAAAGCTATTAGTTATTAAATTTGGCGGCAGTATAATGAATAATGATGAATGCAAGAATGCATTTTATGAGGATATTGCCTTCCTAAATAGTAAAGGGATAAAGACTGT
>CAZIMA010000183.1:0-2789 GCA_964540195.1 uncultured Tissierella sp.
CTTCTTCATCCCAGCTTGAGAAGATTACTGGGGTTTATCTGCCATATTGGTGGGTAGACACTAAGGCTCAAGTGGACTATCTGGGAGAGGGAAGAAATATTAGGGTGTGGAGAGCAGGAGACATGGAGTATACGGAAACTAAGAAGTATGAAATTGTCCGTCAAGGAGAATTGAATTTAAACAATGTAGGTGAAATAGCCTTCACTAAAATAGATAAGGCACTTATAAATGGAATCCTACCTTATAGAGAAAGCGAAAGTGTAGAATTTTCAATGCCCTACCTTTCTGGATTCTTTGCAGAACAATATAATATCCCCAAGGAAGAAGCAGAACCCATGATTGAAGGGCAAATCAATAGATACTATTCATATATGATTAACGATTTGGTAAGCGGTTATGATCGTGTAAATATCATAAGAGATGGTATTGAAATTAAGGATAAGGACTGGAATTATACCCTCCTTCCTGCATGGATATTAACCTATAATTATCAGGATAAGACTTATGTATTTGCCGTAAACGGCCAGACAGGCAAATCCTTTGGTGAACTTCCCCTTAGTAATAAGAGGCTAAATTCAGCCTTTGGGGCTATATTTGCAGTTACATTCCTTGTTCTTGTTCTAGGAGGGATGTTTATATGGTAATTAAAAATGTATATAAAAGGATTCTAGTGCTTGCTTTATTTATCCTAATCTTCCTATTCAATTCCATGGCTGTAAATGCCTATAAAGAGCTTGTATTCGATGACGCTGGCCTGTTTACCAGTGATGAAAGGGTCTCCTTAGAAAGAGGAGCCAATGACTTATCTGATGAATATAATATGGATATAGTTATAACTACCACAAATGACGCTGGGGGAAAATCCTCTAGGGAATATGCAGATGACTACTTTGATTATAATGGCTTTGGTCGAGGACCTGATTATGATGGGATATTATTCTTAATAGATATGGATAATAGAGAAGCCTATATATCAACTTCAGGTATTGGTATAAGATATTTAACAGACCAAAGAATAGAGGGAGTCTTAGATGAAGTATTTGACTCAGGCTTGGCAGATGGAGATTATTATGGGGCCTCAAGAGGATTTCTTGGAAAAACACGTCAATATCTTCAAACAGGGATTCCATCAGATCAATATAGTGTAGATGAAAAAGAAGCAAATAGGCTTACCCTATTTGATATGCTTATAGGCTTAGTAGGAGGAACGGCAACGGGAGGTCTATTCTATGGATCTACCAAGTCTGCTTATAAATTAAAAAATCCTGGAAACCCATTTTCCTATAGAAATAATTCCATAGTAAACGTGGTGCCAGGTCGGGACCAGTTAATAGATAGTGTAGTAACCCATAGAATAATCCCAAGACCTCCAAAAGGAGGAGGTCCATCAGGAGGCAGTAGAAGCACAACCCATAGGTCTTCCAGCGGAAGAACCCATGGAGGCGGAGGAAGAAAGTTCTAGGGACAATGGGGACAGGAACCATTGTCCCTATTGTATTCAAAAGTCATAATAGTCTTAAGGAGGAGAAAACTGGAACACAATGTCCTGTCTCTAGTGTCCCGCTAAAAGGTCCAGTTGCCTTTTTCGAATAGTTTAACCTGGCTGCCGTCTTTTTCGTAGGCGGTTATTTCTAGTTCTGGGCCTCCTACCATAAAGTCAGTGTGAATTAAACTATAATTTGCTCCCCTTTCACTTAACTCTTCTTGACTAGATTTAGAACCATCTCTCATTGCATAGGCATATGCTCTACCAAGGGCTAGGTGGCAGGATGCATTTTCATCAAAGAGGGTATTGTTAAAGAGTATACCTGTATTTGATATAGGTGAGTCATCTTGAACTAAGGCTATTTCCCCTAAATACTTAGCTCCCTCATCATTTTCCATATGCTTTTCTAAAACTTCATAGCCTTTTTCAGCATAGAAATCTACTACCTTGCCATCTTTAAATTCAAATCCAAAGTTTTCTACTAGCTTTCCATTTAAGCTTAATGGCTTTGTGGATGTTACCTTTCCGTTAACCTTAAGCCTGTGAGGGGTAGTGAAGACCTCTTCCGTTGGCATGTTTGCTACATAGGAATCACCTTTTTGGCTGTCCTTTGACCCACCCATCCAAAAGTGACCATCTGCCAAATATACTTCTAAATCCGTACCAGGTCCTTTTAATACTAGCTTGTCAAATTGCTTTTCATTTAAATAAGTTTTATATTTCTTGAGACTTCTGTCATGGTGTTCCCAAGCCTTAATTGGATCTTCTTGATCGACTCTTGTAGCTTCAAATACCTTTTCCCAAAGTTTTTCAACGGCTTCTTGATCGCTTAATTCGGGAAATACAGACTTAGCCCAAGGAATAGAAGGCATTGCTATTATGGTCCACTTAGTAAAACCTGTCATCCTATACTGCATAGCTGGTGCTGAAGCTTGAGAAGCAGACTTTTGACTTCTTGCTACAAGCTCTCCATCGATATCCTTCAACAGTTCTGGATTAGGTGCATGTATAAACAAATGGTGATAGTTATCTTTATACATTGACTCTAAAGTATCAACTTTCCATTTTGGATAGTTATCGAATACAAAGTCTTTTCCCTTATTGTAACGAATTAGTGTCATATCATCATCGTTAAACTGAAATTCAACATGTTTTGCTCCCGATTCATAGGCTTTTTCCATAATCTTTCTAGCAAGAGGAAGTGTATCTAAATTACCTCCTATAATTAGGCCTTCGCCTTCCTTAAGATTTATCCCTGTTTTTACTGCCAATTCGGCATACTTTTCTAAATTCTTATTTAAGT
>CAZIMA010000184.1:0-2768 GCA_964540195.1 uncultured Tissierella sp.
GTCTTACGATTTCTTGAAGACCTGATTCTTCTTGTAAAAGGCTCATTGCCTTTGACCTATTCTCAGCAAAATCTTTGTCTATATTTCCGTTCATCCAATCATCTATTGCTGTTTGATATAAGGAATAGGAGTTCAACCAGTTAATTGCCGGGAAGTGTCTCCTATAGGAAAGTGCATAATCAAGTCCCCAGAATACCTTTACGATTCTTAGTGTAGCCTGAGAAACCGGCTCTGAAATATCTCCTCCCGGAGGTGATACTGCACCGATTACTGTGATTGCTCCCTCTCTACCATCTGAACCTAGGCATATTACCTTACCGGCTCTTTCATAGAATTCAGCTGCACGGGATGCTAGGTAGGCTGGATATCCCTCATCACCAGGCATCTCCTCAAGACGACCTGACATCTCTCTAAGTGCCTCTGCCCATCTGGATGTAGAGTCAGCCATTATAGCTACTGAATATCCCATGTCTCTAAAGTATTCAGCTATGGTAATTCCTGTATAAATTGAAGCCTCTCTTGCTGCTACCGGCATGTTAGATGTGTTTGCTATTAGAACGGTTCTCTTCATTAGAGACTCCCCTGTTTTAGGGTCGATAATCTCCGGGAATTCCATAAGAACGTCGGTCATCTCATTTCCACGCTCTCCACAACCAACATATACTACTATTTCAGAGTCAGCCCATTTTGCAAGCTGGTGTTGAACTACTGTCTTACCTGAACCGAAGGGTCCCGGAATAGCAGCTGCTCCTCCCTTGGATACCGGGAAGAATGTATCTATAACTCTTTGTCCTGTTACAAGGGGAGCATTTGGATTTAACTTTCTTTCGTATCTTCTACCCTTTCTCACAGGCCACTTTTGCATCATTTGAAGTTTTTTATCTCCATCAATAGTACAGATATAATCTACTACTGTATAGCTACCTGATTTTATTTCAGTTACCTTACCGGACATTCCAACAGGTACCATAATCTTGTGAAGTACTATCGGAGTCTCCTGGACTGTACCAATTACATCGCCTTCTTTAACTTCATCCCCTACTTTAACAGTAGGCTTGAATTCCCATTTCTTCTCCCTATTAAGGCTCTTAACTTCTACTCCTTTTGTAAGGAAGTCGCCCGCAAGTACTCTTAATGTTTCCAGTGGTCTTTGGATACCATCAAACATGTTTTCAATAAGTCCAGGTCCCAGCTCAACTGAAAGAGGTTCACCTGTTGTATAAACAGGGTCTCCAGGTCCAATGCCTGTTGTCTCTTCATATACCTGTATAGAGGCTCTGTCGCCTCTCATTTCTATTATTTCTCCAATAAGTCTATTATCTGAAACGTTAACAACGTCATATACGTTAGCTTCATCCATCCCCTCAGCAACTACTAAGGGTCCGGATACCTTGATTATTTTTCCAACTTTCAAGATATGCCCTCCTTTTCTTAAAGTATAGGAAGCAAATGCATCGCAATTGCATTACCTTGTTTAATTGCTATAATATATTTGATCCTACTGCTTTTTCTACATTATCATTAATTCGATTCATACCAATATTTAAAGTACCTTGATTGCTAGGTATTAATATCAACGCAGGGACTATCTCTTTGTCATAACGAGCTATGGTCTCTGGTATCAAACTTGCAATTTGCTCAGTAATGAATATGATTCCATAGTGATCGCGGGCAATTGTATCAACTGTCTTTCTTGCTTCATCCCCGTCATATGCGGTAAAAACATCTACTCCAAGAGCCTTAAAGGCAAGTACTGAATCCTTGTCGCCAACAACAGCGATTTTAAACATACAAATCACGCACCCTTCCTCTTATGACTTCCGGAGAAAGATTATTAAGCTTAGCTACCATTATAATTCTCAAAGTTTTAATTTCAGCTTCCTTAGCTACTAAATATGAGAATATTGGCTCCGGGCCAAAATGGATATTCTTAGATGGCTTATTTAATTCCATTAAGTAATTATCCATATTTTTTTCTAGGTCGGATAATCTATTCGTATTCTTATAGGATTCTAATCCCTTCAATAACCCACTGCTAATTTTAGAGTTTCTAAATTTATGAATCATATTATCAGTGCTATCATTTAAAGAAGCAAGAATAGTTTCCTTATCTATATTTCCATTTTCTAATATAACATCCTCGGAAAATTTAAAATCCTTTCCTTGGTTTTTCAGCCTAATGATAGATCTTACGTTTATAAAGTCAATCATATCCTTTACATATTCAACAAATAAGTCTATCTTTGTTTCACTGGCTATCTTGTACAAATGATCAAAATAATGCTTATCCATAATTACGTCGATTCTCTGAGGATCATCGTTGGTATCTAAGTCTTTTAACACTTCTTCAATAGCTTCAATGAATTCTACTTTAAGATCTTTTAGATTACCATCCCTATAATCATTCTTTAGCCTTCTCATATCCAGTGTTCCTAGGGGTGAGTAAAGGTCGGAAAGGTCTTTTTTAAATTTATCTTCCTTAATCATTACCTTTAGATTATGATAATCATATTTTAGAGCCATTAAATCAACTACAATAGGGTCCTTGGAAACTTCTCTCATTAACTTATAAACCCTTATAAGCTCTGATGACAATACCCTTTCGTATTCATCATCCCTATTAACACCTTGAACTGCATTTGTGTACTCTGTTTCATTTAGGATTTTATAAATCTCTTGTATATCCTTTGCCTCTATCATTCTGTCAATCCTAGTCCCTGAAAGGAGTCTTGTTTCAAGGACTCTGGTTCTGGTTACACCTTGGATGA
>CAZIMA010000185.1:0-2737 GCA_964540195.1 uncultured Tissierella sp.
GTTCTGGTATGATAACAAAGTCAAATCCTAATGTTGAACATATTCTGTGTAAGTTACTGGATACAAATGAGAAGATTTCAGAGGGAATAAATACAGTTGTAAATAGAGCTTTGTTTTCTATTAAATAATAAGGGTGATACTATGGTTAGAAAAATAATAATAGATTGTGATAATACTTTTGGAGTAGGTGGGTGTGATATAGATGACGGTCTTGCCATCATATATAGCTTAGCTCAAAAGGATGTGGAGGTCTTAGGTATAAGTACGACCTTTGGAAATAATAATTTGGAAATTGTGTACCCAAATACCCTTTCTTTTATGAAAGACATCGGATGCTCAGAAATCCCTGTTTTGAAAGGATCAGTAGGTTCCTTTAGAGATAATGAAGCTGCAAAGTTCTTAGTAGAGATGGCTAGTAAGTATGAAGGTCAACTATCTATAGTGGCTTTAGGGTCCTTAACTAATCTATACCATGCTTGGCAGCTGGATAATAGTTTTTATGAAAAGATTAAGGATATTTCTCTAATGGGTGGAATAACAGATCCCTTGATAATAAATGGTAAGCTCTTAAATGAGTTGAATTTTTCATGTAATTGGGAAGCTTCATTAAATGTATTAGAATATGGAAGGTCCCTTATTATAGGAACTGGAAATACATGCTTAGATGGGTTTTTCACCAGGGAAAGATTTGAGGAATTAAAAGAGGGAAATGACTTCGAAAAATGGCTCTATAAAGAGAGTCTCTACTGGTTTGATAGGGAGAAGGATGTCTTTGATAATCATGGAATCTATATTTGGGATATCCTATCAGCAGCAGCTCTTCTAAATCCAGACCTATTTATAATGGAGACTCTTGAAATTGCTCCTGATGAAGAAAGCATGAAGACAGGAATGTTGCTTGGAAAAGGGAAGAAGAGAAAGGTCATTATACCGAAGATTAAGAATGTAGACGAATATATGGAACATGTCTATGGCCAGTATAGGAATATTCTATAAAAAAGAAAAAACTATTCAAAAAATCTATTTGAAGTTTTTTATAATATGATTTATTATATTATAGTTAAGAAAAAAACAAAAAATCATGGAGGTTTTGAATGAAAAATAAATCATTAAAATTAATGTCAATTTTCCTTTTACTAGCAGTAGTACTAGTAGGATGTGGACAAGCAGCAACAGAAACACCTGCAACAGAAACACCAGCAGCTGAAGCACCAGCAGCACCTGCGGAATCACAAGCACCAAATGAAATGCAATATGTTTCACCTGAAGATTTAAAAGCGGATATAGAAGCTGGATCAAATGATTATATTGTCTTAGATGTTAGAAAAGTAGCAGACTATGAGACAAGCCATATTAAAGGCGCAGTTACAGCAGATGTAGATGCAGCTAATAAAGGTGGAGACGATGAGGCTGGAATAGTAAGCTTAAAGAAAGGCCTTACAGAAGCTACAGGAAGCGAAACAGGTAGCGCAGATGCTAAGTATGCATTAGTTTGTTATTCAGGTAAATCATATGCACAAAAAGCAACTGATTTACTAATTGAAATGGGAGTTTCAGCAGACAATATCTACACCTTGGAAGGCGGTATGAAAGCTTGGGAAGGTGCTGGAGACGATTATAACGCACTATTAGAGAAATAAAAAGGCAAGCCTCGTTCACCGGTGCTTGAGATTTCTGCAAGCAGATTCCTCGAAACTTAAATTAAAAGGCTATTCATTTAAGTACTTAACTTATGTGAATAGCCTTTTTTTAGGGTATGAATATTTAATGGAGGTGGCTTATGAAAGTTAATTTAAAAAATCATGTATCTAAGATTATTCTTTTAGGTCTTATATTAATTTTAGTGTTATTGTATTTATTAAATCCCGGTGTTAACCAATTAGTAAAAAACATAATTGGGATGTTTTATTCGGGAGATTTTCAAGTAGTTGGAGAATTTATTGATGAATATGGAACTTATGCAATCTTGGTATCTGTGGCTCTAATGGTATTTCAATCATTGATGGCACCACTACCGGCATTTTTAATTACCTTCGCCAATGCTAACCTATTTGGATGGTGGCAAGGGGCTATCATATCTTGGTCAGGTGCAATGTTAGGAGCTGTTCTATGTTTTTATATATCCAGAATTCTAGGTAGGGATGTAGTAGAGAAATTGGCTAGTAAGGCAGGACTAGAGCACTTTGATGAATTTTTTAAGAAATATGGAAATCATTCTATATTAATAGCAAGGTTACTACCTTTTATGTCTTTTGACATAGTATCTTATGCAGCAGGTCTTACTTCAATGGGATTTTCATCCTTCTTAATAGCAACAGGACTAGGGCAATTGCCAGCTACTATAATCTATTCTTATGTTGGAGGAATGCTAACAGGGGGAGCAAGATTATTAGTAACAGGTCTTTTTATACTATTTGCCTTATCAGTTCTTGTAGTATTAATAAAGAATATATATACTTCAAAAAAGACTAGAAAAAACTGAAGAAATGGAAGATGTCTATGAAAAAGGCTTATTCAGGAATGAAAATAAGCCTTTTTTCATCCAAGTCTACATGAACCCTATCTCCTTGGAGAATATCTGTAGGGGCAGAGACTATGCTTTCTAAGTTTAAATTCTTATCTATATTAGCAAGTTTCAGCAGATAATTATCCCCTTTATAAATCTTATCTACCACCTTAAATACACCACTTTCAGCTTTTTTTACCTTAACTGCAAGAGGTCTTACCAGGCATTTAT
>CAZIMA010000186.1:0-2730 GCA_964540195.1 uncultured Tissierella sp.
CTTCTTTTTATTTTAATAACGCAGCTACTGCTGCATTAATACCAATGCCACAAGCCTTGCCTAAATCCTTCATTGTATTTACACGAATTATTTGGACATGCTTGGTATTACTAAGCTCCTCAATTTCTCCTACGACCTTTTTCTCAGCATCATCTGCTATAAAAACCAGATCAACTAGGGATGAATCAAGTGCTCTTCTTACTTGTTTTGCACCTACAATTTTTTCATGTGTACTTAGTTTTGATAGCAAAACAATCTCCTCCTTTAAACACCTTAAAGACTATGTGAGCACTAGCCCACATAATCTTTATGTTGTAAAAAAAAGTCATTTCAGGTTTGCACACTTTAATATTCTATCACTGGAGGATTTCAGTGTCAACTAAATTCTCCTCTAGTAGCTCAATATTTTCCTCAGACTTAATTTTTATGTTTTTATATTTTTTCATACCTGTACCTGCAGGAATCAATTTACCTATTATTACATTTTCCTTAAGACCAATCAAGAAATCTTCCTTGCCTTTGATTGCAGCTTCAGTAAGAACTCTTGTAGTTTCTTGGAAAGATGCTGCTGAAAGGAATGAATCAGTAGCTAGTGATGCCTTTGTGATTCCAAGAAGGGTTCTCTTTCCTACAGCTGGCAATCCGCCTGTTTCAACGATTTTTTCATTTGATTCTTCAAACTCATTGAAGCTTACGAGGCTTCCCGGAAGCATGTCAGTATCACCGGCATCCTCTACCTTGACTCTTGATAACATCTGTCTTACGATAACCTCAATATGCTTATCATTAATATCAACACCCTGCATTCTATATACCCTTTGTACTTCTTTAACTAAATAATTCTGAACCCCTCTAATGCCCTTAATCTTAAGAATGTCATGTGGGTTAACGGAACCATCTGTCAATTCATCTCCTGCTTCTATAACATCTCCAGGTCTAACTTTCAATCTAGAACCGTATACGATTACGTAAGTTGCAATTTCTCCATCCGGAGCAGTAATCACTACTTCCTTTTTTCTCTTGGATTCATTTATAGATACAGTTCCGTTTATTTCAGATATTACAGCTAATCCCTTTGGTTTTCTTGCTTCAAAAAGCTCCTCAACCCTAGGAAGACCCTGAGTTATATCAGCCGCAGCTGCAACTCCACCCGTGTGGAAAGTTCTCATTGTAAGCTGGGTTCCAGGTTCTCCGATAGACTGGGCTGCAATGATACCTACAGATTCACCTATATTAACTTTGCTTCCTGTAGCTAGGTTCTTTCCATAGCAGTGAGCACAAACACCATGCTTAACCTTACAGCCAAGTACAGATCTTACTTTAACTTCTTGAATTCCTATTTTTTCAATTAATTCAGCATCTTCTTCAGAAATCAATTCATTTTCTTTAACTATTATTTGGCCTGTTTCAGGATGGACAACATCCTCAAAAGCATACCTTCCTTCAACTCGATCCTTTAAATCCTCAATTACTTCTTTTCCATCTTTAAAGGCTTTTACAACTAAAAACTCATCAGTACCACAGTCTATATCCCTAACGATAACATCCTGACTAACATCAACAAGTCTTCTAGTCAAGTATCCTGAGTCTGCTGTTCTAAGAGCTGTATCGGCTAGTCCCTTTCTAGAACCATGAGTTGATACGAAAAACTCAAGTACCGAAAGACCCTCTCTAAAGTTAGACTTAATTGGAATTTCAACAGTTCTACCGGAAGCTGAAGCCATAAGACCCCTCATACCCGCAAGCTGTCTTATCTGGTTCTTACTACCTCTCGCTCCTGAAAGAGCCATTATATAGATATTATTCATAGGGTCAAGATTTTCCATAAGAGCATCTGTAACCTCTTCTGTTGTATTATTCCATACATTGATTACATTTTCATATCTTTCTTCATCTGTTATAAGACCTCTACGATATGATTTTTCAAGCTTATCTACTTCTATTTCAGCTTTTCTAATCAAGGCATACTTTTCATCCGGTATAACAATATCCCCCATGGACACTGATATAGCCCCTATTGTAGAGTACTTAAATCCAGTTTCCTTAATATGGTCAAGCAATGTTGATGTTACAATATTTCCATGCTTATTATATGATTTTTCTATAATCTTACCCAAAAATTTCTTATCTACAACCTTATCTACTTCTAGTGAATATTTATCCACATTTCTATCAACAAAACCCAAGTCTTGTGGAACGTGTTCATTGAATATGAATCTACCCACTGTACTACTTACTATTTGACCCCTATCATCAGGATTTAATTTTACTCTTACCTTAACTTTAGCATGAATCCCCACATCTCCATTGGAGAAGGCATGGAACATTTCATCATAGTCCCTAAAATACTTACCTTCACCCTTCTCGCCTTCCCTATCTACAGTTAAATAATAGCTTCCAAGTACCATGTCCTGTGTAGGTGTGGTAATAGGCTTTCCATCTTTAGGCGCTAAAATATTGTTGGTTGAAAGCATTAAAAGTCTGGCCTCAGCTTGTGCTTCTGTCGATAGTGGTACGTGGACTGCCATTTGGTCACCATCAAAGTCAGCATTATATGCCGTACAAACTAAGGGGTGAAGCTTTATAGCCTTTCCTTCTACAAGTACCGGCTCAAAAGCTTGGATTCCAAGTCTATGAAGTGTAGGTGCCCTATTTAGAAGTACAGGATGGTCCTTGATTACGGATTCCAATACATCCCAAACTTGGGGTTTCACTCTTTCTACCATTCTC
>CAZIMA010000187.1:0-2706 GCA_964540195.1 uncultured Tissierella sp.
TTGAGCCTGTGTTTTGCAAGAATAAAGCCAAGAATAACCATACTAGATAGGATTATGATTAAAAATGATAGCAAGTAGGTATCAAATTCAGTACCCCAAATCATTTCACTACTACTATTTAATCCATAACCTCTTAGGATGTTTATAAAGATAAGTCCTATAAATCCTGCTGTGAATCCTACATTATAAAGGTTATACCCTTCATGGAAACTAAGAACGTGACTTGCAGTAGCTGGAATTACAATTCCAATTACAATTCCGATTAGGGTTCCTCCTAAAACTCCCCAACCGAAATCAAAGGTACCTAATGTTACAAAGGGTGATAGAGCTGTACCAAATAATGCAGGATAAATGCTATTTACAAATTCTCGTCCCGTTAATTTACTATAAAAGAAGACTCCTAGAATGATTGGTAGTATTGACCACATATTTTTTCCTAAGAAGGCAAAACCAAACATAGTGAATATAACAGCTATGGATATTCCCCTAAAGGGTACTTTGTTCAGAACAAGAAGTATGTAGCCTATAAGTGCAACCCCTGAACCATTGACCAGTGATGGTCCTATGCCACCTATTACAAAATTATCCGTTATAAGGACTCCAGTTGCAGTGAAAATCTTGCCTAGACCTTGAATTAGCTCTTCAAATGATTGCATTGATAAGCCTGTAAATAAGATTGCTAGTAGATAGAATAAGACTACTAATTCAATTCTTTTTTGCTTCATAAAACTAATAACTTCTAAATTGTTTTTCATATAATTTAACTCCTTATTTTAAGTATTTAAAATTATACCAAAAATCGACATCAAAATAAACTTAATTATAGGATTTTTCAAGCCTTTTGCAATAAAACTGACTTTTGTCGAAAAAATGGGCATGTGGACTTTGATTTTTATAAAATTAGACATTATTATGCAATATGAAGATTGACATATTTTATGTCGAATTGAAAAAAATATAAATCGACATAATCTAACCTGATTATAAATTCTAAAATTTTAGTGGATAATTGTCGAATTAGAAGCTTTGTCTTAATCAACAATTTTCCCTATTCAATAAGGATTGCAATCATTTTTGGCTAGGTCCTGTTAATTGTTTCTAAATGTTAAAATTAGATGGTATTGGGTAAATTGTATATAGGAGAGGTGATGATATGTTATATTTTGCCTATGCAAGTAATTTAAGCAAGGAGTATATGAAATCAAGATGTGCCCATGCCGTTCCCCTTAAGAAGGTTTATTTGAAAGATTACAAGCTTGTATTTAATGAGCTGGCAGATATTATCCAGAATGAAGGGGCTAGGGTACTAGGGGCCTTATACCTTATTTCTAAGCAAGAGCTTCTTGAGTTGGATAAGCTAGAAGGCTACCCTGATCTTTATACTAGAATAATAATAGAAGTTGTAGATGATAAGGGTAATAGGTATGATGCATTTGCATATATTATGGTGGATAAGAAGTTAGAATCACCACCTGAACATTATTATAAGATTTTAGAGAAGGGTTATGAGGATTGGGACCTTCCTATAGAATACCTTGAAAATGCAAGGGATATGAAATAAGGAGTAAAAAGGCGTCGATTAATCGATGCCTTTATTGGTGGGACCTATGAATTTCCTTTTTATTTATGCTTTGAATAAGTTTTGAGAAATCTAGGTTTGAAAAAATCAACCCAAATAATATAATGGATACCCCTATCCATTGCATCTTAGATAATTCTTCAGCAAGTACAATCCTTGCAGTCAATAGACCCGTAATTGGAACTAATAAAGAAAGGGGGGCTATCTTACTCAAAGGATATTTTGATATAAGAATGCTCCAGTATCCATAACCAAATAAGGTAGAAGCAAATGCTAAATAAAGTGCTGAAAAAATAGACATAGGACTTAAGTTCATTAAAGAGTTAATAAGTGCAGATGGACTATCTACTAACAGAGCCAAGCCTAACATTGGTATAGGTGGTACCAGACTGGCCCAGATTACTAAATTTAACATGTTTAGCTTTTCACCTCTTGCAGATACAATATTAGAAGCATGTCTTGCAACTAGATTTGAAATGGACCAAAAAATCGGTGCAGCTATGGTTAATAACAGTGCTCCCAAAGGGATTGAAGATACACCATTGGAAGTTGATGCGATTCCAATAAGAGTAAGTCCAGTAGCTGCTATTGCAAATCCAATCAATTGCTTAGCTTTTAATTTTTCTTTTAAAAATACTGCTCCCAAAAGTGGAGATATAAATGCTTGCAACTGTGCAACTATAGAAGCAAGTCCAGCTGGCATGCCAATTTCCATGGCATAGAATAAACAACCAAATTGCCCTACTCCAACTGCAAATCCGTAGGCTACTATGTACTTCCATTCAATATTGGGTTTTTTAATAAAAAATACAGCAGGAAATGCCACCAGTATAAACCTAAGAGCAACTAATAGCATAGACGGCACTCCATCTAAGCCTAAACTAATAACAGTAAAATTAGCACCCCATATTGTTACAAGTAACAGTGCTAATATAAGATCTTTTCTCTTCATATCCTTGTCCCCCATATAAGTAAGTGTAATAATATTATCACACTAAAGCATTTTGTACAATTAGGAAAGAAGTAGTTAGATTGCTTAATATAGAAAGAAATTTTTGAGAATTTAATGTAGTACAGCCTTAAAGAGTAAATATTCTTCGAGATAATCCCCCGAGTTTATGGCAAAC
>CAZIMA010000188.1:0-2669 GCA_964540195.1 uncultured Tissierella sp.
AGAATCAGTTTCAGCAAGGCCTTCCAAAATATATATTTTCAGGCTCATATTTCCACCAAGTTCAGCACTATTTCCCCTATCCATGGATAGGGTATCAACGATTATTCTTCTAGGGCTGGTCTCAATGGATTTAACAGCTTCTACAATTCCATCATAGTTTCCATTAAAAGGAATACCTATACCCATATTTTTTACTTCCATTTCCCCAAATTTTTCCACACTGGGCTGGCTAAAGTTTAAATCAGAAATAGAGATCCCTTCTTTATTCAATAAATCATTTAAAAGATATATTATCTGTGCTTGATCAAGAGTTGGAAAATAGTGGGCTAGGACTTCATTTCTCTCCCTATGTAAAACTTCCCATTCCTTTTTAATATTATCTTCCTTCTTTAAGGTATTGTTCATATCCATAATCTTATTGTCCAATTCCAGCTTTTCAGCTTCCAAGCTGCTAATCTTTTCAGCTTGAGGAGTAAGTATAAATTTATTGGAACCCCAGATGATTAGAACAATGCCAAGGATTGTCAATAAAGTTTTTTCACTTTTAGTTAGGGGCCTCGTCTTGGGATTCTTCTTCAATAACTTCTTCTCCATCAATACTCACATCCTTTAGGGTCAAATTTAGAACAAAATTATAGTAGTCTTCTGTACTATTTATACTTGAAATAAAGACCGACTCGGTTTCTTCCAAGCTTTGCAAGCCTTTTACAAACTCAGCTATAGAATAGGTTTCTCTAGCTATACCATTAATCTGAATATCTCTTTCATAAATACTAAAATTGGATAAGAATAGATCACTAGGCATCTTAGACCTTATTTTCTTTAAGAGGTCTTCACCAATAATGTCCTTTGCCTCTATGGACTTGTCCAGCTGGATTATTTTATTAACTTCATCCCTAAAAGTATTTACTTGTGTCTCTAGAGCTTTAATCTCTTCTACCTTTTTTACTGTTACCGGATTTTCTGCTACCTCTTTTCTATCGCCTATATCCCTATTAAGATTATTTATCTTAAGATGATTAGTCAAGCTATAGCCTAGGATACCAACAATAGATAGGATCAAAAGACCATATAGTAAATGAATCTTTTGAAACTTAAATTCCCTCTTTTCTACATAGGATTCAAAAAAGTTTAAGTCCCTCATGACCTACACCTCACTTAATCGGATTAAGCCACCAATTGCATTGGCATACTTTGATAATTGCCCGTTGAATTTAACCTTATCAAGGGATTCCAGCTTTACACATGGGATGCCAAAAAAATTGGAAATATGCTTATCGATTCCTTCAATTTCAGCCAGTAAGCCATGAATAACTATTAAACTTATTTCATTCCCAAGGTCTCTTGTCTTAAAATATCTAAATACCATTTCAACCCTGCTTAAACACTCATCTAAGCCTTCCTTAGTATTTTCTAAAAACCTATAATTATCGGATATAGGAGGTAAATCATCCTCAAGGTACTTTATACCCATAAGCTTATTAAATACCTCTTTTTCCGAAAGGTCATCATTATTTCTCATATGTAGATCTACTAAGTATTTTCCCCCTAGCTCTATAACCCTTGAAACTTTGATGATTCCTTGATGAGTAATAGTAAGACTAGTATTCTCGTAGCCTAATTCAATACATGCTATAGGAGCCTCAGTAGGATAGTAGTTATTTATCTCTTCTCCAAAGAATATTAGCTTATTCATAGCATTGCCTTGATAATCAAGAACAGCCGGTCTTAGACCTAGGTTTCTAATAAGGTTTAAATGGGTCTCCACTATAACCTTAGGAACTCCTATTAATAGGATGCTAAGCTTTTCAATCCCGTCTTCTACTATAGACCCTAGGGTAATGAAGTTAACTATATATTCCTGAGGATTTATGGGAATATAGTCCTCCAATTGGTATTGCAAAATGGACTTGATCTGGTCTTCATCCACCTTAGGCATGGTGATCTCCCTCATGATAACATTAGTGGAGTTTATTATCCCGTTAACATCTACTTGGGCTATTTTATTCTCTTTAATAGAGTTTCTTAGTAGATATGCAAGTTGGTCCATATCCCTAATCTCTCCATTTTCATACAAGCCTTCAGGAAGGTCTAATGAGAAGTGCTTGCTTACTACAATGCCTTTTTTACTATACTTTCCTTCAACTATCTTTATTTCATCCTGAGCAAAATCAATAGATAATGTACTTTTGTTACTAAAAATCCCCAAATCTACTCCCCCCTTAAAATAAACCAAAATACCAGTCTATAATAGCCTGTCCCCAGAGAACCGTTATAAAAAACCCCAATATTATAAAGGGTCCAAAGGGAATAGGGTCTTTCCTGGTTTTAATCTTCGTTGCCAGTAAGAATATGGAAATAATTGAACCCAATATAAAGGATAAAAATATGGTAAGGAGGATTTTACTCCATCCTATTACAAATCCCAATCCCCCAATAAGGGTCACATCTCCTCCACCCATGCCTCCCCGAGAAAGAAGTACTATAGCTAAAAATAATCCTCCAGCTAAAAACAATCCTAAAAAACTGTTTAAAATCTCCGGAGAATTTCCCATAAAATACATAATAGTCTTATGCAAAATAGATAAAATTAAAATTGTAACAACTAAAATATCAGGAATAATCATCTGCTGTAAATCAATAAAGATAATGACTAAAAGGACAGATGA
>CAZIMA010000189.1:0-2600 GCA_964540195.1 uncultured Tissierella sp.
TCTCCGATATTTTTAAAGCCTTCTGCATCCTCATCCGGAATAATTACCCCAAACTCGTCTTCTAAAGCCATCATAATTTCTACTGCATCTAATGAATCCGCTTCTAAGTCCTTCATCATAGAAGTCTCCATTGTAATATTGTCTGCCTCTGCATCTAATTGTTCTGCAATAATATTTTTTACCTTTTCAAATAACATTTAATATTCCTCCTAAAATTTAATTAAACCATCCCACCATTAACATTAATCACTTGACCTGTTATATAGTCTGATTCTTCACTTGCTAAGAAGTTTACTGCATTTGCTATATCCTTTGGGTCTCCTAAAGTTCCAAGTGGGATATTTCTCAGCAGCTCTTCTTTTATTTCATCTTTTAAAACATCTGTCATGTCGGTTTTAATAAAGCCAGGTGCTATGGCATTGACTCTGATTCCACGAGATGCCAATTCCTTAGCCATGGACTTAGTAAATCCAATAACTCCTGCCTTAGATGCAGCATAATTACCTTGGCCTGCATTACCGGTAACTCCAACTACTGATGATATGTTTATAATCTTACCATATCTCTTTTTCATCATACCTCTAACTACAGCTTTAGTAGTTAAGAATGTTCCCTTAAGGTTTATATTCAGTACATCATCCCAGTCTTCTGATTTCATTCTGATAATCAGATTATCTTTAGTGATTCCTGCATTGTTGACTAATATATCTATAGTACCTAATTCTTCTTCAACTTTTGATACTATATTATTAACATCTTCTTCTATAGCTGAGTTTCCTTTAATTGCTATAGCCTTAACTCCAAATTGTTTAATATCCTCTATTACCTCTTGGGCTAAGCTTTCATTGGAATTATAGGTTATGGCTACATTAGCACCTTTCCTTGCAAGGCCTAATGCTATTTCCTTACCAATTCCTCGGCTGCCACCTGTAACTAGAGCTACTTTATCCTTCATTCCTAAGCCCCCTTAGTAAGCTTTTCAATAGCTTCATAATAGCTTTCTAGATTATTTACACTTAGGGTCTGAACTTCTTTACCCATGGACTTTCCTATTCTCTTTACGAATCCAGATAAGGATTTTCCAGGTCCTATCTCCACGAAGGTATTTACTCCCTGGTTTATCATATATTCTACGGATTGTTGCCAAAGTACTGAATGGCTTACTTGGTCTACAAGTTTAGCCTTTATATCATCCTTATTTGTGATAATCTCACCATCTACATTAGAAACTACCTTTTTACTTAATTCATTTATTTTTATATTTTCAAGCTCCTTGGATAATTTCTCCCCAGCAGTGTTTAATAAGCTAGTGTGAAATGGTGCACTTACTTGTAAGGGTACAGCCTTCTTAGCTCCTAATTCTAAAGCTTTTGCACAGGCTATTTCAATCCCTTGCTTTTCACCCGATATTACGATTTGCTCAGGGCTATTATAATTTGCCACTTCTACAACACCATATTCCTTAGCAGCTTCTACTACTAAAGCTAGTTTATCCCTATCAAGACCAAGAAGGGCTGCCATACCACCAACACCTTCCGGTACTGCTTCTTGCATAAACTTACCTCTTTCTCTAACTACCTTTAGGGCATCAGAGAAATCCATAGCCTTACTCATGACCATAGATGAATATTCTCCAAGGCTTAAGCCTGCTGTATAGTCACAGTCTATTCCTTCCTTCTCCATGGCCTTAAGAATAGCTATGCTGGTAGTTAGAATAGCCGGCTGAGTGTTTTCAGTCTTCTTTAAGTCCTCTTCATTACCATTAAATATCAAGCCACTTAAATCCATATTTAGCACTTGGTTGGCTTCATCAAATACCTTCTTAGATTCCAAAATCTTTTCATAGAAATCTTGACCCATTCCAATATATTGAGATCCCTGACCAGGGAAAATAAAAGCAGTCTTATTCATTTACTTCAACTCCCTTAACAAAGACAAATTTTCAATTACATTGCATGCTCCACCAAACATTTCACTGATGATTTCTTTGCAGCTTTTAATATCACAAACAAGACCGGAAATCTGTCCTGCCATTACTGATCCATTTTCAACATCGCCGTCAACTACAGCCATCTTTAACCTACCGGTCCCCATACCTTCTAGGGCTTCAGGGCCTTGAGTCTTTTCGATGTTTGTATATTCTTTGACAAATTTATTTTTTAACACCCTTACAGGATGCCCGGTACTTCTCCCAGTTACTACAGCATCTCTGTCCCCTGCCTTAATAATTTCATTTTTATAGTTTTCATGAACATTTGCTTCCGTTGAACATACAAACCTGGTTCCAACTTGGACCCCTTCTGCCCCCAATGCAAATGCAGCTACTAATCCTCTACTATCACCTATTCCACCGGCAGCTATAACAGGTATTTTTACAGCATCAACTACCTGGGGAACTATAGCCATAGTAGTTAATTCTCCCACATGGCCACCGGCTTCTGTTCCCTCAACGATTAGAGCATCTGCTCCTAGTCTTTCCAATCTTTGTGCTAAAGATACAGTAGGTACTACAGGTATGACTTTTATGCCTAGTTCTTTAAAACGTTCAATATATTTCCCTGGATTTCCTGCACCTGTAGTTACAACAGGAACCCTTTCGT
>CAZIMA010000190.1:0-2598 GCA_964540195.1 uncultured Tissierella sp.
GACCAGGATGTAAGAGAAGGCTTGGAAGAATCCCTTAGCTTTCTTTTAATAGAGGTCACTAGGGATAATAGGAGGGTTCAAGAGGTCATACCCCTAGGCCTTGTGAAGAGATTAAAGTTTGCTATTAATAGAAATAAGAGAGAAATCCTTGTTTCAGCAAGGGAGATCCTAAACCATCCCACTGTAAATCACAAGATCAGGAAGACTATTGAAAATGCTGTAGACTTAAATATTCCAAGAATCATAACAACCTTTATTACCCCTGAAAAGATCTCAGAGAAGGTATACGGAGCATTTTTAGAACAGCTTGAAAGCCCAAGAGCCGGTGAAGATTTGGCCTATGGGATTAATATGATCATAGATAAGCTTTTGGAAAACCCCTTATCAGAAGTTGGAAAGTATGTAAACGAAGAAGATATCTTAAATATTTCCAAAGACATCATCCATAAGGTCTATAAGGCTGAAGAAATCCTGGAGAGCCAAATATCTTCTATTGTTCATAATACTATTGTTGATTTAGGGAATACCCCTCTTAATCAATTAATGGAGTCTATTGATGAAGAATCAACAGAAAAAATAATTAAGACTACAAAGTCCTTGCTTCAAAGAATTGCTGTCCAAAAGCTGCCTTCCATAGTAGAGTCTTTGAATATATCCGGTATTGTAGAAGATCAGATAAACAGCTTTGATGTGGCCTATACTGAAGAATTAATCTTGGAGATTGCAAATAAGGAGCTCAAGGCTATCACTTGGTTGGGAGCACTACTTGGAGGAATCATGGGGATCCTGACCCCATTACTACAAGGCTTCTTGTAGGTCAAACACGGGATATTTGAACTAATTGTAATTTAATCCTTCCTTAGTGAAAGTAAATGCTCTTTTCTGGCAAGAATCAAAATAAGACCAAGCCAGAAAGGAGTTTTTTTATGAATACAATAACAAAAGAAATTTTAAGAGAAATCATTAGGGGAGATAATCAGGACCAAATTAAGGAATTGCAAAACAAAGCTTTAGACTAGATAACTTAAGAGGTGTTAAAGAGGCAATCCAGGAAGTTTACCCAGAGGCCCAAATACAAGGATGTACAATTCATGAGTTAGGAAATTCATTTAGAAAAATTAGCCGTAAGTATATAGACCAATTTGCTAGGAACCTTTCTTACTGGTTTTTTGGCCTTCTATACATGTACATCTGGCAGCAGGTGTCCTCCTATTTAACCTTTAGTAGTTCGTGAATTTCTTCAATCGAAATATTACTATTGGAAAATGAAAAACTTGAAAATATTTTCGGGCGAAAAAAAGAACCTATAATTAGGTTCTTGCTTTTGATTTTATGGGGGCTATACATTTTTAATTCCCGAAAGGATATACAAGGTCTCAGTATCAATCATAATATCTATATTGAACAAATTAGAGAACCAATCCCTTTCTATCTCAACCGGATTTAATTTAGTTGAAAGCTTACAAACTTCAGCCTTTCCATTATGGATGCTGTTTATCTTCTCCTTAGAATCACCATGGGCTATTAAAAATCTCCCCCCAGGCTTTAATAGCCTATATAACCTTTGGGCTAGCTGGTCTTTATCTAAAAAATGTGGATAAGCATTATATATAATGGCTAGGTCAAAATCATCCCCTTCTAAATCAAAAATATCAGCAGTTATGAATTCAAGCCTAGGATCTGAAAATTTAGACTTAGCTATATCGACCATCCCTTCAGAAATATCTACTCCCAAAAGATGGGATGGATTATATTCTAAAATATGGTCTGTCATGATACCCGTTCCACATCCTATATCGATGACATTAGAACCCTCCTTAATATCAGCTAAATATGCTATCAATTTAAGTTTTCTTATATCCCTATGACAATTTGCATCCCAGACTTCAGCCTTACTATTAAAATAATCCTTCATCTCAGCCTTACTCATCCAATCCCCCCTAGAAATAACGATTAAATTTAGAATACATCTTTCATAGCTACAGGGCATACTGTAAGGCACTTACCGCATACGTCACATTCCCCTATATCCTTTAATTTATCCATATTCTCCAAAAGCCTGTTATTGCATTTAAACTTGTCTAATGAATCTATTCCTAATGCCCCTACAGGACAAGCATAGATACACTTTTTACAACTTCCATTTTTATAGTAGAGACAGTATTCATGGCTTTCTTCCTGGTCTAAAGAAATTTCAGCCGATGTAATGACTGTTCCAAATCTTCCTGCACATCCTTCTCTTGTTATAAGCATCCTATTTACCCCAAATTGACCCATGTTTCCTATGTATGCTGCACTCCTATGAGACCAGGCAGATTTCAGAGTTTCCGGATCATAGGTATGGGTGGCTTTTATTGTTGCAGCCTTGAATCCTTTATCATTTAGAAGTTTAACTAAATCGTCTGAAATTTGATTAATAAGAATATTTGCATCTACATAGGATCTTGCATATTCTTTGGAAGGCAGTGAGTCTATTCTATTGGTTTTTACAACGAGATCTGAAAATGGAATAAAGAATGATATTATGCTCTTAGCCTCAGGCAATAAATCCCTGGGATGAACGTGTTCAGGTCCCACAATATCCTTAAGGTCTTCATA
>CAZIMA010000191.1:0-2585 GCA_964540195.1 uncultured Tissierella sp.
TCATAACCAAGCATTTCATTGTAATTAACAATTTCAAATTCCTGGGGATAATAATCTAAACCCACTTCAAGGGCAGCCTCTTCTATTTTCTCATTCCACATCTCTAAATCCTTAATAGAATAATCCAATTATTATCCCTCCTTCATTTCTACTGATAGTACTTTTTTAAATGTAGGCCATACTTCACTTTTATCGTTTATTGTTCCAGTTGTGAAATTTTTTCTTTTGATTTTTTCATCATACTTTCTTTTTATAGGGCTGTAAGAAGAGGTGGAGACAATCTCAATATATCCAAATAAATTGCATAAATCACAGAGAGTAGTTGCCATCTTTATAGCATTCTCATCATCTTCACTCCAGTTGTCACCGTCACTTGCATGAAATGCATAGATATTCCAAAACTCAGGGTTATACCTTTGGTCTATAATTTCAAGCGCCATCTTATATCCACTTGATATATATGTACCTCCCGACTCAACTTTATGGAAGAATTCGGTTTCGTTGACTTCTTTTCCAATGGTAGTATGGGCTATAAAAACAATTTGGACATTTATATATCTAAGCTTAATAAAATGATACATAAGAAAATAAAAAGACCTGGCTAGATATTTCTTGCTTTGATCCATAGAGCCTGAGGTATCCATTATACAAATTACCACAGCATTAGACTCTCTTTTTTTCGTTTCTTTAATTCTATGATATCTTATATCATCTTCCTTGAAAGGAAATCGTCCGATTTCCCCTTGGATATTTTCTTCCTTCCTTAACTTTCTCATGGATTGCTTTCTTTTTAGTTTTTCTATAACTGTGCGTTTCTTAGCAAGCCTTGGTTGAATTCCTTTTCTTTGATAACCGGATTTCTTTTTTGCAGTATCAGTGATTATTTCACTTTCTTTCTTCTTGTCTAAATTAGGTAGATTTAAATCATCAAATAAATATTCCACTATTTCTTCAATAGTCAGTTCAGTTTCGTAAATATCTTCTCCTTCTTCATTACCTGCTCCTTGGCCTTTTCCTTCTTCCTTGTCGCTTCCAATGGTATCTCCTCTTTTTTCAGACCCGTCACCGCTTCCGACGCCTTTGCCTGAGTTGTTTCCGTATATAAATTGATATTCTTTTAATCCTCTGATAGGGATTTTGATTTTTTTATTGCTGCCCTGGCCAATTATTCCTTCTTCTTGTATAATTTGCGGGAGGTTTTTTTTAATGGCTTCCTCTACTAATTGGCGATGCCTTCTTCTATCCTCCGCAGCTCTATCGTGGTCCATAGGGTTATAATCACTAAATATCGCCATACCATTAATCCTTCCATAAGTTATTGGCAGCATATTTAAGAACAACATCACAGCAATGGTCACAGTATCCGTTGGATTTCATCTCTTGAACCATGGTATCATATTTTTCTACCTGTTCTTTGTCCCTTACCCTTGTTGAAGTTATAATTCTTGATAATTCCTTAACGGATGTAGTGAGTTTCTTTTCAACTGCTTCCTTTAGTGGCTCGTAACAAGTATAATCAATAGTACTACCCTTTCTAATCAAATAAAACATATATGATGTTACATCTGACCTAAACCCTTTTGATGAGCTTTCAGAAACACCTATTTGTTCTTCTATTGACCTCATGAATTTTTCATCAGCTTCTAACAATTCACCTGTTGATTCATCTTTTATTTTTGTTTTATTAACATATGCTTCTGCATGATCTAAATAATTATTAAATAGGCTTTCTGCTTGTTCCTTAAAACTGTGTATAAATGCCTTAGTAATTTCTTTTTCAAGTATTTTGTTATATTCTTTTCTTATGGTATCTTGTAAAAATGTCAAATATCTTTTCCTATCATCCTCGTTTATTTCTAATGCCTTAATTGACTTTATCAAACTTTCCATAACACTTAAGGGAGTGATGCACCCATTATCGGAATTGGAAATAGCATTATCAATTGCTTTTATAATAAACCTAGTTGAAACTCCGGACAATCCTTCTCTTTGACCTGCTTCCTCTCGAAGTTCAACAATATCAATGCGTTTTGTAGTACCCTTCTCGACTATTTCTTCCCCATTATATATCTTTAACTTGGTTAATGGATCTACCTTTGATGATGGTGTCAATCTTGTTAAAATAGCAAACATGGATGCTATTTCAATTGTATGTGGTGCAATATGAGTATTAAATGAAGTTTTCTTTAGGATTTTTTTGTATATATTTATTTCCTCATTTAATTCAATACAATAAGGAACTTGAATTCTTACAATTCTATCAAGAATTGCTTCATTAGTGTGATCTGACTTAAATTTGTTCCATTCTGCTTCATTGGAGTGTGCAAGTATAATTCCGTCAAAATAAATCATAGACCCCTTGCCGGGAGATGGAATTGATTTCTCTTGGGTAGCTGTTATAATTGTATGCAGGTATTCCACATCATTTTTAAAAACCTCTATAAATTCTACTATACCTCTGTTTCCTACATTAAATGCCCCATTAAGGGACAAGGCTCTTGGATCATCTTCTGAATATAAATCAAGTTTGGATATATCAACACTTCCGGTCAATACAGATGTATCTTGATTGTTTGGATCAACAG
>CAZIMA010000192.1:0-2562 GCA_964540195.1 uncultured Tissierella sp.
GATTTGGTCTTCTGCCTTTATAGGAAGTGTTCTCATAATCCAAAAATTACTGCCTTCTCTGGAGAATGTAGTAACCCCTACAGAGTTCAACATTCCTAATACTCCAATCATTCCAATTCCTATAAGGACTACAAAATCCATATTACCATATAAGATTTCAGAAATTGGCCCCATAGATGCTTCTCCTGTTAGCACAGACATTACTAAAATAATAGGTACTATAATAACTCCACCTACTGAATTCATCAAATAAATAGGAGTCTTAAAGAGCATCTTAGTTTCTTTTCTAGCAATTGCAAGATATGGTCTTGTGGCTGTCATTGTCTTATCTAAGTTCTGTTTCTTATTTTTTCCCTTAGATGCTGACACTTCAATATTTCCAATTAATCCATCAAAGAATAATTTCTCTGAAGCTATTATCATAAGTAAGAAGGATAAAATGCTTACTAGGGAATATAATAAAAGATTACTTAAGCCTAAAAACTCATCGTAATTTGCCAAGGACAAGGCACCCCACATGCTTGGTGGAAAAGCCACACCTAAGCTTCTAACCAATAGATTTGCATCTCTAGCAAGGTTGAACATAAAATTATCACCTTGTATAATTGCGTTCTGTGATATTTGCTGAATCTTAAGCTGGAGCCAAATCACGAAAATCATAAATCCTCCAGCTGCAATGATTCTTAATTGATCCCTTTTACCCTTGATGTTAGTATATTTCATTAATATCATTATGGCTAGAGAAGAAATAACCAATGGAATAACAGGCAAAAATACGGCTCCAAGTATAGCATATATCCAATAAAGAATAGCAGCCCTGGTTTTAAGTCCGTATATAATTACAAATGGCAAGAAAATAGGCATAGAGGTCAAATATTCACTAACCATTATAGTAACAAACTTAGATGTCAAAATATGAGATGGTTTTATAGGCAAGGGTACTAGGTGGTTTAAGTCATTGGAAAAATAGTATTTACTCATTACATACATTAGACCAAAGAAAAACACCATTAACTGGGACCCTAAAAATCCCATTAGTAAAAAATATGATTGCTGACCTATTTGACTAAAGGCATCATAGAATGACCATAAGCCTCTTATTAAAAGTACATAGGAGGGTATTAAGGATATAATTGCCAGTGGAATTATTAAAAGTTGCCATATCTTCTTCTTTGCCTTAAATCCATGGATTATAGCTGACAATCCAAAGGTAATGTTTAAATCGGTTCTAATCAAAGAAATGAGCTTATTCATCATTAGTCAGCTCCAAGAATATATTTTCAAGAGAAGTTCTTTCCTTAGCATGTTCTCTTAACTCCTCCATGCTTCCATGGGCTATGATTTTACCCTTGTTGATAATAGCAATTCTATCGCATAATTTTTCGGCTACCTCCATTACATGGGTAGAAAAGAATACGGTCTTTCCCTCATCACATAACTTCCTCATTATCTCCTTAAGATTAAAGGAGGATTTTGGATCCAATCCTACCATAGGCTCATCTAAAATAAACAGGTCTGGGTTATTTAATAGTGCAGATGTTAAAACCAGCTTCTGCTTCATTCCATGAGAATAAGAGCTTATTATATCAGATAGTGCATCCTCTATATTAAATAGCTTAGAATAATATTCTATTTTGGACTTTCTTTCATCCCTAGATATCCCATACATATCTGCAATAAAGTTTAAATATTCTATCCCATTTAGTCTGTCATAAATTTCAGGATTATCTGGTACATAGCTTATCATGGATTTGGCCTTTAAGCTCTCCTCCCATACATCTATTCCATCCAGTATTATATTTCCTTCATCCGGTTTTAAAAGCCCTACTATCATCTTTATAGTAGTAGTCTTACCAGCTCCGTTTGGACCCAAAAACCCGAAGATTTCTCCTGAATTGACAACTAGGTCTAGGTTGTCTACAGCTTTAATAACTCCTTTATTATATGATTTAGATATGTTTTTAAGTGTAAGCATGGTATCCCTCCTTCAAATAAATAATCGCTATAATTATATTATAAACATTGATGATTATAATATCAAATTTGATGGATGATTGGATTCCAACTTTGACTAATCATGCTGGGCAAATACTTTAAAAAGGATAGCATATGCTATCCTCTTTATAACAGAGTTGAAGGCGAGGATTCTTTGCCTCTTTATATTCGTTTTACTTATTTCTTATTAAATCCTTTAATTCTTCTATCTTACTTACAATTATGCTTGTACATACTATTATGATTCCAGACAATAATATCAACCCCGTATAGGTAAAAAGATGAAATGACAAGTTAAATTCGTCCCCCACGAAAATATGTTGACTTATAAGTAATGTACATATAATCGTCAGTATATAGAATAAAACCATTGAAATAATTCCCTTTAAAATTTGTTTTATAATATATCACTCCTCTTCAAGACAGCTGTAACTTCTATAAGCAATTATACTTATCTCTAAAAACTCATGAAACTCCACATGTTTCAATAATTTAAATATTATCCTATATGATTTAACTTTGCAAGATTATATAATTTCTTTATACAATCTCTAATAAATAATAAAC
>CAZIMA010000193.1:0-2551 GCA_964540195.1 uncultured Tissierella sp.
ATTTATTTACATTGTCACTGATTTTAGGAGAAAAGGTTTTAATAAATGATACTGAAGTATAAGCAGCACCAACGATTGAGCTAGCAGCTGCAGCGAACATAACTACTCCAAAGAATCTATAACCTACTTGGCCTGCAGCTTCTCTGAAAGCAGAAGCTGGAGGACTTGCTGGGTCCAATGTAAAGCCTTTTGAAGTAACTCCTAATACTGCAAGGAAGATTAAAACTCTCATTATTGCAGCTACTGCCATTCCTGTAATAGCTGAGCTAGTTATTTGCTTTATATTTTCTTCGCCCTTTATTCCGGCATCTAGAAGTCTATGGCCACCTGAGAAAGTAATGTAACCACCTACAGTACCACCTACTAAAGTAATAATGGCTAGTACAGGCATGGTTTCAGGTATGAAAGTTCTGTAAACTGCTTCACCAATAGGTGGAGTAGAAGAAATAGCAACATAGATGGAAAGCAAAATCATTAAAGCTCCTAATACCTTAGTTAATTTATCCATAGTATTTCCGGCTTCTTTTGATAAAAATATAAATACTGCTAATGCACATGCTAAAGCAGCTGCAATTTTAAGGTCCATACCTGTAATTATTTGTAGGCCCTGTGCAGCTCCACCAACATTACCTATATTAAATGCGAGACCACCAGCAGCTACTAAGGCTGCTATAAAATAGCCTAATCCAGGCATAACTTTGTTTGCTACTTCCTGACCACGTAAGCCTGAAACCCCTATAACTCTCCAAACATTGATTTGAGCAATGGCTGATAGAATTAATGAAGAAAGAATTACGAATCCAAAGCTTGCGCCTAATTGCCCTGTAAACACTGCTGTTTGAGTTAAGAATCCTGGTCCTATTGCAGATGTTGCCATTAGAAAAGCAGCACCTAGTAAAACGGATTTGTTTTTGCTTTTAGAGTTATCACTCATTATAAATACCCCTTTCTAAATGAATTTTTCAATGCTCTTTACTTCAATACCATCTTTTTCTAAGCTTTCCCTGATGGTCTTTACAAAAGCTACAGCCTCAGGATTATCTCCATGTACGCATATGGAATCGGCCTTGATATCTATATCAGTTCCATCAATAGTTGTAACTTTTCCTTCCCTTACCATTCTCTTGATTCTAGAAATTGCTAAGTCCTTATCATGAATCATTGAGCCGGGTAGTTTTCTGCTAACTAGAGTCCCATCAACATTGTAGGCCCTGTCAGCAAAGACTTCATGAGCAACTCTTAAGCCTTTTTCTTTTCCGCGTTGAAGGATATAAGAACCGCTTAGAGCCAAGAGTATAATGTCCTTTCCAAAGGTTTCTGAAACCGCATCTACTATTGCATCTGCAAGGTCTTGCTTTACACATGCAGTGTTGTAGAATGCTCCATGAAGTTTAATGTGTTGCAATTTAATGCCATGTGCCTTTACAAAAGCACTAAGAGCGCCCACTTGGTATAGCATATATGCCTTTGCTTCAGCTGGGGTGATATCGATATTTCTTCTTCCAAATGCCATTAAGTCAGGATAACCGGGATGTGCACCTACTGCAACTCCGTTTTTCACTGCTTCTTTGACCGTTTCATCCATAATTAGGGGGTCTCCTGCATGCCATCCACAGGCTATATTTGATGAAGTTACATACTTCATAACCTCACTGTCCATACCCATGGTATAGGCTCCGAAGCTTTCACCCAAGTCTGAATTTAAATCAACAATTTTTGTCATAAATAACACCTCCCAAAATATTTATAATAATTCCTCTAATTATAATAATACTACAAAAGCTATGAAAAATCCTTGTTTTTTAACAAATAAATCATTATTAATATGAAAATATCTTGTGGAAAGTTTTAGGCATGTGATTTTTTAAAAGCCATACTCTTCAATTATCTTGAAAATGCCAAATAATTATTGGATAATTGCAACCATTAAATTGATTACTTATATCTATTCATAGGTATACATAAAGTAGAATAATTAATTAAAGGAGTGTACTATGAAAATAGTTGTTTTGGATGTAGTTAATTGATCAACTTAGAATCTTTATGATGAATATTATCCATTTTTAAATGGATAATAGGAATATGGATAAAAAATCGATTCTGTTAAGATATACATTCTATGGAGCCTTGGGAATTACTTTGGAAATCTTCTATACAGGAATCCTATCCTTACTGAGAAAAGATTTAACTTTGGAGGGGAAATCATATATCTGGATGTTCTTTATATACGGTCTTGCAGTATTCCTAGAGCCTATTCATGATAAGGTAAGAAATAATAATATATTAATTAGGGGGGGAATCTATACTGTATTGATATATATTGTTGAGTTATATACCGGAAGTATAATCATGAAGTTTATAGGAGAGTGTCCTTGGAATTATAGTAATAGTAAGGATTTAGATAGTATAATAAGTAAGGAATTTGTTCCTATTTGGTTTGCTTTAGGTCTATTTCTTGAGCAGGTACATGACATCTTGGATAAGAAAATCAACTGAAAAAAGAAGCTTTGAATTAAAAAATTAATAAATAAAGCTTGCTAATCTTTTTTAA
>CAZIMA010000194.1:0-2506 GCA_964540195.1 uncultured Tissierella sp.
TGGATACTGTATATTATTTAATACAAAACATGCTTCCTGTTGCTATTCCATTGCTTCTTGTAGCACTTGGGGGTATGTTTAGTGAGGTGGGTGGAGTAATAAATATTGCCTTGGAAGGGATAATGCTCTTTGGTGCATTCTTTGGGGCCTTATTTGTCTATTTATCTCAGGATTCCGGATTGAATCCTCAGACTATCCTACTTCTTGGAATGCTTGTAGCAGCTATTGCAGGTATAATTTATTCCTTGCTTTTGTCCTTTGCTGCAGTAACGATGAAAGCCAATCAGACTATTACAGGAACTTCTTTAAATATGCTAATACCGGCTGCCATACTATTATTCTCAAAGATGTATTTCAACAGTGATGGGATTACAACAAATATGAATTTCTATATCCGTGAGCTACCAGTCTTAGGTCAAATACCGGTCATAGGTAGGATGTTCTTTCAAAGGACATATCTTACAGTAATCATTGGTATAATCTTCTTGATCATTGCATATATAGTGTTTTATAAGACAAGATTTGGCTTAAGACTTCGTGCATGTGGTGAGCATCCCCATGCGGCTGACTCAGTTGGTATAAACGTTTATAAAATGAGATATTTAGGTACCAGTATTTCAGGAGTGCTAGGTGGTATTGGAGGCTTCTTTTATTCAGTAGGTGTAATGGATGGAAACGTTAATGGTCATACTGGCGTTGCCGGCTTCGGCTTCTTAGCCCTTGCAGTTATGATATTTGGGCAATGGAGACCCTTGAGGATTCTCTTTGCTGCAATGTTCTTTGCCTTTTTAAGGACTTTGGCCTATTCTGTTTCTTTGATACCATTCTTAAATAATTTAGGAATAAACCAAACCTATTATAAAATGTTGCCATATGTAGCCACCATGATAGTTCTGGCATTTACATCTAAGAAATCAAGAGCGCCGAAAGCTGAAGGCATTCCTTATGATAAGTCACAGAGATAAAACCCGGGTTTCCCGGGTTTTTTATTACGAATAGAACTTTCCGTCAATGGGTAACAAGAAAAGCTACAACTAACCCTTCTTTAGAAGCTTTTCTTATTTTCAATTGTGAAATCGTTTTATTTCTGATATAATTATCTTAAGGAGTGACTGAAATGAAGCTTAACTATAATCTAACACTACAACAAAATCAAAAGTTAATAATGACCCAAGAGCTAAGACAGGCCATACAAATGCTACAATTCAACAGTATTGAACTAAATGAATATATAGCCAATGAGCTTGAAGAAAATCCAATGCTGGAGATGGAGCACCTTCCTAAGGAGTTGGAAACCGTTGCTATAGAATCAAGAGACAATGATATTGAATGGAAGGAATATATTGAAAATTTCGATGATGTAAGCTATAAGCCTGAAATAGATAGGAATTCAAATGATTATAATATTGAATCTTTTATTAGTCTGGACAAGTCTTTAAAAGAATATCTCCTTACCCAATTGAATTTGCTAGATCTTAAGAAAAAGGAAAGGATAATATCCGAGTATATAATTGAAAATATTGATGAAAACGGATACCTACTTACTTCTGTAGATGAAATTTCAACAGTAATAAAATGTTCTATTGAAAGTGTTGAAAATGCTTTAAATATCGTTCAATCCTTTGAGCCATCTGGTGTCGGTGCTAGAACACTTAAGGAGTGCTTATTACTTCAAATTAAGGATGTTCAAGAGCCAATGGTTAAACATATTATAGAAAATCATTTAGAAGATATAGCCTATAACAGGATAAATAAGATTGCAAAGGAAAACGATTTGTCTCAGTTGGAAATTCAAAGGATATGTGACTTTATAAGAACCTTAGAGCCTAAGCCGGGAAGACTTTACTCCAATCCATCATCAGATACTAAATACATCGTGCCTGATGCTACTATATTAAAAGTTGAAGGTGAATATATAATTCAGGTCAATGATTATACGGGACCAAGACTTAATATAAACAACTTCTACAGAGGTATGCTTATGGATGGAGGAGATCTTAAAGCTACAGAATTTCTCCAAGAAAAGCTCAACTCAGCCATGTGGATAATTAGGAGCATAGAGCAGAGAAGACAAACCATATATAAAGTGGTGGAATCCATATTAAAGCATCAACTAGAGTTCTTCGATAAAGGAGAAATGAAGCTTGTTCCCCTAACTCTAAAAGAAGTAGCTGAAGATATTGAAATGCATGAATCCACTATTTCTAGAGCAACTAATGGAAAATATGTTCAAACTCCTAGGGGTCTATTCGAACTTAAATATTTCTTTACATCATCCCTAAGCGGTAATGAAGGAGATGTTTCATCTACAAGCGTTAAATCAATGATAAAGGAATTAATAGATAAGGAAGATCCAAAGAAGCCATTAAGCGATGATAAGATTTCTAAGATTTTGGACAGCAGAGGTACTAACATTTCAAGGAGAACGGTAGCAAAGTATAGGGATGAAATGGAAATTCCATCCTCAACAATTAGAAAACGATATTAATATCCTATGTTTACTTAT
>CAZIMA010000195.1:0-2504 GCA_964540195.1 uncultured Tissierella sp.
TATATGCCCAATGAGAGCTATTTACATCCTTAAAGGTAGCTGCATATGATGGCATACCAGGAATTAATACTAGAACCACTAAAGCTAATGATACAACTCTTAGAAATTCCTTCTTAAATTTCATACTTACTCCCCCTTCGTGTTTGTCCTACATCCATTCTATAACAAATCACACTCGAAAGTTGTTACATTTTGATGACATATTTAAGCCAGCAAACCATAGTTTAGAGGCCACTAAAAATATAGTGGTCTCTAAATTTTAAATCTTACTTGTTTTCCTTAGCAGCTTTTATAAAACTTTGAAATAATGGATGAGGTTTTGTTGGTCTAGACTTGAATTCAGGATGGAACTGAACTCCCACAAACCAAGGATGGTCCTTTAATTCCACCATTTCTACTAGGCTTTCATCAGGAGATAGTCCGGATATTATAAGTCCATTTTCCTTTAACTTATCTCTAAATTCGTTATTAAACTCATATCTATGTCTATGTCTTTCATAGATTATCTCATCATTATAGGATTCCATTGCCTTTGTACCTGCCTCTACCTTACATGGATAGATACCAAGTCTTAAAGTACCACCTATATTTTCAACATCCCTTTGATCGCTCATTAAATCTATTATAGGATATGGAGTTTCAGGATTTACCTCTGCACTATGTGCTCCCTCTAAACCGCATACATTTCTAGCAAATTCAACACAAGCAAGCTGCATACCAAGACAAACTCCCAAGAAAGGTATATTATTTTCTCTTGCATATTTAATTGCACAAAGCTTACCATCAATACCTCTATTACCAAATCCTCCAGGTACAATGATTCCATCTGCGCCCTTTAGTGCATTAGCACAATCATTAAGATCCAATTCCTCTGCATTAATCCAATCTATTTCAACCTCTACATCATTGGCAAAACCACCATGTCTTAAGGCTTCTGCTACTGAAAGATATGCATCCCTTAGTTCTACATATTTTCCTACAAGGGCTATCTTAACCTTACCTTTTAGGTTTTTTACCTTTTCAACAAGCTGGTTCCAATCAGTTAAATCCAATTCTCCACACTGAAGTTTCAAATGGTCTATAACCATTTTGGATAAGCCTTGGTCTTCAAGCATCTGTGGTAAATCATATATGGTTTCAACGTCGATGTTCTCTATAACCTCTGATGGGTCTAAATCACAGAATAATGCAATCTTAGCCTTTAAGTCCTCTTCTAGACTATGTTCAGTTCTACAAATCAATAGGTCAGGCTGGATTCCCAAACTTCTTAATTCCTTTACACTATGCTGAGTTGGCTTGGTCTTAAGCTCACCTGATTTTGAAAGATAAGGAATCAATGTAACATGTATATACATTACATTTTCTCTTCCAACATCTGACTTAAGCTGTCTTATAGCCTCTAAAAATGGTAGGGATTCGATATCTCCTACAGTTCCACCAATTTCAGTAATAATAACGTCTAAATCCCTTTCTTTAGAGGATTTAATTATTCTTTCCTTGATTTCGTTTGTGATATGAGGAATAACCTGTACAGTCTTTCCTTCATAATCCCCTCTTCTTTCCTTATTTAATACGGACCAATAAATTTTTCCGGTTGTTATACTATTGTTTTTAGTTAGATTAATATCTATAAATCTTTCATAATGTCCTAAATCCAAATCCGTTTCTGCTCCATCATCTGTTACGAAAACCTCACCATGCTGATATGGACTCATTGAACCTGGATCTACATTTATATATGGGTCAAATTTTTGTATAGTAACCTTTAATCCTCTACTCTTTAGAAGACGTCCTAAACTTGCAGCAGTAATACCCTTGCCTAGGGATGATACAACTCCACCGGTAACAAAAATAAATTTAGTTGCCACAAAATTCCCTCCTTCAACTTATTTTTCTCTTTAACTACAATATTCTATACTACTAAATATTATATGTCAAAATAAATGTAATCTCAATTTAATATTAAATTTATTATATCTATAGTATAATTAAAACAAGTTAGGAAAATAGTAAGAAAGGAGAGATATTTTGAAAAAAATAATCGTAATAATAATACTACTATCCATGCTATTATCAGCACTAGTTCCAATAATTGCCAACGCTGAACCAGGAGACATTTACCTCTCCTCTGGCTTGGTTTTAAGGGATTTAGGTGTAATTGAAGGAAATGAAAAGGGAAACTTAATGCTTGGAGACACCCTAAAACGTCAAGATATGATTGTTCTCATAAGTCGACTATATAATGATGAATTAAGTGCAAGAGCATATTTAATAAAACCAAAATTTACGGACTTGACCAAATCATATTCATTTTATGAACCCTATATTGGATGGGCTGTTGATAAGGGATTGATAAAGGGAATGGGAAATGACACCTTTGGAATAAATGACAAGGTAACTGTACAGCAATTTATGACTGTAATGCTTAGGGCTCTTGGCTACGAAGAGGAATCCAAACTATGGAATACAACTCCTGAAATCGCAATGCAATTAGGAATAATGGA
>CAZIMA010000196.1:0-2460 GCA_964540195.1 uncultured Tissierella sp.
CCCTTGCTCTAGCCGATGAACCGTCAGCTTCAATTTCAAAATCCTTTTCACTAAGCTGTCTAACCTTAACCGAGTTCTTAACTGTTTCAGGATAGGTATATGTCGGCAGGTCAATAAGAAGGTCTCCTTTGGATGCTACTATATCTCCTTTTAATACTACCCCTTCAACAACCATTTCTTCTAAATCACTGATTATAGCGATGTCTGCTTGTTTACCTGGAGATAGGACACCTACATGCTCTAATCCAAAATATGTTGCAGGATTTATGGTAACCATCTGTATTGCTTCTACAGGGCTTACTCCTTCCCTAATAGTTCTCTTTACTATCTCATTCATATGGCCCAGACTTTCTAAGTCAGCTGCTACCATATCATCTGTTGCTAATATACATCGTCTAGAGTCCATTCCCTCTTCAGTTACGGCTCTTATACATTCTCCCATATTCTTCTGAGTTGAGCCTTCTCGCATAAATAGGTATACACCTTGTCTAAGCTTCTCAACTGCTTCTGCTTTAGTTGTCGTTTCATGACAGGAACACCTACCGCCTGTTGATATAATATGGGCAGCAAGTTCCTTGCCAAAGAGTTCCGGTGCGTTTCCATCTACTACCATATTCTTACTTCTTGCATATATAGTAGATGCAACTAAATCATCTATTACCTCAGGAGTATTTCTATACACGTGTTTTGCATTAGAAAAGCCTTGAAGTTCTCCGATTCCTATGATGTTTTTATAGTTTAAGAGGTCTTCCATGTCCTTAGATGTTGTATCGTAGCCTGCCGTCTCCAAATCAGGTGAATCCGGAGTCATAGCAGGTACTACTAGATATACGTTATTAGGCACCTTATCAATTTCATCTGCCATTGCCTTCATACCTACAGGACCTAAGGCATTACCAATCTCATGGGGGTCAGCTACTAGGGTAGTAGTTCCCGATGGTATTGATAGCCTTGAAAACTCCGTAATTGTTAGCATACTACTTTCAAAGTGCATATGTGAATCGATGAAGCCTGGAGACAGATATCTTCCTTCTACATCTATTACCATGGTCTTAGGTCCTATTAAGTCCCTACAGTCTCCAACTAAAAGTATATACTTTCCTTTAATAGCTATATCAGCTTTATAGATTTCTCTGGTTATTACGTTGACTACACTTCCCTTTATCAATACAGTATCCGCAAAGATTTTATCGCCCATAAGTACGTCTATAAGCTTTCGATATTCTATTGCTTTCTTTAAATATTTTGTATCGCTCAAAAATGTGCCTCCTTTCTTTAGTCTGTTAATCTGGTATGTCTATATGGTCTACTATGCCTATTATAGAAGCATCTATTGGTGAATCCATCTTTCTTGCAGCTATCCTTCCTGCTGTTCCCGTTGTAAAGAGTACAACTTCTCCAATGCCGGCTCCTACTGTGTCAACTGCAATTAGTGGATCACCTTGGGGCTCCAGATTAAATGTGAGAGGCTGCGTAATCATAAGCTTACTTCCTACCAGTTTTTCATCTTTTCTGGTTGCAACTACGGTTCCAATAATTTTCCCTATACGCATTCCATGCCCCCCTTTCTAATTTTTCTCGATTTTAATACCAAGCTCCCTGGCTTTATCTCTAGCTAAAGGAGTTATCAAGGTGTTTTTATCTAAAACTAACACACTCTTGTTTTTGCTTAGATTTAAAATATCCTTCTCCGAGATTAAGTCCTTCTGTTCTGGAGTTTTATTAGGTGTCCCCTCTTTTTCGATTATGACATCCTTCATTATCGCATCCGGATTAATCTCAATAGCCCCCATTTTTAAGATGGTAGATATTTGACCTTCGATAATTTTTTCTATCTCTTGGTTTCTAGGTTTTTCCCCCATATATTCCCTTACGGAATTAAAATCCAAATATACCTTTTTACCAAAGTAAAGGAATGACCATATTGCATTAGATATAAAGCTATCTATCATCCCTGCGGATACCTTCGAGAGGGTATTCATGGATATATTAGGTCCAACCAGGATTGAATATTCCCTATATATTTCTTTAAGCCTCAACATATCCTCTTCTCTAAATACGTGAGAAGGTCTTAATTCATCGATAATCTTCTTTGTATCTAAAAGTCTTTCAGCCATAAATGAGAACCCTATGGAAATCTCATAACCGGTCTTCAAATCTTGAATAAAACCTTGGATTCTGTTTAAATCCATATTGCTACCATTAATCACCACTAGGGCTTTCCCTTCCTCGTTGGAAAAACCCTGCGCATTAAACCTCTTGGTTATATTCTCTAAGATATTTGAAGTAATATTAGTTTTAGTCATTCAAAACACCTAACTTTATTCGTATTGGCTTAAAATTGCTCTTTCTACCTCGGCATGTGGTCTTGGGATTACATGTACTGAATGAAGCTCTCCTACTGCTCTTGCTGCTTCTGCACCTGCATCTACTGCTGCCTTAACTGCACCTACGTCTCCT
>CAZIMA010000197.1:0-2458 GCA_964540195.1 uncultured Tissierella sp.
TTTTAGAAGGAGTTATAATCACTTCAGCACCTTTTTCCTTAAGTGCTTCAATTTTTTCCTTATTAGCATTTTCTGTTACAGCTACAATAGTCTTTGCATCTGATTCAAGGTTTAACACTTTTGCTTGGAGAGGAATTCTTGCCTTACTATCTACGATTATTCTAATTGGATCACAGCCCTTGTGACTTTCAAGTCTGCTAGTTAAAGATGGGTCATCTACTAGTACAGTCCCTATTCCAACCATAATCCCAGCCACCCTATGTCTGATTTCATGAACATAGTTCCTAGAGGGTTCTCCACTTATCCATTTTGAATCATTGGTTTTAGTGGCGATTTTTCCATCAAGGGTCATAGCCGTTTTCATAATAACAAAGGGTAGATTTGTAGTTATATATTTAAGAAAAATTTCATTTAACTTCCTAGCTTCCTCTACAAGCACCTCTGAAATCACTTCTATGCCGGCTTTTTCAAGTATCTCTATTCCCCTTCCAGCCACTAAGGGGTTAGGGTCTTTTAGTCCAATAACTACCTTCTTTATTCCTTTTTCAACTATTGCATTGGCACAAGGAGGGGTTTTCCCATAATGGGAGCAGGGTTCTAAAGTCACGTACATAGTTGCATTTTTAACATCCTCTCTTGCGTTTAGAAAGGCATTGATCTCCGCATGATGACCGCCATAAATCCTATGATAGCCTTCACCAATAATCCTACCTTCCTTAACTATAACCGCACCTACCAGTGGATTTGGATTTGTATATCCTGCTCCTTCTTTAGCCAACTCAAGTGCTCTTCTCATATATTTTATATCCATTCCATCACTCCAATTTTTAATACAACAAAAAGCCCTGAGACAAAATCTCAGGGCATAAAATTCTACAAAAACTCCTGATATAAATAATATGGTTGGAAAACCAAATACTTATACATCAAGACTACTATGCATCTTCTTCCATCCAGACTTTACTGTCGGCTTCGGAGTTTCACCGAATCAACCTTACGGCTCGCGGGCTATACCGCCGGTAGGGAATTACACCCTGCCCTGAAGATATATTTTATTTTTACTTCTTTAGTCTAACATTATGAAAAAGATATGTCAATAAATAATTAGAACACAGTCTGCCGTCCCTTTATGTTCTTTTGTGTTTAAATACCTTTTAGTCTAGGGTACAATTCAATATATTTTTCATATAATTTATCATAATTATTTTCTAGAGTAGGGTCTACTTGTCTGATTTTTGAAACCTTGCTTTTAACAAGATAGGGTAAAAATAGGACTTGGTTACTAGCAGGTGTTCTTTTTTCCAAAAGCTTATCTATTTCACCGTAAGAATTAGCAGCTTAGAAAGTATTTCTTATCCATTTATGAACATTACCGGCATTAAAGAAGGGAACTACGTTTATATACTTATACCCACTATAATCAATAAGATTAAATATATTACTGCTTTCTGATGGCTTGTGGCTTATCTTTGAAGTCCAACCTGAAGTGCCTATGTTTATATTTACTTCCCCAGCATTTGTAATATCACTGGCAATAGGTTTTCTCGATTGAACATCTTCTCATCCAGGGAAATATTGTTCATATTTAAATCACAACGACGTTTTCCCAACCTGTCAATAAGATTTATTAGAAGATTTATATGATTAATTATAGACATTTTGTTATCTTTACAACTTTATATTCGTTATATTTAATTGTTTAAATAGAAAAAAGTGGGTATATAATATAATAATACTGAATAATAAACTTTCTGGTATAAAATAATCTTATAAGAGGTGAGTTTATGGCTGAAGAAATTAAAGCAGGTTGCACAAGACCTGAACTAATGAAGAAAAAAGAGGAAGTAGTTAATGAATCACATGAAAAAACACCAAAAAAGGAGGAGCAAAAATTGGTTAGAGTAGGAAAACCAGCACCGCAATTTTCAGCACCGGCTTTTTATGAAGGAAAATTTGTAAATGTAAATTTAGAAGACTATAAGGGCAAATGGGTATTATTATGCTTCTATCCAGGCGACTTTACATTTGTCTGAGCTACTGAAGTGTCAGCAGTTGCTGCCAAGAATGATGTACTTAAGGACTTAGATGTACAAGTACTTTCAGTAAGTGTAGATTCACCTTTCGTTCATAAAGTCTGGAATGATAATGAGTTATCTAAGATGATAGGAAAAGATATCCCATTCCCTATGTTATCAGACCAGGATGGAACTATCGGTAAAATGTATGGAATATATGATGAGGACAGTGGGGTTGAAACTAGGGGTAGATTTATTATAGATCCAGATGGTATAATTCAAGGATTTGAAGTACTTACTCCACCAGTAGGAAGAAATGTAGCAGAATCCATTAGACAAATAAAGGCATTCCAATTAGTAAGAGCAACAAAAGGGGCTGAGGTTACACCATCAGGTTGGAAACCTGGCAAAACAACTCTTAAGCCTGGTCCAGACCTAGTAGG
>CAZIMA010000198.1:0-2431 GCA_964540195.1 uncultured Tissierella sp.
CACATTAAAGAGGAAGTGGGGGAATAGAGATGACAACTGCATTAAAGACTGAGCTGATACTGGAAGGATTAGACTGTGCTCATTGCTCTGCAAATATTGAAAATGAATTAAACAAGATTGAAGGCATTGATGCATCCATTAACTTTATGATGAAAACCTTAATTTTAGAGACCAGTTCAGATTATGATCATAAAAAACTCATAGACCATGTGAAATCAATAATAGATAAGCATGAACCAGGTGTTAAAATCAAAGAAAAATTGGGAGCAAGTAGTAACATTCAAGGTAAAAATGGGATCCAATATATTGAAAGATCCTTTATACTTGAGGGCTTAGGTTGAGCTAATTGTGCTGCTAAAATGGAGGCAGCAATAAAACACCTGGATGGTGTAAAGGATGTCAATGTGGATTTTTTGAATAAGAAGTTGAAGCTGGAGATGGATAAGGATTCAGATTCAAATGAAATTATTAATAGGGCAGAAAAAATTATTAAGACTATTGAAGGTCATGTAAAGATGGTTCCTCTTGAAGAGGATACCCACGCTCATAGTCATGGTCATAGTCATGGGGACCAATCTATGGTATCTGAATTTAGGAAGGAAGTCATAAAAATCCTAGTGGCTGGGGCAATTATGGTCTCAGGCCTAGTGATGGACCTTAGTCCAAGGCTTGAACTTATACTTTTCCTTGCAGCATTCCTAATTGTAGGCTCCCCTGTATTGTTGAGGGCTGTAAATAATATTAAAAGAGGGCAAGTTTTCGATGAAAACTTCCTAATGAGTATTGCTACTATAGGGGCCTTTATTATAGGCCAATACGCTGAAGGGGTAGGGGTAATGCTATTCTACCAAGTAGGAGAACTCTTCCAGGACGTGGCAGTTCACAGGTCTAGAAAGTCCATCAGCGACCTAATGGATATTAGACCTGACTATGCCCACCTAAAATTAGGAGATACTATTAAGACCCTATCACCTGAGGAAGTAAGGATTGGAGACCTAATTATAGTTAAGCCCGGAGAGAAAATTCCTCTAGATGGAAGGGTAATAGATGGGCAGTCTAGCGTAGATACATCCAATTTAACCGGTGAATCCATGCCAAGGGATATACAAGTAGGAGATGAAATCCTAAGTGGCTTTGTGAATATCAATGGTATGTTGACCATTGAAGTTTCTAAGACCTTTGGAGAATCTACTGCTGCTAAGATCCTAGACCTGGTTCAAAATGCCAGCAGCAAGAAGGCTCCAACTGAAAATTTTATAACTAAATTTGCAAGATATTATACACCGGCTGTAGTATTTGGGGCTTTGGGTATTGCACTCCTTCCTCCACTTATTACGGGAGCTTCCTTCTCAGAATGGCTATATAGGGCCTTAATATTCCTGGTAATATCCTGCCCGTGTGCTCTGGTAATATCCATACCTCTGGGATTCTTTGGAGGTATAGGAGGGGCATCCAATAAGGGAATTCTTATTAAGGGAAGTAATTATTTAGAGGCTTTAAACCAGGTTGAAGCTGTGGTATTCGATAAGACCGGAACCCTAACTAAGGGTGTCTTCCAAGTTACTGAAATTAATCCATCAGATGATTTTAACTCAGAAGACCTGTTGGAGATGGCTGCCTATGCTGAAAGTTACTCCAATCATCCAATCGCCCTTTCTATATTAAAAGCTTATAAATTAGCTGTGGATAAGACTTTAGTGGATTCCTATGAGGAAATTGCTGGAAACGGAATCAAAGCAGTTATCAAGGGTAGCCAAATATTAGCCGGTAATGCAAAATTGATGGCTGAGGAAAACATCCAATTTGAGAATGTGGATTCCATTGGAACTATAATCCACCTAGCCTTTGATAAGGTATATGCAGGATATATAGTGATTGCAGATGAAGTGAAAGCTGATTCAAAGAAGGCTATTAAGGAAATAAAATCTCTTGGAATTAAGAAGACTATCATGCTTACGGGAGACACTAAGGCAGTAGGGGAAAAAATTGCTAAGGATTTAGGTTTGGACGAAGTTTATTCCCAGCTCCTACCTCATGAAAAGGTGGAGAAGCTAGAGATGATTGAAAATAGGAAATCATCTAATGGAAAGATTATCTATGTAGGAGACGGGATAAACGATGCACCAGTATTAGCTAGAGCCGATATTGGAGTAGCCATGGGTGGCCTAGGATCCGATGCAGCAATAGAAGCAGCAGATGTGGTAATAATGATGGATGAGCCATCTAAAATTGCCACTGCTATTAGGATAGCCAAGAGAACAAGAACTATAGTATGGCAGAATATATTCTTCGCCCTTGGAGTCAAAGGAGTATTCCTAATAATGGGGGCCTTTGGTATAGCGACTATGTGGGAGGCAGTTTTTGCAGATGTAGGTGTGGCGGTAATAGCAATCTTGAATTCAACTAGGGCTATGAAATAAGTCTAGGTGCT
>CAZIMA010000199.1:0-2356 GCA_964540195.1 uncultured Tissierella sp.
ATATCCTTAAACCTTTTGTTCTGAATATCTCTGGCAAATTCAACTCTTTGCCTCAAGTCCTTTGATGACTTGCCAGTAGAATTATTGGCAAGATCCATAAAATTAACCGGCCTAACATATTTTTGGATATCCATCCTATCCATAATGGGACCTGAAATCTTCTGCCTGTATTTTAAAACCTCATAATCCGTACACTTACACTTCTCATCTCCATAATATCCACATGGACAAGGATTCATAGCCCCTACTAACATAAAACTTGCCGGATAGGTATTGGTCTGCTTAACCCTAGACACAGTAACCTTTTGATCCTCCATTGGCTGCCTTAAGGCCTCCAGGGTCTTTTTGTTGAATTCTGCGATTTCGTCTAGAAATAAGACACCATTATGGGCTAATGAGATTTCACCAGGGCTTGCATTGTTTCCACCCCCAATTAGGGAATTGGTGGAAGCATTGTGATGGGGTGCCCGAAAGGGTCTCTCAAGAACAAGGCCTGCTTTTTCCTTTAATATGCCTGCAACACTATATATCTTAGTTACTTCAAGAGCCTCTACATCCGTCATCCGGGGCAGAATAGTTGGTATCCTTTTAGCAATCATTGATTTTCCACAACCTGGGGCCCCTATCATAATCATATTATGGCCACCTGCTGCAGCTACGACCACATACTCAATCACAGCATCCTGACCTTGAACGTCAATAAAATCAAGCTTAAAATTATGGTCTTCCTCTTGAGTATGAACTATTTCTTGAGGATAATAGTCCCTCCTATTTCCTAAAAACTCAACCACTTCTGTTAGATTATCGAATCCAAAGATATTAACACCTGATACCAAGGATGCTTCCCTTACATTTTCTAAAGGCACAATGATATTTTCAACACCAGCTTCTTTTGCAGCTATAATCATAGGCAATACACCACTGCAGCCACGCAGCTTGGCATTAAGGGACAGCTCTCCAATATATGCAAACTCTTCCTTGCGAGATATGATGCATTGCTCTGTCTCTATTAACATGCCCAGGGCAATAGGCAGGTCGTAATGAGACCCACTCTTCTTTAAATCGCTAGGGGCTAGATTTACTACAATCTTCTTTTGAGGAAAAGTATAGTTGCTGTCATTGATTGCTGCCTGGACCCTTTCCCTAGCTTCCTTAATGGCAGTATCACCAAGACCAACGATTGAAATCATAGCTTGTCCGAAAATTTCCTTTACTTCAACATCCACCAAATATCCTTCAACACCTAATATTCCAAAACTCTTAACGATAGAAGCCAAGGCACACCTCCTACTTTTCTTCATTAGCTATCCTGTAAACAGCAGCATCAGTAATTGAAATGCTTTCTCCAATTTCCTTCATGGTATAATTTGCCTTTAGGGCTAGTTCTATGAATTCCTTCTTGTACTTGCTTAAATACCTTTTTCTTGAGCCAAGTTTTATCTCCTTAATGATTTTAGAATCCTTAGCCACATCCTCCAAGATCTGGTCTAAAGTTTTCGTATCCGATTTTAAGTATTTGTCTAGCTTATATGTACTTACATTGCCTATAACATCACAGTTCTCAAAGAAATCCATATCCTCTCTTTTTTCCTCAGACATAAATTCTATATATGATTTTATAGCTTTAGACCTGTCCCTTGAAAAAATATCTAAGATAAAATCAATATCCACCATACCCGTGACATTATTGTATCTATAGTATTTATCACTAGACCAAGGATAATCCTCCACCCTATTACACATCTTTGCTCCAACAGGGTTCTGATGAACATATCTTAAGAGGGATAGCAGATACCTATCATCAATTACCAATATACCCTTATAGCGGTTCTCAAAAACATGGCCGGACCGCTTATATTTAATATTAAAATATCTAGAAAACTTATTATTGATCCTATGCATTATATCCTTTAAGGGAGCTTGAGATATTCGGATTATAAGATGGTAATGATTGCTCATTATCACATATCCATAGACTTCAAACCCCATAATATCCCTATATTCCTTTATCAGGTCTAAAATATATTCCTTATCCTCTGTCCTGCTGAAGATATATTCCCTGTTATTTCCCCTTTGAATAAGATGATAGATCCCTCCAGGATACTCAAATCTAGGCTTTCTACCCAAGAAAAAACACCTCCAATTAAGATTGTTCTTTCAAATTTAAAACAAAGCAAGGTTCGGTGATTTATCAAAATATTTTGTATATACATTATTCTCCATTAATTTGTAAAATCCTTCTTTTATTTTGGATTTTTTATTTCATTTTAAGAAGTTGAGCTTTTGATGGTTTTTAAAACAAAATTAGCTATACCTATAGATTAATCATCTATAGATATAGCTAGTATAAATTGTA
>CAZIMA010000200.1:0-2331 GCA_964540195.1 uncultured Tissierella sp.
ACGCATTTTTAGCACCTACCTTCATTGTTCCTGCCATTGCTAAACCATATTCTGCATCCGGTGCATCCGGTGATAATATAGTTGCAATCTTCCCATCTGAAACTATTGCAATTCTGTCACAAAGAGACCTAAGCTCCACTAACTCAGAGCTTACCATAATAATAGTAAGTCCATATTCACGATTCAATTTAACTAGGTATTCCAAAACCAATTTTTTAGCACCTATATCTATCCCTCTGGTTGGCTCGGATACCATAAGAATATCCGGCTCCAAGGTAATAGCTCTGGCAAGACAGACCTTCTGCTGATTTCCTCCTGAAAGACTTCCAACAGCTTGCTTTGGGCCTGTACATCTTATATCTAAAAGCTCTATCATCTTAAGAGCATGTTCTCTTGCTTGTTTTTGATCAAAAAGCTTAATAGGTCCTATTTTCTTTAAAAAGTCCTCTTTGATTTGCATAGCTGTAAAGGCTATATTCTCCTCTATAGGTTGGTCAAGTAGTAAGCCCACTCCACGTCTATCCTCAGAAACACTTGCAATCCCATTATCTAAGGCATTTCCAAGGCATTTCAAATCAAGTTCTTTACCAAAAACCTTTACCTTGCCTTGGGATTCATAGAGTCCCATAATCCCATTTGGAATACCAATTTTACCTTGCCCTGCTAAACCACCGATTCCAAAGATTTCACCTTTCCTTATATCTAAATCGATTCCCTTAACCATTTCACCCGGCATATTTACATAAAAATCCCTGATAGATAGAGCAATTTCATCATCACTAAGAACCCTCATATCTTCAGTGTCATCAACAAGTTTTTCAACCTTACGCCCAATCATTAGCTCAGCAATTTCCACTACTGATGTATCCTTTATCTCTTTTCTTATAACGAATTCACCATCCCTAAGGACAGTAAGGCTATCAGCAACAGCCATTACCTCATCAAGTCTGTGGGTAATAAATATAATCGCTATCCCCCTAGCGGATATTTCCTTCATAATTCCAAGTAATGTTTCTGCTTCGCTCTCAGTAAGAACTGCCGTAGGCTCATCAAATACTAGAAGTTTTATTCCTGTCTTGTCTATCTCCCTAGCAATTTCTATAAATTGCATATAACCTATAGGAAGTCCTGCCACTTTAGTATAATCTTCTATATTTAATCCTATATCCCTTAGGGCTTTTTTTGCATCCTTTCTCATTTGGTCTATATCTAAACTTTCAAGATCTTTACCAAAAATTCTACTCAAGAAAGTAGGATTTGTAATTTCCCTTCCTACCTTAATATTTTCAGTTACTGTAAAACCTGGTATTAGCATAAATTCCTGGTGTACCATTCCAATCCCAAAGTTCATGGCATTGTGGGGGGCATCTATTACTACCTTTTCACCATCTATTTCTACTCTACCCTCAAAACCACCGGTCGTATGTATAACAGGCATTCCAAAGAGAATATTCATCAAAGTTGATTTTCCCGCACCATTTTCACCCATTAGTGCATGTATTTCACCTGGCTTAACCTTAAGGTTTACATTCTTTAGAACGCGATTCCCAAAATACTCCTTCGATATATTGTCCATATTTAGAAGATAACGGGTTTCCAATGACATCCCTCCTATCTCATTTATCATGAAAAACCACCGGCTTGCACGACAAGCCGGCGGTCATTTACTCTACTTCTGACAGTTAAGCACCAAAATCATAGAAATCGCAAAGCAACATATAGTAGTTGTCTAGCTCAACTCCATTTTCATTGTACTTAGTCAATTGAGCTTTACCATCTCCACCTGCTATTCTGTTAGTTATTTGATTTAAAACCGCTTCGTCTAATGTTCCATTTGTTCTTCCTTCAAGAACTTCTATAGCATAGTCAACACCTGCTTCAACCATAAGCATATTTACAGGTACAGCCCATGTAGCCATTCTATTTTCTTGTCCTGCTGCTGTAAGCTTTTCATCGATAGAATCAAGCATATATTGAACATCGCCTTCATGACCTGCTACGTCTATGTTTAAAGCAGCTGGATATCCATGGTATGGACTTGGGCAACATTGTTGTGGATATATTGCTCCCTGTTCAAGAATCGAACGAATTAGAGGTTCCTGCATTGCACAGTTTGTTGAAAAGAAAGCTGTATCCTTACCATATTGTGCAATTTGACGTGGAACGTCTTCTAGAATAAATTGTTGTGCACCTGATACTCCCGCATCCCCTGTTGGGTCAGGAGCAGTTACATCAACAAACTCAATACCAAGCTTTTCACATTCTTCAACCATAAGCTGACGACGAGCTGCAATCGTAGCATATGATAAGTGACGTGGGAATGAATAATGG
>CAZIMA010000201.1:0-2319 GCA_964540195.1 uncultured Tissierella sp.
AGGTACTGATTACAAGTGCCAGGCCTGTTGCCCCACCAACCGCAAGATTTGAAGGTATAAGAAAATAATATAGGCCACAAGCCAGAATTGCTATACCAATATTGATTAATAAAAATTTCTTTAGGGATTCCCTCAAGTACAATTCCTCCTCATTATGTTTATAAGTCTATTATACACTAGTTTTTTATTTTCTATATTAAGAATCGGTAAAAATACAAGCTTTTACAAAAACTTGATTCTAAATCCCCTTTTCTAGGTATAAATGGGATAACGAGGTGATGTCCTTATCACCCAACTATGTTCACTTTCATCCATGCTTAAATATTTTAAGGAGATTGCTATGCTAAAAATCCTAATTGATATTAAAAAAAGCAGTTTTATATCCTTGCTACTTGCTTATGGTATGTCTATAATTATTGCCATATTAGTTTATTTAAGCGGAGGAACTACTAAGGTTTATGCAAACCTAATGTATGTACCCATAGCTTTTATTGCCTCTACAAGGGGGAAGAAGGATGCAATGGTCCACGCCATATTTAGTGGATTATTAGTGGGTCCCTTTATGCCCTTAAATGTAGTTCTTGGATTGCCCCAGGACCCTAAAAACTGGATTATAAGGGTTTTGATTTATATCATTATCGCTTTTATAATAGGGTTTTTCTACGATTATGGAGAGAAGAATAAGGAGTATATTACAAACCTCCTTACCCATGATAGAATAACCGGCTTAGCCAATATGGAATCCTTAAAGCATGAGGGCTCACTTAGGTTTAAAAACAGGGTGATAATCAGCCTATCTATAAAGGGGTATGAGCAGACCCTTAGACTCTTTAGCTATAATTTCTCCAAGGAGTTTATTACAAGGGTATCTAGGTTGTTAGAAGAAGAGATTTCAAAACACTATAATATGGACCTTGTAAGATATGATGGTATGGAATTTGTAATCATTATAAATGAAGACCTTGAGTCCATATCCGATGATGAAGTCATTGAATTACTGGGTTTTTTAAACAAAAGGGTAATAGTAGTTGATGATATACCAATATATATGGAAACTATTACCGGTATATCCAGAATAGATGAGACAACATCCATAGAAGAAGGGGTTAGGCAATCCCTTATAGCCTTAAGATATGCCATAGTAAACCATATTAAGCATATGGAATACAATTTAGAAATCGATAATTACTATAAGAATGTAGTGGATATCGGTGCCAATTTTAGAATAGCTCTTAAAAATAATAATATAAAAGCAGCCTTCCAAAAAATATATGATGCAAAAACAGAAAGACCTGTTGGGGTGGAAATGCTTGTAAGATGGGTCAAGGATGATAAAACAATGGTTCCCCCTATAATGTTTATACCGGTTATAGAAAATACAGAGCTAGTCAATGAGCTTACTAGATTTATGGTGGACCAGGGTACTCATCATATAAAATGGTAATGGAGATGCCCCTTGATGTAATAAAAATTGACAAGTCCATGATAGATGATGTAGCATGTGATAAAGCATCATCAACCTTAGTAGAAAGCATAATCTATTTTTGCAAACTAAATAATATAGAGATTGTGGCAGAAGGGGTGGAGACAAAAGAAGTTGCTGACAAATGTAGGGATCTGGGAATAGACTACCTACAAGGCTATTATTATCATAAACCTGAAATTATTCAATGATAGGAGATGGAAATGATTAAGAATAAGAAGATCAAAGTGGCAGTATTATTAATCCTACTTTTAACCTTATCCGGCTGTTCTGCAATTCTGGATAGGATAGCGGTTCTTAGGGGGGACTTAATTGGAAACAGGTTTGAAATATCCGTATATGACCATTATGCCAATAAGACCTTGGAACTAAATGGAAGTAAAATTACCGTTGGCCTATTGGAAAATGAATCCAATTCAAGTAGTGAATCTCCAGGATTTGAGTCCAGCGTTCTTGAAATCACTATTAACGGTAGAGAGATGATTCAAGTGGGAAATACGGTAATCTTTGCAGAAGAAGGCCTTGATATGGTAGAGGATTTTCAAACCCCTAGCAATATAGAGGTAAGTGGTGGAGGTGGCTTTGTACCTCTAGATAGGTTTGTTAATGATTTAAGAAATAATATCGGTAAGGATAAGACCATTATAGTCTCAAGCCAAATGGGGATCCCTATTGGAGTTTATCAAGGGGAGAGGGTGTTTGTAACAGTTCCCGATGATTTGCCAAAGATGACAAGGCTTAATATCGATGGAAAGAGTTTATATATCCACAGGGCTAATTATGTAATTCTGGATACGGATTTAATGGAATAACGAGGTCAGCTGCCGCCCACCTCG
>CAZIMA010000202.1:0-2304 GCA_964540195.1 uncultured Tissierella sp.
CGAAGAACTCCATATCCATGATGGTGAAACTACTTCGGACAATCTCTTTACTTTAAATAATGTAGCATGCTTAGGTTGCTGCAGCCTATCTCCGGTTATGATGATTAATGGAGAAACCTATGGAAGCCTAACACCTCAGAAAACCAAGAAGATTTTAAAGGAGATTAAAGCTAAATCTTTGGAAAACAAGGGGGCGACAGTATGAAAGTAGTAGTAGGTCTTGGAAGCTGCGGAATAGCCGCAGGAGCAAGTAAGGTATATGAAGAACTTAAAAAGGAAATTAAGAATAGGAATTTAGATATAGATTTAAAAATTACAGGATGCGTTGGTATGTGCCACTTAGAGCCAATAGTTGATGTATATGATGATAAGGGACATTTAGACAGATATGTTAAGGTATCAACTGATAAAGCAATTAAGCTTTTAGATGAGACCTTAAAGAAAGAATTAGAAGAAATAAGGATTTCCGAAGTTGATGAAAAAATAGAGTCCAAGCAAGTAAGAATTGCCATTGAGAATTGTGGTTATATAAACCCTGAAGATATAAATGAATACATAGCCAATGGAGGTTATCAAGGCTTGAAAAGGGCCTTACTAGAAATGACCCCTCTAGATGTGATTGAAGAAGTAAAAATTGCCGGACTTAGGGGTAGGGGTGGAGCAGGTTTCCCTACTTGGTTTAAGTGGAATGCAGCCTATAAAGAAAGTGCAACTCCGAAGTATATGGTATGTAATGCAGATGAGGGAGACCCAGGTGCATTTATGGATAGAAGTGTACTTGAAGGAGATCCCCACAGAATACTTGAAGGGATGGCCATAGGTGGATATGCTATGGGTGCTAATGAAGGAATTATCTATGTTAGAGCAGAGTATCCCCTAGCAATAAAGAGACTTGAAATTGCAATTAAACAGGCCAATGAAGCAGGCTATCTAGGAAAGAATATTATGGATTCTGGATTTGATTTTGATATAAGGATAAAGGCTGGGGCAGGGGCTTTTGTATGTGGAGAGGAGACTGCATTAATTGCATCCCTAGAAGGTGAACGTGGTATGCCTAGACTTAAGCCGCCTTTCCCGGCACAAAAAGGATTTTGGAATAAGCCAACAAATATTAACAACGTTGAGACCTTTGCCAATGTTCCATGGATATTTAGACATGGTGGGGCAGAGTATGCTAAATATGGGTCAGAGAAATCCAAAGGGACTAAGGTCTTTGCCCTGACAGGCAAGATTAAGAAGGGTGGATTAGTAGAGGTTCCTATGGGAATGCCTTTAAGGGAAATTATCTATGATATAGGTGGAGGAATTTTAAACGATAAGAAGTTTAAGGCAGTTCAAATGGGTGGACCTTCCGGAGGATGTATACCGGCTGAACTAATAGATACTCCAATAGACTATGAATCAGTGTCAAAAGTCGGAGCTATAATGGGTTCAGGTGGAATGGTAGTCATAGATGAGACTGCATGTATGGTTGAAATGGCCAAGTTTTTCTTATCCTTTACCAGAAAGGAATCCTGTGGTAAGTGCATTCACTGTAGACTTGGTACTAAGAGGATGCTTGAAATCCTTGAAAGAATTACGGAAGGAAAGGGTAAAGAAGGGGATATTGAAACACTAGAAAATCTAGCTCGTGAAGTACAAGCGGGTTCTCTTTGCCAACTAGGAATAACTGCGCCAAATCCGGTTCTAAGTATGATTAAGAACTTTAGAAGCGAATACGAAGCTCATATCAGGGACAAGAAATGTCCTGCCCATGTATGTAAGAGCCTGATTAGATATGATATCACAGACAATTGTACCGGTTGTACTCTTTGTGCAAGAAATTGTCCAACTAAGGCAATCTCAGGTGTATTAAAGGGCAAGCATGTAATAGACCAAGACCTTTGTATCCAATGTGGTAAGTGTCATGATGTTTGTAGATTCGATGCAGTTTATATAGATTAGGGGGTAGGGAGATGACTGTTATTCATTTAAATATTAACGGAAGAGAAGTAGAGGGAACATCGGGTCAAACAATTCTGGATATAGCCAGAGAAAACGGAATCGAAATCCCTACTATGTGTTTTGATGAGCGTATAGAAATATATGGTTCCTGCGGTCTTTGCGTATGCGAGGTAGAAGGAGTTCCTAAACTTTTAAGAGCTTGCGCAACTGTTGCTAGTGATGGAATGGTTGTAAATACCGAAACGCCAAAGGTAAGAAGCTCAAGAAAGACGGCTTTGGAATTACTTTTGTCAGACCATACTGGAGACTGTCATGCTCCATGTAAGAGGGCCTGTCCAGGATCCACTGATTGTCAAGGAT
>CAZIMA010000203.1:0-2290 GCA_964540195.1 uncultured Tissierella sp.
AATATTAGTAGATTATTACTCTAAGGGGGAGATTTTAATTAAAAAATTACGTTTTATATTATTACTTGTATTAGTTGTTGTTGGAATATTTGCTATGGTTGGGTGTACTACTAATGATAAAGGGGAGCCTAAACAAGCTGGTGAAACGGTAGTGGAGGAGAAAAGCCTGTAGAAGAAGAGGTGCCATCTGATGAAGAAGTTGGTCTACAATCAGAACAAGCTACATCAGAAGTAGAGTTTGCCTTAGGAAAACCTGCACCGGATTTTACACTTAAAAATTTAGCTGGTGAGGAAGTATCCCTATCAGATTATAGAGGCAAGATAGTACTTGTAAACTTCTGGGCTACCTGGTGTGGCTATTGTGATGCGGAGATGCCTGATTTACAGAAATTTGATGATGAAAATGATGACTTAGTAGTTCTTGCTGTAGATGTAATGGAGGAAAAAGGCGTTGTAGAAGACTATATCAAAAAAGGAGGATATACCTTTGATGTAGTCCTTGATGAAGACGGAAAAATATCACAGACCTATATGGTAAGGGGATTTCCAACATCATACTTTATAGACCCTGAAGGTATATTATTAGTTGGTGTACCTGGTATGTTGACCTATGACCAGATGAATCAGATATTGAATGATATAAGATGATAAAGTTAAAAAGCCTAAGATCAAAAGATCCTAGGCTTTTTGTTACACATTAAATCTAAAATGTACTACGTCTCCGTCCTTCATCTCATATTCCTTACCTTCTATACGAAGGATACCTTTTTCCTTTGCAGCTGCCATACTGCCACCTACGGATATTAAATCTTCATAGGCAATAACTTCTGCTCTGATAAATCCTCTTTCAATATCTGAGTGGATTTTACCTGCAGCCTGTGGAGCAAGGGTCCCTCTTTTAATAGTCCAAGCCCTAGTTTCAATTTCTCCGGTAGTGATAAAGCTTATAAGACCAAGTAAATGATAACTAGCCTTAACCAGTTTATCCAAGCCTGAATTTTCAAGTCCTAAATCAGCTAAGAATTCTTCTCTTTCAGCAGGATCAAGCTGTGAAATTTCATCTTCAATATTCGCAGAGATTGCAATAGCTTCAGCATTTTCTGAGGCAGCAAATTCCTTTACCTTTTCTACATATTGGTTGGTTGAATTGTTAGCAACATCATCCTCAGAGATATTTGCTACATAGATAATTGGCTTAGAGCTTAATAAGTCAAAGCTAGCTACTATTGCAGTTTCCTCCTCATTTAAATCCAGAGTTCTTATGGATTTTCCATCTTCTAGGGTCTTCATAGCCTTTTCTATTAATTCCAACTCTAAGGCCAATGACTTATCAGATTTTGCAGCTTTTTTAGTCTTTTCAAGACGTCTTTCTAAAAGCTCCATATCAGATAGCATAAGTTCAATGTTGATGGTTTCAATATCCCTTATTGGATCAATAGCCCCATCTACATGGACAACATCCGGATTTTCAAAGCATCTTACAACATGAACAATTGCATCTACTGAGCGGATATGTCCAAGGAACTTGTTTCCAAGACCTTCACCCTTACTAGCCCCTTTTACAAGGCCTGCAATATCATAAAATTCAATTGCAGTTGGTACTACTTTCTTGGATTTAGAAATTTCGCTAAGTTTATTTAGTCTTTCATCAGGTACTGCTACTACTCCAACATTTGGCTCAATGGTACAGAATGGATAGTTAGCTGACTCAGCTCCAGCCTGGGTTATAGCATTAAATAATGTACTCTTTCCTACATTAGGTAGGCCTACTATTCCTAGTTTCATTTAATTAACTCCTTCTATTGTATATATTACATTTATTTTCTTAGTCTAAATTAATTTATTACTATTCATAAAAATACTCATCAAATGATTATATCCTATATTCTAAAGAGGTGCAATGAATAATTATCCTAGTCTTGTATTAAAAAAGAATTTAGGATAAACTAGAGCTAGATTTTAATTAGACTTTGGAGTGATTAGTTTGGAAGAAAAGAAGACGTCTTTAGCAGGAGAGGGTTGTGAAATTTTAGTACCCTTTAATGATAGAAAGCCCTTGGCTGATATAGAGAGATCTATTATTAAGACTTATAGAAAGCATATATGGAGCAAGTTTATAAAGGCAATAAAGGAATATGAATTAGTCCAGGATGGGGATAAGATTGCAGTAGCTATTTCAGGTGGTAAGGATAGTTTATTGATGGCTAAGTTGTTTCAGGAACTCCATAAAAATGGAAATAGAAATTTTGAAGTTGAATATATAGCCATGGACCCTGGCTACCATCCTGAA
>CAZIMA010000204.1:0-2281 GCA_964540195.1 uncultured Tissierella sp.
TGCAATTAGAGTGGTACCGCGGATGATAATCTTCCGTCTCTTAATAGAGATGGGAGATTTTTTTATGACCTAACCCGGTTTGTTAAGTGGTTTTCTTAACAAACTGATGGTAGGTCAAACGCAATAAGCACCAAATCTATGCGAGAGTAGGGAGCTAATAGATTTGTGTTGCGAAACTGCGATTAATTATAAATAGGAGGTATTATATATGGATAAAAAAAATGTATTCAGTGGCGTTCAGCCATCGGGTGAATTGACTATAGGAAATTATATAGGAGCTTTAAAAAACTTTGTAGAGCTTCAGGATGAATTCAATTGCTATTATTGTATTGTAGACCTACATGCAATTACTGTACCACAAGTACCTAAGGATTTAAGAAAGAGAACCCTGGATGTACTGTCATTATATATGGCATGTGGCATAGACCCTGAAAAGTCTACACTCTTTATTCAGTCTCATGTTCCGGCACATGCTGAGCTGAACTGGGTATTAAATACTATAACCTATATGGGGCAGCTTAATAGAATGACTCAATTTAAGGAAAAATCCAGGAAGTCAGATGAAAATTTGAATGCAGGTTTATTTACCTACCCTGTACTAATGGCTTCCGATATTCTCCTATATCAAGCAGACTTTGTACCTGTAGGGGAAGACCAAAAGCAGCATCTGGAATTAGCCCGTGATTTAGCTGAAAGATTTAATAATAGGTATAGTGATACCTTTGTAGTGCCTGAGCCTTTAATAAAGGACTTTGGTGCCAAAATTATGAGTCTACAAGAGCCACAATTCAAGATGTCCAAATCCGATGCAGATGTAAATGCCTTTATATTGATGTTAGATGATAAGGATACTATTAGGAGGAAGATTAAGAGGGCGGTTACGGATTCCTTAGGGGTTATAGCCTATAATGATGAACAACCTGGCTTGAAAAACCTTATTAATATCTATTCTGTATTTTCTAATGATGATGTAGATACTATACTAAAAAGATATGATGGTCTAGGTTATGGTAAGTTTAAGGATGACTTGGCCGAAGTAGTAGTAGAAGGTCTTAGCCCAATTCAAGATAAATATAAAGACCTTGTTAGCAATAAGGACTATTTGGAAAAGGTATATAAAGAAGGGGCAGAAAGAGCCGAGTATATGGCTATGAAGACCCTTAGGAAGGTATATAAGAAGGTTGGGTTTATACCTAGATAATTGAGAAAACGTCTAAATGAGATTTCATTTAGACGTTTTCTCAATTACTTCACATTCTTCATAGCTTCAATAGCAAATTTAGTAGTTACAATCTTATTATAATCAGCTCTAGTATCCAACTCACCTGCCAATTCCATTATATCCATTAGGTGATTTAATCCTTCTTCGGTTATAATTAGGTCTGGTTTCCAGGAGTCCTGAGCCTTATATCTATCAATTAATATCTTAAGTATTTCTAAGTCCGTATCAGGGAATTGAGGCTGAACTGCCTTAGCTATTTCCTCGGTTGAGTTGTTTTGTACCCATACCATTCCCTTTAAGATAGCATTGGTAAACTTCTGGATTACATCCGGATTCTTTTCCATATACTTTTTAGTTGCGGAATAAGCAGTATATGGGATATAACCTCCTGCTTCTCCAATGGATGCTACAATGTGGCCTTTTCCTTCTTGCTCTAATGATGATGCTACTGGTTCAAACAGTGCTACATAGTCGCCTTCACCTGCAACAAAGGCACCTGCAAGAACATCAAACTGCACATCCGTACGAACATTAACATCTTCAGGAATCTGAAGTCCATGCTTCTTAATTACATATTCAAGAGTCATAAGAGGCATACCACCCTTGCGGCCACCAAGAACTTCCTTGCCTTTTAAGTCCGTCCATTGAAAGTTTTCTTCTTTTTCTCTACCAACTAAAAATGATCCGTCCCTTTGTGTAAGTTGGGCAAAGTTTATTGCATAATCATCCCTACCTTGATTATATACATATACTGAAGCTTCCGGTCCCATAAATCCAATTTCTGCTTCTCCACTTATTAAGGCAGCCATTACCTTATCTGCCCCTTTTCCATTTACCAATTCAATTTTTAACCCTTCTTCTTCAAAGAAGCCCTGGGTTAAAGCTACATATTGTGGGGTATAAAATAAACTGTGGGTAACCTCTATTAAGGTTATTTCTTTTAATTCCGTATCTTGTTTACAAGCAGTAAGTGTAAATCCCATAACCATAACGATTACAAGGACTATACCTAGTTTACTGAAATACTTTGACATTTAATCCCTCCTTGTATAATATTGT
>CAZIMA010000205.1:0-2265 GCA_964540195.1 uncultured Tissierella sp.
ATATCATATTCATTCTTCTTACAGAAGAAATTCATTACATTTCAGCAAGAGCCTGACCAATTGGTGGTTTTATTTAAGTCCACATGGAGTATATGCAGGTCTAAAGGATCATAGTCAACGATTTTCCCATCCCTTATGCTTATTTTAACCTCAGTACCACAATGACTGCATTGTGACTCAATATCAACATCCTGCTTAAAGGTAAAGTGAGTTCCTATTGCATCTATGGCACACATGGCATAAAACTGGGACCCATCAGCTAATTTTACCTTGTGGTTAGTTGGCAAAGCTGATACGGGATAGATGAAATTCACATTCCTATCCTCATCTACTACGATGCCATTCTTATTTATAAGGACCCCAATAGCATCTTTAATCTCTTCCTCAGTCATATCCTTCACATCATCACAAATAGCAGATAAATTATTAAGATTAAAAGCTTGTCCATTTTTTATGGTATAGTTCATTAAATACCTTCTAATCCTATTTTGACTCTTATTAAACTTGCTATCTATACTATCAATAGCCAGTTGTTCTTTTGTATAATTTTTAAGATTAAACTCTTCCATAATCCTCCCTTACTTTCTTTATACTTTACTTAACTTAACTAATAATGCCCTATCAGAGGGAAATCCACTTATAGGGTCCAATGAAATATTGTCAGTAAGCTGGTTTGCATTAGCTTCCTCCCAGCCATGAGGAACTATAATTGTAGCCGGAAGTATTTCCTCTGTTATCTCTGCTTTTAAAACAATTCCCCCCCTCAAACTTTCAATTCTAACCATATCTCCATCTTGAATTCCCTCTAGCTTAGCAGCCTCCGGATGAATTCTGGCCTTAGGCTCATAATTATTCTTATATTCATTTAGGTGTTCAATATTTCTATATCTCGAATGGTAGTACTCCAAATATCTAGCCCCCGTGCTCAAAGTATAAGGATATTCTGAAGCAAGGTCCATATTAGATAGAGGGCTTTCAGCTGGCTCTACATATACCGGCAAGGGGTCATATCCATAGTCTTCAAGAACACCAGAATATATCTCCAACTTCTTAGATGGAGTATTAAATCCACCTTCCTCATACTTCTTTTCTTTAAGCTGTCTATATACAAAGCCATATTCCATGCCCTTTAATTCATAAAAGGATAGCTTAAGCTTGTCCAACCTATATTCAATAGATTCTTCCTCGGTCTTCCATGGAAAATATTCATCATAGCCCATAAGCTTAGCAATATCACTAATAAACTGCCATTCAACTATTCCGGGACCCTCTATTAGCTTAGGCGATACTCCTATTATACTCTCACCTGAAAGGCCTACCATGTTCCACAATTCATTTCTTTCCACAAAGATGCTGCCCGGAATAATTATATCTGCAAGACTTGCTGTTTCAGTCATAAAATTATCCATTACTACCAGAAAATCTAAGGCTTCTAGTGCTTTTCTTAGTTTATTAGCATTTGGCCATGTTAGAAGCGGATTGCTTCCTATTACAATCATGGACTTAATAGGGTAGGGTTCCCCTTCAAGTATAGCATCACTAAGGATATTGGCTTGGGCAGCCCCATAAGACTTAAAGAAAAGCGGAAATTCCTTACTTCCTATAGGCTCCTTACTCAATTCCAGATTATCAATCCTAAGTGGTAGCAAAGGTGCAGGAGAGTTATTCATAGCACCACCTACAACATCAATATTCCCCATAATAGCCTGCAGTATAGCTATTGCCCTGGCAGTTTGAAATCCATTTGAAAGAAGCTCTATAGCAATACCCGGACTAATATTAGACGGATTATTACCTGCATATAGTCTAGCCCCATCAATAATTGTATTCTTTGGAATTCCCGTTATACTTGATACCTTTATAGGATCATAATCTACCACTAATTCTTTTAATTTATCAAAACCCACAGTCCACTTATCTACAAAACCCTTGTCATATAGGTTTTCCTTTATAATAATATGTATAAGACCTAAGGCTAAGGCCCCATCAGTTCCGGGTCTTAACTTAAAATGGATATCCGCCCTCTTAGCTAATGGTGTTTCCTGAGGGTCTACAACTATTAACTTCCCTCCATTTTTTATGGATTCATTAATATCCATAACTTCCATCGGATGAGCATTAGTAGGATTATAACCCCATAAGACTATACATTTGCTATTTCTATAATCTGCCTTTGGCAAAAACCCCTGTGTAACTTTATTAGCCAATTGCTTTGATAGATGACAATGGCTCCCAGCAGCTGAGTAGTTTGGAGTTCCATAAGCC
>CAZIMA010000206.1:0-2248 GCA_964540195.1 uncultured Tissierella sp.
TTTCTAACGCTTCATCCATAGTGGAATAGACTTCAATTATCTTCTTTAGCCCCGACATCCTTATTATCCTGTCTACATACGAGTTAGAGCTTATCAAGACAAGCTGCCCCTTTTTTTCTACAATGTTTCTATATCTTCCCATGATAAGGCCAATACCTGAGCTATCCATAAGACTAAGCTGAGTAAGATCCAGTACCATATTTTTTATATCCTTATCTTGGTACTTTTTATCTATTAAGAGCCTAGCTTTTTCTGTAATATGGTGGTCTAACTCTCCATAAAAACGTACTATAAGATTCTTATCCTTGACCTCTGTTGTATATCCCAAAATTCTCCCTCCTTTACTAAATCAATATTCTACAAGGGGGTTGATTTATCCTTCAAAGAAAATCTTCTATTTTTGTAGAAATAAGTCAAAGTAAAGAAGAAGTGGAGGGATTTCTTTCTTCCAACAAAAAAAGAGTCCTAGGACTCTTTTTCTGGCATGTTTATCTAGTTGTTTTCGCAAGCTAGTACTACTTGATTTAATAATAGGGTCGTAGTTACGCTTCCTACTCCACCCGGAACAGGAGTTACTTTATCTACAAGGTTAACTACGTTTTCATAGTCAACGTCACCACTTAGCTTTCCATCTTCTGTCATACTAACGCCAACATCGATAACTACGCTATCCTTTGTAAAGTATTTTTCAGTGAAGAATTTTGGTTTACCAAGGGCAGTTACTACAACATCTGCATTTCTTGTAATCTCATCCAGGTTTTGAGTTCTGGAGTGGCAAATGGTTACAGTAGCATTCTTTTCTAATAACATCATAGCTAAAGGCTTGCCCACAACCATTGACCTATTAATTACTACTACATTCTTTCCTTCTAAAGGAATTTCATTATAAAGCAGTATTTCCATAGCTGCCTTTGGAGTTGCAGGTGAGAAACCGCTCATATCTCCTTCAAACATCTTCTCAAGGTTTAGTGGATGCATACAGTCAACATCTTTAGCAGGGTCGATTGCATTTCTAATCTTCTCTTCATCGATATGTTTAGGAAATGGTCTAAAAGTAAGTATTCCTGATATTTCTTTATCATTATTTAATTCTTCTAAGAAAGCTATAAGCTCTTCTGTAGTCATATTGCTTTCCTTTTCAAAAACCTTTGACCTAATTCCTATTGCATCACAGTTCTTAATTATACTCTTTTCATATGATACATCGCTTGGGTCAGCTCCAAGTCTAACAATACCTAGGGTAGGGAATTTTCCATTTGCTTCTAATTTCTTAATTCTTTCTATCATGTCTTCCTTAATCTTTGCAGCAACAACATTTCCCTTTAAAATTTCAGCCATTACATCATTACCTCCAATACGTTATTTGATAATCAAATAACATTATAGCACATTAATTGACATTTTCAAATATAGATAAGCTTTCTTTCTGTCAGTAAAGTATTCTTCTTGCAGTTACATATCTTTGAGCATAGTATTTTTCATCTATATTATCGATTCTTACCTTGGCCTTGCTAGATGAGGCATGTATCATATTGCCCTCACCTATATATATACCAACGTGGGATATACCAGGTCCCCTGGTTCTGAAGAATATTAAGTCTCCGGGAACCAGCTGACTCTTGTCTACCTTGATTCCAACGGAGGATTGGGCTGAAGAGTTTCTTGGTAGTTCTATTCCCAAGTGATTAAGATAAAGTGAGTATATAAGACCGGAACAATCGTAGCCCCTATTTCCTATATCACCATATACATATCTCTTGCCTATAAGATTGTGTGCGGATTTTATCAATTTACTGATCTTCTTTTCCCTATTGGCCTTATATTCTTCCAATCTTTCCTGTCTTATTAAAAGACTTGGAGTCAAGGACTCATCTTCTATATTTTTAATTTCCTTAGCCAATTGGTCTACTCCACTTAATTCTATAATTTCCCTATACCTATATCCCTTGGAGTAATTTATAGGAGTATTATTGATTATCTCTTGGGACATTTCCTGAGCTTTCTTTATTTTATTCATTTGAATTAAATTTACAGCCGTGGATATTAATAATAAAATCATTAATATGGTTATAAGTAGGGCCCTTTTCTTCATTTAATGCACTCCTTAAAGTTTGTACTAAAGCTTGGCTTTAGACCTGCTTTTTCATAGATACTTTATGATACTTTACTAGTGCAAAAAATAGAACAAAAAATAAAAATACAACCCTTAGGTTGTATATGTACAGAGTAAATCTATAAGCCGTGTTCT
>CAZIMA010000207.1:0-2237 GCA_964540195.1 uncultured Tissierella sp.
AATATATAATATAAAGAAATATTATATAAATATTTTAAATACAAAAATACTAAAACATTTAATACAATAATTTTTAACTAAGCATCGATGAAACTACTTTCAGGCATCTCAAACACCGGTGCCCGAGGTAGATGATAAAGACACATAATAACAAGCTAATCATAAATCCTAACAAATAAACCATATAGGATTCTATATGGCTTTATTTGTTGTTTCTATAAATTTAATATTAACACTTTCATCTATCTTCCAATCCCTATCTACTGTGTTTAATATATCTCCTTGGATAATATCATCACCTATTTCCACAAAATAAATAGTATATGGACCCATATATTGTTTTTGGATGATTTGCCCTTTGTAACCAGTGTCTTCGTCCGTTATGGTTACACTCTCAGGCCTAGTAAAGACCAATTTATCATCTTCCTTAATAATATTTACTCTTCCAATAAAATCAGCTACAAATTCATTTTTAGGAGTTTTGTATATTTCTTTTGGACTACCTATTTGCTCAACTCTTCCCTTGTTCAGTATTACAATCCTATCAGAAATACTTAAGGCTTCCTCTTGATCATGGGTAACAAATATCATTGTAATTCCTATTTTTTTCTGTAGCTCTTTTATTTCGTTCCTCATTCTAATTCTTAGCTTTGCATCTAAATTACTAAAGGGTTCATCCAAAAGCAGTACCTTTGGGTTTAAAATTAAGGCTCTAGCCAATGCAACTCTTTGTTGCTGACCACCACTTAGCTTAGTTACATTTTGTGTAGCAAAATCCTTAAGACCAACCATTTCCAGCATCTCTTCTACTCTTTCCCTTTTCTCTGCCTTTGAATATTCTTTTTTGTACTTAAGTCCATATCCAATATTTTCTGAAACGTTCATATGGGGAAATAATGCATAACTTTGGAAGACTGTAGTTATGGGTCTTTTCTCAGGTTCTAGATTTGTGATATCTGTTCCATCGAGGATGATTTCTCCCTTATTAGGATGTAAAAATCCCCCTATCATCTTTAAAGTAGTCGTTTTTCCACAACCACTTGGACCTAACAAAGATACTAACTCCCCTTTATTAATAGATATATTTATACCATTTACTGCAATTAAATTATCAAATTTCTTAGTTAAATCTTTAAGTTGTAAATACATTTTTATCACCTATTTTGCTTTCTTTTTTGGTCATAAGTTTGGAAAAGCCAACATTTATAAGCAATGTAGAAATAATAATCAGATTAGCTATTACAGCCCCTATACCATAGTCCCCATCCCTTAAGGTATTAAACATTTCTACTGTAGCCACCTTTGCCGCAGGAGAAATAATAAATATTATTGACCCAACAGTAGTCATTGTAGTTGTAAAGGTGTTTACAAAACTAACTAGGAAGGCTGGTTTAAGCAAGGGAAAAATTATATCCTTTATTACTAATAATTTTGGAACTCCTAAATCCTTGGCTGCATTTTCAATTTCTGTACTTATATTTGCTAAAGCCGCTGCACCTGCCCTAGTTGCTATTGGAATTTGCCTGAATATACAGTTTAATATTACAATTATAGCGGTCCCTGTCAGCTTAAATGGCTCTTTGTTAAAGGCAAGGATATAACCTATACCAAAGAAGGTACCAGGTATTATATATGGCAAGGTTGAAATAAAATCTATTGTTTTGGAACCTTTAAACCTTCTTCTTTCAATATAATAGGATAATAATAGTCCTATTACACCTGTAGAAATAGCAGCAATAAATGAATACCTAATACTTCTGAAGAAACTTCCCCATTTCCCACCTTTCATCGCTTGAATATATTTGAGGGTGAAAATATACTTGTCTCCATCGTAATAAGTAATAGCTGAAGCAAATATAGATATATATTGCAATAGCATTATGAAGATAAAAAACCAAGTAATAGTTCCTAAAATAAGATTTAATCCTTTACTAAGTTTTAAGTCTATTTCTCCTGATTCAAAGGTCTTAGAGCCGCTACCACTGAATATTTGGAAGTCTTTCATATAATATCTATATAAAGCAAAGACTATTAATGATGGTATTAATATCAAGACACTGATTGCTGAAGCCTTTGGTAGATTAGATCTTCCTATTACTGTTAAATAGGCTTCCGTGGCTAAAAACTTGAAGCTTCCACCAATTATTATAGGGGTTCCAAAGTCTGCTAAAGACTTTACAAAAGTTATAAAAACCGCAGCTATAATACCTGAGCTGGCTGCTGGCAGTATTACTCTC
>CAZIMA010000208.1:0-2201 GCA_964540195.1 uncultured Tissierella sp.
AATGTATCTCCATATTACCTGTACCCTTAAATTCTTCAAATATAACATCATCCATCCTAGATCCTGTCTCAACAAGGGCAGTAGCCAAAATAGTTAAGCTGCCTCCTTCTTCCATCTTTCTTGCAGCTCCGAAAAATCTCTTTGGTTTATGAAGTGCACCGGGATCCAGTCCACCTGAAAGGGTTCTTCCTGTTGGAGGTATGGAAAGATTATAAGCCCTAGCAAGCCTAGTAAGACTATCTAAAAGGACAACAACGTCTTTTCCATGCTCAACTAACCTCTTGGCTCTTTCAAGAACAATTTCCGCTACCTTTGTATGATTTTTTGGCAACTCATCAAAGGTGGAATATATAACATCCCCTTTAACGGACCTTTTCATATCTGTAACCTCTTCAGGTCTTTCATCTATTAATAATATTATCATTTCTACTTCGGGATGATTTTTAGCTATGGCATTGGCTATCATTTTTAGAAGAGTGGTTTTTCCTGCTTTAGGTGGTGATACGATTATTCCTCTTTGCCCTTTACCTATAGGAGAGATTAAATCTATCATTCTTGCTGCAAATTCACTTGGAGAAGTTTCCAACTGCAATCTATCTTTAGGGTAAATAGGTGTAAGACTATCAAAATCCGGTCTTTTAATGGCTGTCTCCGGATCCATACCATTTACATATTTTACGTAGAGTAGGGCTTTGAATTTCTCTCCTACTTTCGGAGGTCTGGTAATACCCGTAACCTTATCTCCTGTCTTTAATCTAAATCTTCTTATTTGTGAAGGTGATATATATACATCAGCTTCTCCTGATTGATAATTATCAAGCCTTAGAAATCCATATCCATCTGTATGTAATTCAAGTATTCCTTCGGCAATATTTATATCTTCTAGGTGTTCAATCTCCTCTGTTGCATTATCAGATAGATCTTCCATATCAATATCTTTTATGTCAATTTTAACTGTATCCTCTTCAGAGTATAAATCCCCAGTTACTTCTATTTCTCCATCCATATCTTCCTCTAGTTCTTCTACCAGATCCGGATTAGAAAGGGTGTTTATGATTAAACTCATCAATTCCTCTTTCTTATATTTATAAGAACTAGGGATTCCATAGGCCTTGGCAATTTCTCTAAGTTCCAGAAGAGTCTTGCCTTCTAATAATTCCTGATTCACTCTTTTCACTCCCTTCAATTAATATATTATACCCCATTTAAGCCATTTCCACAATAAAATTCAGTATCCCAGCCTACCCTTCCCAGGACTTCAAGTTGAATTTATTTCATACATTTGATATTATTAACTATGAATAGAGTAAATTCATCAATCATGATACGAGGGGGTATAATAATGGCACTGGAAGGCAAAGTATTAGTAGCACAGGGGGGAGGCCCAACAGCTGTAATCAATCAATCCTTGGTTGGAGTAGTTTTAGAGGCTAGAAAGTTTTCTAATGTAACAAAGATTTATGGTGCATTACACGGGGTTTCTGGCATTATCAATGAGGATTTTGTAGATTTAACTCAAGAAACTACTTTTAATTTAGAAAGCATCGCTTCTACACCTTCATCAGCACTTTTATCCACTAGAGATAAACCGGATGAAAACTATTGCTATGAGATGTTTAAGGTTATGAAAGCACATGACATTAGATATTTCTTCTATATCGGCGGAAACGACTCAGCTGATACTGTTAGGATAGTAAACGAAAAGGCAAAGGAATCAGGTTATGAATTAAGAGCAGTACATATTCCTAAGACCATAGACAACGACTTATTGGTAAACGACCACTGTCCAGGTTACGGTTCTGCTGCTAAATTTGTAGCTCAAGCTTTTATGGGGGTAAATTTAGATGTTAGTGCACTTTCAGGTGTATATATAGGTGTTGTAATGGGAAGAAATGCAGGATTCTTAACTGCAGCTGCTGCAATGGCACAAAAGTTTCCAGATGATGGACCACACCTAATCTATCTTCCGGAAAGAGCATTTAATGTAGACAAGTACCTTGCAGATGTAAAGGAAGTCTATGATAAGTATGGTAAGTGTATAATAGCTGTTTCAGAAGGAATTGTTGATGAAAGCGGAACGCCTATTATCTCTAAGTTGTCAGAGAATATTGAAAAGGACAGTCATGGCAATATTCAACTTTCAGGCACAGGAGCCCTTGGAGATTTACTTGCTAACACCATTAAGGAAAGACTAGGAATTA
>CAZIMA010000209.1:0-2170 GCA_964540195.1 uncultured Tissierella sp.
AAAACGTAATTTTTTAATTAAAATCTCCCCCTTAGAGTAATAATCTACTAATATTTATAACCTTATTAAAGAATACCAACAATCCAAAAATTACCATAATAGCTCCACTGATTTTAGGTAAATACATCATTATACCATCACTTTTAGCAAGAAATTTATCAAATAGATTAATGAATAATGCAGTTAATACAAAGGGTATACCCATTCCTATGGAATATATCAATAACAAAATAATTCCCTTTGATACTGTATCTGCTCCACCTGCATATATGAGTATTGATGCTAAAACAGGTCCAAAGCATGGAGTCCATCCAGCTGCAAATGCCATACCTACTAGCATAGAGCTTAGTCCATTTGTTACCTTTTTGGGTTTTGATACTCTCTTATTTAGGTTTAAAAATCTTATGTTAATGATACCCATCATATTCAAACCAAAAACGATTATTAAAAGACCACTTATCTTTGCAAATATCTCTCTGTTTCTAATAAATATTTTCCCAAGAAAAGTTGCCGATGAACCCATTATTATAAATACTATAGTAAAACCTAGTACAAAAGCTAATGTTCTAATTAAAGCAAAAGCTCTTCTATTAGAAACATCCTCTTCACTTACTGTGCCAGTAATATACATAATATAGCTTGGAATCATAGGTAATATACATGGTGAAAAAAAAGATAAGAAGCCTGCACCAAAAGCTATAGGTAGCGAAACATCCATTGCAAACATTAAATTCCCTCCTTTCTTAAGTTCTATACCCATTTTATTCGCCTCCTACTAAAAATACAATAAGTAAAATCATTGTATACGTTTGCAATTTAAAAACTGAAGCCTCCGCTTGACATTAACAAACTAAAGTTATATACTAATGAATAATTTCAAATTTCTTATCAAGAGTGATGGAGGGATCTGGCCCTGTGAAGTCCAGCAACCGTTACATATTATGTAATTGGTGCTACATCCAGCGGTTTTTACCGATAGATGAGATTGCATTGTTTATAAGCCTTTCCATTTATGGGGAGGTTTTTTTTATAGGAGGTCAGTTATGACAAAGCACCACCACTTTAATAGTAAGGATTTGTCTGGTATCTTTAATTTCAACACGGAAAACCTAAAGGATAAACTGAAATTAGATAAAGATGGAATTCTTAGATATTTATCATACAAGGAAAATTTTTTAGACCAGGAAATGAATGAGCTTATTGACTCCTGTATAGAGGAGATTATGGACATAAGCCAATATAAATATATCTACTGTATCTATGAGATAATGGACCTTGGTCCATTTCTAGCTCTTAAGAATAGCACTATGGAGCTTAGAGGGGATGATATTAAGAATCATCTTAAAAATACTAATTATGTGGCCACTATGGCTGCAACCCTAGGTGTAGAAGTAGAAAAGAGAATCAGATACTATGGTAAAACCAATCTTACTAGGGGAGTAATTCTAGATGCTTGCGCCACTGCCTTGGTAGAAGAAGTCTGTGATTATGTGGAGGATAAAATTAAAGATTTAGCATTAAGTGAGGGCTTAAATATTACATCTAGGTTTAGTCCAGGATATGGAGATCTTCCAATTACTACTCAAAGTCAGATACTAAATTCACTTAATGCATCCAGGCTTATTGGCCTTAATGTTTCGGAGTCATCTATCCTTCTACCTAGAAAATCCGTAACTGCCTTTATAGGTCTAACTAAGGATAAAAAAATTACTGTAAGAAAATGTAGCAGTTGCAACCTCTATGGAAACTGTTCATTTTCTAGGGAAGGAGAAGATTCTTGTGCTAGATAGATTAAAGAATGAATTCTTATTTTTTGATGGAGCAATGGGTACTATGCTCCAACACGCTGGATTAAAACTAGGCGAATTGCCTGAAAGTTATAATATTACACGTCCAGAAATAATACAAAACATACACGAAAAATACCTCCAAGCAGGGGCAGATATTATAACCACAAATACCTTCGGAGCAAATAGGCTTAAGCTAAAAGATTCTGGATATGGTGTAGACCAAGTAATTAAAGAAGCTGTATCCATAGCTAAAAAGGCTATTGGTAAAAGCACTGATAAATATGTAGCTTTAGATATAGGTCCTATAGGGACCCTCTTATCTCCACTTGGAACTATTAGCTTCAATGAAGCTTATGAAATCTTTAAAGAACAAGTACTTG
>CAZIMA010000210.1:0-2121 GCA_964540195.1 uncultured Tissierella sp.
TGGATGGCCTAGGTAATCGTACTTCAATATTCCTTCAGGGTTGCAATATTAAATGCGAGTATTGTCACAATCCTGAAACCCAAAAGGTGTACACTGATACTTCCCCTTCTTCTACAGAAATTAAATGGATGACTGCAGAGGAAGTATTTGAAGAGGTAAAAAAGGACATCCCCTTTATAAGGGGGATAACCCTTTCTGGGGGTGAATGTACTCTTTATCTAGGGTTTTTAAAGAACCTATTTGCTCTTGCCCAAGGGGCAGGACTCACAACTTTGATTGATACTAATGGTACCATAGACTTATTACAATTTCCAGATTTAATGGAAGTAACTACTGGAGTTATGCTAGATGTAAAGGCTTGGGACCTAGAAAGCTTTAAAAGGCTCACAGGTGCTAGCAATAAAGTTGTTAAGGAGAACTTAAAATATCTATCCGATACAAATAAGTTAGTAGAAATAAGAATAGTGTGCATTCCAGAGGAAGTAGATGTGGAAGATATCCTAAAAGGTATTAAGACTACTATAGGAGATAAGATAGATGATATTTATTTAAGACTGATTAAATTTAGAAATAATGGAGTTATAGGAAGGCTTAAAGATACTCCGAGTGTATCTGATCAGTATATGGATAACCTAAAAGACATAGCATCCAAAATGGGTTTTAATGTAATAAAAAATTAAAAATAAAAATTTTAAGAGGAGAGACGCATAATGAAAAGAATTCTTGCTTTATTATTGGCTATAAGTATGTTAGTACTTGTAGTAACTGGTTGTTCATCAAGTAATGACGCAGAAGTAGAGGGCAACTTAGACAGTGACCAATCTGTTATGATGGTAGCTGATGTTGGAGGAGTAAATGACCAAAGCTATAATCAAGGTGCTTGGGAAGGATTACAGGCATTTCAAGAAGAAACTGGTGTTAAGGTTTCATTTATTGAAACAGTTCAAATGTCTGACTTAGCTACTAACTTTGATAGGGCTGTAGATGGAGAGCATGATTTAATCTGGGGAATTGGTTTTAATACAGCAGATCCTCTTGAAGCTAGTGCAAAGATGAATCCTCAACTTAATTTTGCCATAGTGGACCATGTATTTGGAGAAACTCTAGATAATGTAACTAGTGCCCTGTTTAATGTTGAAGAAGCTTCTTTTATAGTGGGTTATATAGCTGGGTTAACCACTGAGACTAATCAGGTTGCTTATATAGGTGGAATGAGAAGTCCTACTATGGACCTTTTCGAATATGGTTATAAAGCAGGAGTAGATTATGCTGCTAAAGAATTAGGTAAAGAAATCAAAGTAGAAGTACAAATTGCAGAAAGCTTTAGTGACGCTGCAAAGGGTAAAGCAATTGCTGCATCCTTATATAATGGAGGAAGCGATATAATATTTGTTGCTGCAGGTGCTACAGGCAGTGGTGTTATAGAACAAGCAATTGAAGAGAACAAATGGGTAATAGGTGTTGACCGTGACCAATCATATTTGGCACCAAATAATGTGTTAACTTCAGCTTTAAAAAATGTAGGAGTGGTAACTCAAGATCTTTCTAAGAGATTCATTGAAGGGGAAGTTTTAGGTGGACAAATCATTAGATATGGTTTAGAAAATGGTGGAGTTGGAATACCTGAAAATAATCCAAACATGGACCCACAAGTATATGAAAAAGCAATGGAAATACAAGACTTAATCATCAATAGCCCAAAATATAATTCTAGGAAAAGAGGAAACCAAGGGTTTAGGGGTTATAGACATAGACAAGGCTAATAAAAAAATACTTAATATTATTGAAAAATATGGATTAGAAGTAGACCCCAATGAATTAATCGAAGATGTATCTGTTGGTATGCAACAAAAGGTAGAAATTATTAAGGCCTTATATAGGGGAGCTGATATTCTAATATTAGATGAGCCTACGGCTGTGCTCACTCCTCAGGAAATAGTCGAACTCCTCAATATTATGAATAAATTAGTAGAGGATGGAAAGACCATCATAATTATTACCCATAAGCTTAAAGAGATTAAAGAATCTTGTAGTGAGTGCACCATACTTCGTAGAGGTAAACTGATTGATACCTTAGATGTTTGCGATGTAAATCAAGAGGATTTAGCTAACAAGATGGTA
>CAZIMA010000211.1:0-2119 GCA_964540195.1 uncultured Tissierella sp.
TTAACCACCCCAAGGTAGTGTCATATACTCTTTCATTCTTTTGTCATATTCGCTTTTGAATAAGGATTCATGACCCAGCTCCCACTTGGCCAGTCTTTCAAAAATAGCCTTTACCTCTTTATCTTCAATATTATCAGCAGCATTTTGATAGAATTCCTTGTAGTCTCTTTCAATTAAATAAGCCATTCTCAGTACAGTTAAGTCAGGTATATCCGACTCTTGTAGAGTTTCCTTTAGATGCTCAGATTCCTCTCTTGCTTCAAAAATGCTTTCTTCTTTATTAAGAACAGCAGGGTCAATATCAAAGGATTCCGTTTCAATATAGGTATTTAACAAACCTTCAATAAACTTATAATGGTCTAACTCAGTCTTAGCTAATGTTGAAAACAGCTTCTCTGTCGTAGGATTTGACATGGACTTGGCCTTTTCCTTATAGAAGTTATGCCCATCCAATTCCATCTGCATTGCATATCTTAAAATTTGCTCATAGGATTTCATATTACACCACCTTTTCTATTCTAACTGCTGCTACCTTTAACTCCGATATCTTTGACATAGGGTCTAAAGCAGAATTGGTTAAAACATTTGCTGCTCCATCTGCAAAGTGGAATGGCATAAACAGAATATTTTCATCGATTATATCAGTAATTCTTGCTGTGGTTTCAATTTGACCTCTTCTAGATGTTAGTTTAACCCTATCTCCATCATTTATACCAAGTCTGTTGGCATCTACTTCATTGATTTCTACATAAGAAGACGGAGCTAGTTGGTTGATACCATCTACCTTTCCGGTCATTGTTCTAGTATGGTAATGATAAAGTATTCTTCCGGTTGTAAATACATAAGGATATTCTTTGTCTGGCATTTCAGCACTTTCAGTATATGGAGACGGCATAAACAAGCCTCTTCCTCTTGCTATTGCAACCTTATGCAGGTATTTTGTACCCGGATGATCCTTGTCAGGACATGGCCATTGAATTCCACCATGCTCTAATCTCTTATAAGTTATTCCACCATAGGAAGGGGTTACAGATGCTATTTCATCCATTATCTTTGAAGGATGTGAATACCTCTTCTCATATCCAAGGTAATTCATAAGGTCTATTAGAATCTCCCAGTCCGGCTTCGATCCCCCTACGGGCTCAACCGCTCTTCTTACCCTTTGAACTCTTCTCTCTGTATTTGAGAATGTCCCATCTTTTTCAGCAAAAGATGCTGCCGGAAGTATTACATCTGCCAATTCTGATGTCTCTGTCATAAATATATCCTGTACTACTAGGAAGTCAACATGGTCTAATGCTGCCCTTACATGGTTAATATCAGGGTCTGACACCATTGGATTTTCTCCCATTATATAAAGGAACTTGATTGAACCATCATGGGCTCCGTTAAGTATTTCAGGAATGGTTAGTCCAACTTTTGGATTTAATTTAGTACCCCAAGCCTTTTGGAACTTATCCAGCACCTCAGGTTTAAATACCTTTTGGTATCCAGGTAAATCTGCAGGTAATCCTCCCATATCGCAGGCACCCTGAACGTTATTTTGTCCTCTAAGAGGGTTTACTCCTGCACTTTCTTTTCCTACATTTCCACAAAGCATCGCTAAGTTTGAAACACTCATTACTGCAGCAGTTCCCGTTGTATGTTGGGTAACACCCATTGTGTAGTAAATTCCTGCTTTATCTGCTTCCCCATAGATAGTAGCCGCTTTTACAATATCTTCTGCACTAACACCACAGATTTCGGCTGCTCTCTCAGGTGTATATTCCTTAACTACTTCTACCAGCTCTTCGAAGTTTTCACATCTCTCTTCGATGTATTCTTTATCATATAATCCCTTTTCAAGAATTACATTCATCATTCCATTTAACAAGGCAATATTTGTACCAGGTTTAAGCTGTAAAAATACATCGGCATAATCGGCCAATTCAATACGTCTTGGGTCAGCTACAATAAGTTTTGACCCTCTCTTTACTGCCTCTTTCATCCTGGCTCCAATAATAGGATGGTTTTCCGTAGTATTGGAACCTATTACAAACATGGCATCTGTATCGATTATTTCCTCTATACTATTTGTCATAGCTCCACTTCCTAATGTTGTTGCAAGACCTGCAACTGT
>CAZIMA010000212.1:0-2036 GCA_964540195.1 uncultured Tissierella sp.
CTTCTTCATCCCAGCTTGAGAAGATTACTGGGGTTTATCTGCCATATTGGTGGGTGGATACTAAGGCTGAGATAGATTATGTAGGTGAAGGAAGAAATATCAGGGTATGGAGAAGTGGGGACATGGAATACACTGAAACTAAAAAGTATCAGATAGTGCGTCAAGGTGAGATGGATCTCAATAACGTAGGAGAAATAGCCTTCACTAAAATAGATAAGGGCCTTTTAAACGGAATACTTCCCTACAGAGAAAGTGAAGCCGTGGACTTTTCCATGCCTTATCTATCAGGATTCTTTGCAGAGCAATATGATATCACTAAGGAAGAAGCGGAACCTATGATAGAAGGTCAAATAAATAGATACTATACCTATATGGTAAATGAATTGGTAAGTGGATATGACCAGGTTAAAGTAATCAATGATGGGTTGGAAATCAAGGATAAGGAGTGGAACTATACCCTGCTCCCTGCATGGATTTTGACATATAACTACCAAGGAAAAACCTATGTATTTGCTGTAAATGGGCAAACGGGCAAATCCTATGGAGAGTTGCCACTTAGCAATAAAAGGCTTCATTCTGCCTTCGGAATGGTATTTGGAGCTACATTCCTTGCTCTTCTTCTAGGAGGGATGTTTATATGGTAAAGTTGATTCGAAAATATCTAAGTTTATGCATTTTAGTATTACTTGTTGGCTTGTTGCTATTTGAGCCATATAAAATATATGCCTATAAGGAACTTGTATTTGATGAGGTAGGATTATTTACAGAGGAAGAATGGGTTTCTCTTGAATCTGAAGTCAATAGGTTAGCTTCAGATTATAATATGGATATAGTCATCACAACAACAAATGATACAAAGGGAAAATCTTCTAGGGAATATGCAGATGATTACTTTGACTATGGCGGTTTTGGTCAAGGCCAAGATAGGGATGGGATATTGTTTTTAATCGATATGGATAATAGGGAAGCCTATATCTCAAGCTCAGGACTCGGTATAAGATATTTAACTGACCAAAGAATAGAAGGGGTCTTAGATGAGGTGTTCGATTCGGGGCTTGGAGATGGAGATTATTATGGAGCAAGTCAAGGTTTTTTGAGAAAGACCCGTCAATACCTAGAGGCTGGGATTCCCTCTAACCAATATAGTGCGGATGAAAAAGAGCCAAATAGGGTAACCCTATTTGATATGCTTATAGGATTAGTTGGAGGAACTGCCACTGGAGGAATATTCTATGGGTCAACAAAGTCCGCTTATAAATTAAAAAATCCCGGCAACCCTTTTTCCTATAGAAATAACAGTATAGTAAATATAGGACCTGGAGAAGACCGGCTAATAGATAGCGCTGTAACTCATAGGATTATTCCAAGACCACCAAAAGGTGGGGGGTCATCTGGAGGCGGCAGGAGTACCACCCACAGGTCCTCCAGCGGAAGAACCCATGGAGGTGGAGGCCGCAAATTCTAGTTGGGACAATAGGGACAGGAGTTGCTGTCCCTATTGTGTTTAAAAAGAGAAAACTGGGACAGAATGTCCTGTCCCTATTGTCCCACTAAAATGTCCAATTGCCTTTTTCGAATAGCTTAACTTGAGTTCCGTCCTTTTCGTAGGCTATGATTTCAAGGTCAGGTCCCCCAATCATAAAGTCTGTATGAATTAAACTGTAATTTGCTCCTCTTTCACTAAGGTCATCCTGGGAGCTATTAGAGCCATTTCTCATGGCATAGGCATATGCTCTTCCTAAGGCAAGGTGGCAGGAAGCATTCTCATCAAATAGGGTATTGTTGAATAAAATCCCCGTATTAGAAATAGGTGAATCATCAGGAACTAGTGCAATTTCACCTAGATATTTAGCACCTTCATCATTTTCCATATGCTTTTCAAGGACTTCATAGCCTTTTTCTGCATAAAAGTCAACTACCTTACCATCCTTAAACACGGAAATCGCATGAAGAATTACTTTCCAAAGACATATTGAACTTGCTTTTTAAAAAAATTGCCCTCTTCATGACATTAATCAGTTTTCAATATTGTTAAT
>CAZIMA010000213.1:0-2028 GCA_964540195.1 uncultured Tissierella sp.
ATCGACGCGGAAGTATAGATATTTCTTATTGGACAAGTTCACTAGATTATTATATTATTTTCCTTGAGTTTAAATTTATAGGAGGTATTTATATGGGAAACATATTAAATAAGATTGAACAAAGTGGGAAAACTTTTGAAAACTATGCTAAATCAGCACCTGATTTTCTTGGAGCTTTTAATCAATTAGCTGAAGCAGCCTTTAAAGATAGTCCTCTAGATATGAAGACGGCCGAAATGATTTTCGTTGCTATTGCTATTGCTAGACAATGTGAAGGTTGTTTATTAGCCCACGTTCCAAAGGCACTTGAAGCTGGAGTAACTAGAGAAGAAATCCTTTCAGTAATAAATATAAGTGTACTAATGGGGGGTGGACCTGCATCATCCTATGGTGCAACGGCTCTATCAATCTATGATGATATGGCAGCATTAAAGAAGTAGTTCTTCTATCATCACACAAATAAATGCTATAGCTTTTGGACAATCCAAGCTATAGCATTATTTATTTTAAACAAGTTAATCATTGCGGTGGTGTGATTAGGTTACAGGAAGGGTTCTTTGATTATCTTACTGTCTTAAATGCCTCTTCCAAATCTTCAATTATATCATCAATATTCTCAGTACCGATTGACAAACGCACTGTGTTTCTCTTAATGCCTGAAGCTGAAAGTTCCTCTTCTGTCATTTGTGAGTGTGTTGTTGAAGCCGGGTGAATTACTAAGGACTTAACATCTGCAACATTTGCTAGTAATGAAAATAGTTCTAATTCATCAATAAAATCTTTAGCCTTTTGTTCATCACCTCTGATATCAAATGTAAATATTGAACCACCACCATTAGGGTAATATTTTTTGTAAAGTTCTTTTTGTTCAGGATCCTCAGATATTGAAGGATGGTTAACTTTTTCAACTTGCGGATGATTTTTTAAATAATTTACAACCTTTAATGCATTTTCCACGTGTCTCTCTACTCTTAATGAGAGGGTTTCTAATCCTTGAAGGAAGAAGAAGGCATGGAATGGTGATAAAGTTGCTCCCGTATCTCTTAATAATATAGCACGAATCCTTGTAACGAAAGCAGCTGGGCCAACATCTTTTGTGAAGCTAACTCCATGGTAGCTTGGGTTTGGCTCTACAAGTCCAGGGAATTTACCTGAGCCCTCCCAGTCAAATTTTCCCCCATCTACAATAACTCCTCCAATGCTTGTTCCGTGACCACCAATAAATTTAGTTGCAGAATGAATAACTATATCAGCCCCATATTCTATAGGTCTAACTAGGTAAGGTGTTGAAAATGTGCTATCTACAACTAGGGGAATTTTGTGAGAATGGGCAATCTCAGCTAATTTCTCTATGTCTACAACTTCTGAGTTAGGATTACCAAGAGTTTCAATATACAGTAATTTGGTATTATCCTTTATAGCTCCACTTACTTCTTCATAATTAAATGGATCTACAAAGGTGGTCTCAACACCAAATTCTTTTACAGTATTTTTTAGTAAGTTATAAGTTCCCCCATATATATTTTTAGCTGCTACTACATGGTCTCCTTGGTGGGCAATATTTAAAATTGTATAAGTAATTGCTGCTGACCCTGATGCAACAGCCAGGGCCGCCACACCACCTTCAAGGGAAGCCATTCTTTCTTCAAATACCCCTTCAGTTGGATTAGTAAGTCTACCATATATATTACCGGAGTCTGCTAATGCAAATCTTGCTGCTGCATGGTCGGAATTACGGAAAACATATGATGTTGTTTGATAAATCGGAACCGCTCTTGCATCTGTAACAGGATCCGGGCTTTCTTGTCCTACATGTAATTGTAAAGTTTCAAATTTAAAATCTCTATCACTTCTGGTCTTTTTACTCAATTTCTTCTCCTCCTATTTTAAATAACTTGTAAAGTTGATTTTTATCTAAGTTAAATGTTGTTTCTCTTTGATATCTCATATTAATGATTATATCTGTCTGAATAAAAAAGTGTTATTACTAGAAAACTTGAACTGGTTATAGATTTTGTCTATAATGAG
>CAZIMA010000214.1:0-2018 GCA_964540195.1 uncultured Tissierella sp.
TTCATACTATCCCCTGTAACCTTTAGGGCGAAGGTATCATTGCTTGAAAAGAGCCAGTCATCAGGTATCTTTAAGAAGTCCTCATACTCCTGATTTACTGTAATAGGAATTCCTGCTGCTACCTCACCTGCTATTGGAACTTTACTCATAGATGGAAAGTCTATTATTAAGCTGCTTTCATTGTCCGTAATCTCAACATTTGCAATATAGTCCTTATCATAGGCATAGGAATACCTCTTACTGTTTCTAAAATTGATATAGACCTTCCTTTCCATAGTATCCGGAAGGAAAGAGGGAGCACACTTTGGAATATCATTTAATACTTCTCCTTCTCTATTAAAGATTATTACTTCCAATCCATCGGTTACTACACCATATCTAACCTTATCATTGGCTTCCATATAGGATTTAAGTTGGTCTCTTGCATCTTGAACACCTGCTCCAAATTGCTTGATTTCAGCAAAGACATATGGCATCTCATTGCCCTTATGGTATATATTCACGGCTATATCTACATAGCCTTTCTTTGAAAAATGTTGTACCGGATATTCCAGCTTTATTAACTCCAAGGGATATCCAAAGGTCTCCTTCAATTCCCTAATAAACCATTGCCTGATTACCTCTTCTTTGGCATTGATATCTACTATCTGGTCCGTCAAGGAATACTCATATATTCCCATAGATTGAAATGGTCTTATACTGCAGTCTCTTTTAATCCTTAAGTGACTGTTATTGATCTCTTTAATAAACTTGGAAGGCTTGACTGCAGAAGTCATATATAATAGCTCATTTGCCCTGGTCATTCCTACATATAGGAGCTTTCTTTCCTCTGAGTCGTAGGTATCTTCATCATCTAAATCAACCATGCGATTATTTGGAATAACACCTTCATTTAGGTCTATTAGAAATATTACCTTGAATTCCAGCCCCTTTATGGAATGAAAGGTAATCAACTTTACCTTATCAGAATCGAAATCCGGTTCCTGTTGGTTTAAGATCTCACAAGGTATTCCCTTGTCTTCCAAGTATTTAAGTGCACTTTCTATTAATCTATGCTCCTTGGCTACTATACAGATATTTGAGTAGTCATAATCGTTTCTAAGTGTAGTTATTTCTTCAAATAGGAAGTCCAGCTGCTTTTCTTTAGTTTTAAAATACCTATAGATTGGAGGATGGCCTTGTCTATCGATTAATGAAGGCTTTACAAAGTCTACATTGTTTTTGATGCTTTCATCTTTTTCAATAAGATCATAGGCTGCTGTTGAAATCTCAGTTGTAGTTCTGTAGTTCTTGGATAAGGTCCTGCTCTTTCCACTCATATCATATCCAATTGTAGTATAGGGCCTCCCCTTACCAAGCCATGAATGGGAATAGATGCTTTGGGTATTATCAGCTACAAAGGTTATTGAGGAGTGTTTCTTTTCTTGGTAGATACATCTTAAGAAGTCTAATTGAACCTTTGTTAAATCCTGGCTTTCATCTATTAGGATATGGGTGAATTTTTCTATTGGGGCTTGTTGGGCCTCCTGCAAGGCAAGTATATTCATCTTTTTAATGTCTATAAGGCCTTCTTTCTCTAGAAGGGCATCATATGTAACCATAAGCTCGAATATGGCCGACCTTAAGGGGGAGTTCTTTATTAACTTTTGTGGTGTTCCTTTACCTCCACTTGCCCTTCCTACCCTATCTATTTCCTGATAGGTCTTTTCGTAATCTATATTACAGGCCTTCATCCATGAAATTTCATCCAAGAGAAAGTTGCTGTTCTTTGGAGAAAGCATTTTGATTTCCGGATACCTTTCAGCTATTATATTTATGGCTTGTACGATTACTTTTAATTGAGCTGGAAAATCTGCTATCCTATAATTTACATTGTTTTTCTTTTGATATTGCATAAAGTATTTAAACATTATTCTATCTATGGTGATAATCTCTACACATTTATTTGTGTTAGCAAAGAAGTCAGACTGGTATTGTTCTTCATCTTCCACCTTGTTGTATTGATATTTTATATAGTT
>CAZIMA010000215.1:0-2015 GCA_964540195.1 uncultured Tissierella sp.
CCCAAAGTCCTAGTGATTCAACTTCAGGCCAAAGGAGACTTTCTGAAACATATCAAAATATTATGGATGACGGAAAGTATACAATGAAATATAAGATAATCACCAATATGAACGACGATGACGATAATGAAATGGAGATAAGATTGGCTGTTATGGATGGCATGAGTGCAATTACAATGGATTTAGATGATTTAGAAACTACCACCATCAATAGGGATAATAAAATCTATATAGTCAACCACGAAAATAGAACTATAATGGTAATGAATCAAGGAGCTCAAGTTGCAGGTGAAGATTCATCTACAAGTCCTGAAGATTTAAATGATTATGACATGGAATATGTTGGTAGTGGAAGGGAAAATTTCATGGGCAAAGAAAGACCATATGAAGAATATAGCTTTGAAGGAGGTAGTACAAAATATTACTTCGATGGCAATGACTTAGATGGTATGATTATTACTATTGGCGATAATATTACCATTATGGAAATAGAGGAAATATCGGATACAGTTAATGAAACATTATTTGAACTTCCCCTTGGATATCAAGAAATCAAATTAGGAATGTAAGGAGGTAAAATTTCCCCGGAAAACATTTATATCAACAAAAAATCACTGGATTATTTTCCCTCTCCAGTGATTTTTTAATTACAACAAAATTCTACATTACTGTTACTTTATCCTTTACCCTTTTCTTTTGTAATAAAAATATACTGATTAATACAGTTAAGCCTATGGCATCAGTTAATGTGCCTGGTTTTAGAAGAAGGAGTGCTGAAATTCCAAGAGGAATTCTTTCATATATCTTACAATAGTCCACTAGATAACCTTCAACAGCTGCTGCTAAACATACAATACCCAACATAGCTGAAAGCATTACAGGAATTGCACTGTAAAATGGTAGGAAGACTACTGTAGTATCAACTACTTCTTTAACCATAATAAGAGTGTGGTCCATGGCAAATATATATGGAACAATAAAGGCTGCCAGAGCCAGTTTGACTGCTTGGAATCCTGTCTTCATGGCATTGGAACCTGCTATACCGGCACCTGCATATGCAGCCAAGGCAACTGGTGGTGTAATATCTGCAATTACTCCAAAGTATAATATAAACAAATGAGCTGCTAGTAGGTTCACTTCCAGTTGGATTAAGGCAGGTACTGCCATTGTTGCAAGGACTATATACTTAGCTGTAGTTGGTAAGCCCATACCTAGTATTATGGATGCTATCATGGTAAAGAATAAGGTCAATAACAACTTCCCTTGAGCTAGACTAACTATTAGTTCTGCAATTCTAAGACCAAGACCTGTAAGGGTTACAACCCCTACTATCATACCTGCACAAGCACAGGCACAAGCTACACCCACCGCACCTTTTGCACCAGATTCCAATGCCCCAAAAAGCTCTTTAACACCAAAGGAATTGTCTTTTTTAATCATTGATGCCAAGAATGCTATTATTATAGTAATAGCAATTGCATAAAATGCAGATTTAGTTGGAGTAAAGCCAGCCAATAGAAAGAAGATAATTACGACTAGTGGAACTATCATATATCCATCACTTTTCATTATCTTACTCATTTTAGGCAGTTGTTCTCTAGGAAGACCTTTTAAACCTAACTTGGATGCTTCTAGGTGAACCATGGTGCCAACGGCAAAATAGTACAATACAGCTGGAATAGCTGCAGCAATTATAATCTTGCTATATGTAATACCAGTAAATTCAGCCATTATAAATGCTGCTGCCCCCATTACAGGAGGCATAATTTGTCCTCCAGTGGAAGCAGTGGCCTCAACTGCCCCTGCAAAATATGGTTTGTATCCAATTTTCTTCATCAAAGGAATTGTGAAAGCACCTGTAGTTACTGTGTTCGCAACAGAGCTACCAGATATGGAGCCCATAAACCCACTAGCTACAACTGCAGTCATAGCTGGTCCGCTCTTAAAATGTCCTGTTAGAGCATATGCTATGTCTATAAAGAATTTACCAACTCCGGTTTTTTCTAAAAAAGCTC
>CAZIMA010000216.1:0-1931 GCA_964540195.1 uncultured Tissierella sp.
ATAATCACCAAGCAACGAATAAGATAGTGAAAACCAAACCATCAAGAGTTGTTATGGAAACACTTAACATTAAAGGCATGATGAAAAACAAACATTTATCAAAAGCTATTGCAAGTCAATGTCTATATGAGTTCAAAAGACAGATGAAATATAAGTGTGAATTCAATGGAATTGAGTTTGTAGAAGCCGATAAATGGTATCCTTCATCAAAGACTTGTAGTGAGTGTGGTCATATAAAAACTAAGCTTTCATTATCAGAAAGGACGTATATCTGTGAGGAATGTGGCTGTGTTATAGATAGAGATTATAATGCAAGCATGAATTTATCAAGATATGAATTAGTAGCTTAATCACTTAAAAGATACTACTAATATGTACCATGCGTTGTATGGGAATTTAAGCCTTTGGAACACTATATCAAACTAAAGTAGATAATCTTAGGATATTGAAATAGGGTGTGATGAATAAGGAATTAAACAAAACTATAGATTTTTATAGATTTTTGGCAACGGGATCATATTATGAAATTATATATTAGTACCTTTGGCAATTTCGATATCAGAGATGAAAATAATTCTTTACTAAAAGATGCGGCTAGACAATACCGCTTAAATAAGCTGCTCCAATACTTTTTAACCTTTAGGAATAAAAAACTACTTCCCGAAACCATTATAGATAATCTTTTTAGAGATAGTGAGTCCCTTGATCCGAAAAATGTTCTTAGAACTCAAATATTTAGATTGAGACAAGCACTAAAAGAAATAGTCCCTAAAGTAGAAGATGAAGCCGACTATATAAGCTTGAACTTTATCAATGGTTATTATTGTCTTGGGGTTGGGAAAAAGGTAATCCTAGATGCAGATAGGTTTGAAGAACTAATAGCTGAAGGAGAACAAGCCATAAATACCGATTTCAAGGAAGCCATAGACCTATATACTAAAGCCTTACAACTCTATGATGGTAACTATTTATCAGAAAATCCTTATGAGGTTTGGGTAGTACCTGTTAGAAATTATTACGGCAGGCTCTATATAAAGACCATAACTAAGCTTATGGAAATATTAAGGGACCAAGATAGACATGAAGAAATAATTAGACTATGTGAAAAAGCCTTATTTGTTGAGCCTTATGAAGAAACTTTACATATATACTTGATGGAAGCCATGCTAAAGCTTGGTCAAATTACTAATGCAAAAAATCATTATGACTATGCTGCTGGCCTTATAGAAAAAGAGGTAGGGGTAAAGACTTCACAAATCCATCCTATGCAGAAGAAACCTATGAGTTTGGAGCAGCAGTAACAGCAGTAGCAGCACCAAGTAGAACAGGCTACACCTTTGTAGGCTGGACTAACGTACCTGAAACAATGCCGGCAAGTGATACAACAGCAAGCGGATACTATATTGTAAGAGGAGATATACCTTATACAGTAAGATATTTAGAAAGGGGTACGGAAAGAGAGTTACGATCACCTAAGAATGAAACTGGAACCTTGGGTGCAGTAATAACTGAATCAGCAATTCGTATAAGTGGATATACGGCAATTGATCCAACAACAGCATCAATAACTCTGAAGCCGTCTGGAAATTTAATTATTTTCTATTATAGAGAAATCCCAGATAGAGATCGTGACAGAGATAGAGATGAAGAAGAAATCATCGAAGAAGTAGTACCAGAGGCAGTACCGGAATTAAACATGAATGACCACTTCCAATATATTCAAGGCTATCCTGACAACACAGTAAGACCTGAAGGCCTAATAAGCAGAGAAGAAGTATCAGCAGTCTTCTACAGACTATTAGCCCCAGGCTATAGACAAAGCATATGGACACAAAGTGAAAACTTCCAGGATGTTACAGAAAGCAGATGGTCATTGAAACACATAGCTACCTTAGCTAATGGTGGAGTAATAGAAGGATATCCGGATGGAA
>CAZIMA010000217.1:0-1900 GCA_964540195.1 uncultured Tissierella sp.
ATTCCTCTTACTCCGTCAGTTCCAAATAATTTTCCCATATATTATCCCCCATTATACTCATTTTTAATATGTTACTACTAATCATTCCGAGCTTGCCGAGGAATCTCGGGTTTAGGACCCCATAGAATGACTAAATAACTATTGCTATTCGTTTTGTCTATTTTTTCCATTAAATTTAGGCTTATCCTTTATCATCTCAATCAATTTTTCCCTAGTATTATATCCAGGATGTTCAAGGACACGCTCTAACAAGTAATCCAAAATTTCTCCAATAATCGCCCCTCTTGAAAATCCTAAAGCTATTATATCATTACCATCCAATTTTAGGTGACTTTTATTGAAAGGCTCTTTATTTTTTATTATTTCCTTAATTCTTTCTGCTCTTTCTTCTATTATAGAAATGTCCTTCTTTTCGTCTTTGCACTTCATGTCTGCCTTTTTTAGCTCTACTAATTCAAATATATTGTCTTCGCCTACGCGACTTAGCTGCCTCTTTAATCCTCTCTCCTTCATATTAGGATGATACATATGGTTTCCTATAAGCGTAGTTACTTTATCTGTAAATTCTTTGGAGCATCTTAATCTTGTGAGGATCATCTTAGCCATCTGGGCCCCCAATTTATCATGTCCATAAAAATGACCTACTCCTACTTCGTCTACAGTAAAGGTACGAGGCTTGCCAATATCATGTAAAAGAGCAGCCATTCTTACACTTAAAATAGGAGGCGACTTATCTACTACACATAGAATATGGTCAAATAGTTCCATATTATGATTAGGATTTCTTTGGTCTAGTGCAACTGTATCTAATAATTCAGGTAATATTATATCCAGTATATCCAGTTGCTTCATCAATAATATTCCCTTTGAAGGAAGAGGCGACATAAGGACCTTAAAAAGCTCATCCCTAATTCTTTCAGCACTAATATATTCTAGGAAGTTGCTTAAGTATAGGCAAGCAATATATGTTTGATCATCTAACTTAAAGCTCAGCTGTGAAGCAAGTCTAACAGCCCGAAGGATTCTTAGGTAGTCTTCTTTAAACCTTGCATTAGGATTTCCTACTGTTCTTATTATTCCTTCTTCTATGTCCCCCCTACCATTAAAGGGGTCGATTACTCCATTTATAGAGTTATATGCTATAGCATTGATTGTGAAATCCCTTCTACTTAAGTCTTCATATATGTCTCTAGAAAAGGATATATATTCTGGTCGTCTTCCATCCTTATATTCCCCTTCAGACCTAAAGGTGGTTATCTCTACTTGGCATTCAGGATAGATAACCACGATAGTACCAAACTTTTTTCCTACGTCTATGGTTTTAAAGTCACTAAATACTCCTTGAATTTCTTCAGGAGTAGCTGATGTTGTAATATCGTAGTCTGATGGAGTCTTTTTAAGTATTAAATCCCGCACACTTCCACCAACTATATAGGCTTCAAAACCTGCATTATTCAATCTATTTAAAACGTCATTTACATAATCAGGCAATACAAATTCCATGATATTCCTCCAATTAATCTTAGTATAACATAGTATTTGCATATGACAAATCACAATTCATTTTAATTGAGATAAAAAATAAAACTACCAAATCAAGAGGTAGTTTTAATGGATATAAGAGACAAATATTTAATTGAGTAAATCAAACTTATTTTATAATGTCCCCCTTATTATCCTAAAGTCTTTGCTTTAAATTTAAGTTTGCTACAGGTTCTGTAATTAATCTAATAATCTGATTCATATACAGCCGTGAACTGATAACCTCCACTTCCAGGTAATCTTACACCATCTCCTGAATATATAGCTCCTACATAAGTAACTGCACACACCTTTTTAGAATCTGTTAGCTTATGAAATGCGCGTTCTGCTCTAAAGTGATTCCTATCATTATAAATGT
>CAZIMA010000218.1:0-1883 GCA_964540195.1 uncultured Tissierella sp.
ATCTCCTAGGTATTCTATATAAGGGGTGTATCCTACTATTACATCACATTCTTTTATAGTATCGACTGCCTTAAAAGTCATATTTTCACGTCCACCTGGACCTATTCCTACTACATAAAGTTTTGCCATCTCCAATTTCACCTCGCTATCGAAATCGTTACTCCATTATATCTTGCTTTTCTAGTTACTAAGTCTCCACCTAGCAGATATGCACAGGGCTCAGAAACTGAATAAACACCTATAGTATCTTTTACAAATTCAGATTTTTGGAACATATCCTCTATTTCTTTTATCTCCTCAATTGTGAATATCTTTAAAGGGCATCTAAAATGTTCTGCTGCTTTAATTATTCCTATTTCATGTTTTTTTACCTCTACTGTAGCCATCGCCCTTATACTTTTAATAGATATATTTTTATCCCTTAAGGATGCAGCAATAGCTTCAATTATCTGCTCAGTATCAATGCCTAATCTACAGCCTATACCAATATTTATATTCTTAGGTCTAAGAACTGTATAGGGAATTGGAATGCTAGCTAAATCCAACATAGAGGAAATGATAATAATTCCATCCAGGGTTTGGTCTATACTATTTAAATTATTTATCTTTTCAATATGATCATAATTTAAATCATGTGCAACCTCGGTATATAAACCTATTCTTTTTTCATTTACCATCATGGCTGTTATCTTAGTAATTGAATCCATATCTTCCATATGAAAATTATTTCTCTTTGCAAACATATCTAAGGAATCTATAGCTCTATTATCTGATGATGTTGTAATCACAGGTATAGCACTTATCTTTTTTCCAATGAACTTTGCTATTTCATTAGCTCCACCTAGGTGTCCCGACAGAAGGGATATGGAGTAGCTACCCATATCATCAACTACTATTATAGCTGGATCTGTTGTTTTAGATTTTATATAGGGATTTATCATCCTTACAGCAATACCAGTAGCGGATATGAATATAAAACCATCGTATCGTGACCATGATATCTTTAAAAAATCTCTTACGCCACCTTCTAATTTTGAATTAGCAAAATGTTCTATAAAATATTTAGTATTTTCTATATTGGATATTCTTTCTCCTAAGACATATCCCTTATCCGTAAATGAAAGGCAAGCTAATTTCATTCGCTTTTCTCTCTAAATTTATGGGTAAAGCTTGGGTCATATAGCTTTGATCTTTCATAATCACCTTGTATAAAATTGCCCACTAATATCTGAGCCATCTTATTGATACCTTTAGCCTCAATCTTTTGAGAAATATCCTTAAGTGTGCCAAGCACTATTTCTTCATCCTCCCAAGTGGCCTTATAGACAACTGCCACAGGTATATCGTAGGTCTCATATCCTTTAGCTAACTTTTCTACTACCCTATCTATATCCTGAACTGATAAAAATATTGCCATTGAGGCCTTATGCCTAGCTAAATCCTCTAGGTCTTCTCCCTCAGGAACCGGGGTTCTACCCTCTATCCTAGTTAAAATCACTGTTTGGCTCACGCTAGGCAAGGTGAATTCCTTCTTTATTGATGAGCAAGCCGCAGTAAAGGAACTAACACCTGGTATGACTTCATATTCTATAGCCTTCGAATCCAATAGGTCCATTTGCTCCCTAATAGCCCCATATATAGTCGGGTCTCCCGTGTGAAGTCTAACCACCTTCAAATTATTTTTAACTGACTTTTCTATCACCTCTATAACTTCTTCTAAGGTCATTGATGCGCTATTATGTAGTTGGCAATTTTCCTTACAAAAGCATAAATGTTCCTTTGAAACTAGACTACCAGCATATATTACTACATCTGCTTCTTCTAATAATCTTCTTCCTTTTATAGTAATTAAATCTACATTTCCCGGACCTGCTCCTACAAAA
>CAZIMA010000219.1:0-1865 GCA_964540195.1 uncultured Tissierella sp.
TGGCGGTAATAGCAATCTTGAATTCAACTAGGGCTATGAAATAAGTCTAGGTGCTAGAATTAGGGCACCTCGTTACTGGTAAAAATCAGTGGCGAGGTGCTTTTTTGTCCCTAGTATACAAATATGAACCTATAGATAAATCTAATAGCATAAAGAGATTGTTAAAAAATAATTATTGTTAAAAAAAATGAATAGCTGGTATAATTACTTAGTTGTAAGGTATGTATTATTTAACATTATAAGGAGGAAGAAGCAATATGAACAAAAGAATTATTTCATTGCTATTAATATTAGCATTGAGCTTTGGGTTAATTGGATGTAGCAGTAAACCTTCTCAAGAGGCTCCAGCCGAGACACCTCAAGTAGAAGAAAACAATGAAGTTACAGAAGCACCAAAGAACTTAGAGGGAACAACATTAAAGGTAATTGCAGCTTATGGCGGCAAGGAAGTAATATTTGAAAAATTCACTGAAAAAACAGGAGTTAAAGTTGAATTTCTTGACATGTCTTCAGGAGAAGCTTTGGCAAGATTAGAAGCAGAAGGTGGCTCACCAGTTGCAGATGTTTGGTTTGGTGGTGGACTTGATAGCTTTATAGCTGCTAAGGACAAAGGATTATTAGAACAATATGTATCTCCAGAGGCAGCGAGTTTAAAAGATGTATATAAAGATAATGATGGTTATTGGAACGGTGTATCCCTAGTAACTGCTGGATTCCTAGTGAATAATGATGTGTTACAAGAGAAGGGGTTAGAAGCTCCAACTAAATGGTCAGATTTAATTAAGCCAGAATACAAAGATGAAGTACTAATGGCAGATCCTTCAATATCAGGAACAAACTATGCTATTGTAAACAACTTGTTACAAGTATATGGTGAAGAAGAAGGTTGGAAATACTTAGAGGCTTTAGCTGCTAATGTGCCTTTCTTTGCACAAAGAGGGGGAGAACCTCCAAAGAAAGTTGCAGCTGGTGAAGTAGCAGTTGGAATTATTCCTATGAGTGGAGAATTCTTTGCACTTGAAGAAACAGCACCTGTTACAGCAATATATCCAGAAGATGGCATACCATGGGTACCGGCAGGTCTTGCTATATTTAAGAATTCAGAAAACCTAGATGGAGCAAAGGCTTTTGTGGATTGGGCTTTATCCGTTGAAGGACAAGAGATAATAAGAGATGCTGATCCAAGAGCAATGGTTAGAGAAGAAGTTGCTATACCAAAAGAAATAAAAGATTTGGATATGACTAAGTTAATGGATATTGATATATTAGTATTTGGTGAGCAAAGAGAAGGAATCTTAAATAGATGGGCTGAGACAATTGCAAAATAAGAAGTCAAATATAAAAAATGGGAGGGTATCTATGAAAATAGATACCCCTATATTTAATTTAATAGATAATTTGTTGATGGTATCAATCATTATGAGTATTATTGTCTTTATTCTTTGGCCAATAATAGCTGTTATTAGCAAGAGTATTATCTTAGATGGAAAGGTTTCCTTTAGTGAGTACTATAATCTTTTTCAACAAAACAGCAAACTAATAATAGATAGTCTTAAGGTATCTTCTTTAACTACAATAATCACCTTGATTTTTTCCTTAAGTATAGCCTTATATGAAAGGTACTCTTCTAATAAGTTAAAGAAGTTTATAATACCAATCTTGTTTTTAACTATGATTTCCCCACCCTTTGTATCATCCTTAGCTTATATAAACTTATTTGGGCGTAGAGGGTTTATTACACATAAAATATTGAAGCTAACCATAAATCCTTATGGATGGCATGGGGTAGTTCTTATGCAAGCTTTAAGCGAGATATCCTTGGCCACCATACTTATTATAGGCGTAATAAGGGGTATTGATAAAAG
>CAZIMA010000220.1:0-1859 GCA_964540195.1 uncultured Tissierella sp.
ATCACTCTTCTTCTTGCTCATCTTTTTGCCTCCATCTCGTAAAGAATGTTGGGTTGCTTAACTTTGGCTTATACATATCTATCAATATCTGGCGAAGGGTCTTAGAATCAAGGTATCTTGAAATAGACCCATTTTCAGCTATGGATATGGCCCCCGTCTCTTCAGACACTATTATAGCAAGTCCATCAGATCTTTCAGATATTCCAAGAGCCGCCCTATGCCTAGTACCCAACTCCTTGCTTAGGCCTGAATTATCTGTTAAAGGCAGAAAACAAGCCGCTGCCTTAATCATATCATCCTTAATAATTACAGCTCCATCATGAAGGGGGGTATTAGGTATGAAAATATTTATAAGCAAATCACTGGAAACTAATCCATCTATTCTAGTTCCCGTTTCTACAACTTCATTTAGTCCTGTTTGTCTTTCCATTACTATTAAGGCACCAATCTTTTGCCTAGAAAGAGAAGCTACAGCCTCTACAATTTCATCCACTACATTGGATAAACTTTCCCCTCTTATTTCTACAAAAGATTTAGTAAGGAGTCTGGACCTTCCAATGTACTCTAAGCCCCGCCTTAATTCTGGTTGGAATACTATAAGTAAGGCTAGGGTCCCTACTGTCATAGCGTTATTAAGTATCCAATTTATGGTATATAGTTCCATGGCTTCACTTACCTTGGTAAGTACAAGAAGAATTATGATTCCCTTGGCAAGCTGTTCAGCTCTTGTCTCCCTAAGTAGTTTATAAAGCTTATATATAACAACTGCAACGATAAGTACATCCATTACATCTCTCATTCTGATATTGGAAAAAATATTTATAAACTGTTGCATAATCTCACACCATTCTAAGTTAATTTTATTTTAAACATTTGATATGCAAAATGCTATACTCACCTTAATTATATAACAAATCAGACCTTAAATGTATAAAATAACTTCAATAGCTAATTTTTTGAATTTTCAAAATTTATTTGCAACAAAAAAACCCCCTTTAGGAGGCTTTTTTGTATATTCTATTCTTTTGGTCTTTTTGTTATCCTGCTTCTGGAATCGTATAGAAAGGCTGAAAGTCTTCTTTCATTAAGCCACCATAAAAATATTACATAGGGTACGAATAGCATTGTAAGCTCAGGAATATTAGCCATTAATATGAAATCGAATACTCCGTGAAGTAAGACCGGAGCTATTAAGGACATCCTCATATTTTTCTTCTTTCTATTCTTATCAATATCAAACCTGGAAAGAGAAAGATAATATCCCATAGTTACACCGAATATAGCATGTGCAGGTACAGAAAATACCCCCCTATATAGTCCAATAAAGGGATTATTTGTATAGGTAAATACTACGTAGATAATGTTCTCAACAGTTGCAAATCCTAGAGCCGAAAAAACCCCATAGACTATTCCATCTAGTTTTTCATTAAAATAGGAGGTCTTATAGGGTACTTTTAGGACCATAAATCTTTTGAAATACTCCTCTGTAAATCCAGCTACTATAAAGGCATTATAAAGTGCACCGGCCACCCCTGAAAATACATTTATTCTAACTAATATTTCCTCTACAAATATTGAAGGTATAACTGATAAGGCTCCCAATAAAAAGGTGAGTATTAGAAGTTTTAATGGCTCTCTATCATTTCTATCACTTAGATATATGGCTCCCAAACCTATTATTGCAGGTGTTATGGCAATAATAAAAAGTCTTGTGGTCATCGAATCACTCCTTAAACATATTCACATCGTTATTATTCCGATTTTATTGGAAAATATGACTAAGGGTAATAAATAGTTCTCAAGTCACAATTTAAAGGCAATCCTTGAACGAAAAAAGACGCCTTAGGCGCCCTTCTACG
>CAZIMA010000221.1:0-1848 GCA_964540195.1 uncultured Tissierella sp.
TCATTGGCAACCTGTCCTATAACAGGTCTTTCTTCAGCAGATAGTTTTCCCATACCTTTAAGTACACTTGTTAACTCACCTTTCTTACCGAGATACTGAACTCTCAAACTCTCAAGCTCGGCAAGGTCTTTCACCTTATTTATACTATTTATAGCAAGCTCTCTTAATTCTTGAAGCTTCTCCCTCATCTTATGACTCCTTTCATTCTAAAAGCAGACCTACCAGCAATTTGCAAAAACACTGCAAATTGGGTTAGGTCATAAATCTTAATCAATTATAGCATTCATAGTATCAAAACTCAAGATTTTTCCCCTCTGCTTCATGCCTTCATACATGATAATTGACGCTGCTACACCTGCATTTAGGGATTCCGCATTTCCCGGCATAGGAATCTTGATTAGACTATGGGATATACCCAGTATATCTTTACTCACCCCTTGGGATTCACTTCCGATAACTATAATAAAATCATCTTTATATTCGATATCATAATTTGCTACACTACCCTCTAGGCTTGTAGCATAAATTCTAAATCCCTTGTCTTTTAGAGTTCTTAAAGTATCCATATTATCATTTATAAAATATAGGGGGACTCTAAAAATGGACCCCATAGTTGATCTTACAACCTTAGGGTTGTAAGTATCAACTGAGCCCTCTCCAATTAAAATTCCATCTATGTTGAATGCATCCGCACTCCTTATAATAGTTCCCATATTACCCGGGTCTTGGATCCCATCTAAAAACAAGAAAAATTTATTTCCCTTACTTATGTCTAGGCTCTTAATCCGAAAATGTGCTACTCCTATTATGCCTTGTGAATTCTCCATATTGGTGATTTCATTAAATAGGCTCTCAGAAACTCTATAGCAACTCTTAAAAGCTGTCAACTTTTCCAAGAGATTTATTCCGTCCTTATAGGATAGAAGTTTATCCGTATAAAGAATAGTCTTAATTTGAACATCATTTTCTAAGGCTTCCTCAATAAGTTTAATACCTTCTAAGATAAAAAGCTTTTTTTCCCACCTTGCTTTCTTCTTTAGAAGACTTTTTATCTCCTTTACCAATGGATTCTTCGAAGAACTTATATCCACCATATTAGTTACCTGCTTTTTCCTCTAGCTTGTTTATAGCAGTAGTACTTGCAACTATTACCAGAGCATCTCCATTTTGTATAACAAAACGGCTGGAAGGAGCAATATGGATTTCTTCGCCCCTTTTGATGGCTATTATATTGATTTTATACTTAGATGGCAAATCAAGCTCTGATAAGGAATGGCCTACCCATGTAGTCAGGGCCATGATTTCAATAATTCCGTAATCAGGAGATAGTTCAATAAATTCAAGAACATTTGTAGAAACCAAATTATGGGCCACCCTAACCCCCATGTCTCTCTCAGGGAATATTACCCTATCTGCCCCAACCTTAGCCAAAACCTTTCCTTGGAAATCTGAAGTTGCCTTGGAAATAACCTTCTTAGCACCAAGCTCCTTTGCCATAATCGTAGCCATAACAGAAGCCTCCGTATCACTTCCTATAGCTATTACTACTACGTCAAAATTGCTTAGGCCAAGTTCTCTCAAGGCCCCTTCATCCATTACGTCCACTATTACTGCATGGGTTACATTATCAGATAAGCTCTGAATTTTCTCTTCATCGGAGTCCATGACCATCACTTCATGTCCAAGTTCAAATAAGGTCCTAGCTAAGGACGATCCAAATCTTCCTGCACCTATAACTGCAAATGACTTCATTTATATACATCTCCTTTATCCAACCAATATATTTCCTTCAGAATATTTAAAGTTTGCATGTTTATGCTTTCTTGAGAAAGCAAAGGCCATAGTCAA
>CAZIMA010000222.1:0-1789 GCA_964540195.1 uncultured Tissierella sp.
CTCTTTTCATCATTTCCTTCTCCTGCTATTAAAAATATTATATCCTTATTGGATTTAATTACACTATTAGCAGCTTTTATAAAGGTTTCATGGTCCTTTACAGCATCCAATCTGGCAACTATGCCTACTATAGGTCGCCCCTTATGGTCTATATTATATTGGGATAAAAACTCCTCCTTAGTCTTCACCTCAGGAAGTCCTTCAAAATCTATACCGTTATATGCAACGAATATAGATTCTTCTTTGAATCCTCTATTCTTGAGCATATCCTTAAAGGAGTCAGATATTGCAATATAGTAGTTGAAAGCCTTTAAAGCTAAAGTATTTAGGCTAGTATATACAAGCCTTTTATAGAAGTTATCCTTAAAATCCAATTTATAATCGCTATGTATGGTAGTAATCATAGGTTTATTTATCCTTCTCTTTAAAAACATAGCAACAAAGTTAGCTCTTGCTCCATGACAATGGACCATATCATATCCATCATTTTTTATATCATCTGCTAATCTTTCCACTACACTCATATCAGATCTAGACTTTTGCTTATATACATCTATATTTATACCAGCCTTTTTTGCATCCTCATAGAAGGTATCCTGGATGAAACAAACTACTCTAGCATCTACTAATCCATTTAATCCCCTTAACAAGGATATTATATGGGTCTTTGCTCCCCCTGTATCTCCTCCGCTTATTATATGAAGTACTTTCAATGTGTACCTCCTCTCCTATATATTCTAAAACTAATTTAAGTATGGATGAAACTGTTTACAGTTTCTACACACCCCTGCAACTAGGGTTACCTCCTTATCTTATCTGATAATCCCCTCTGACCATAAATATTGCATTTGAAGTACAATAAACTCCTCTACCATCATCTCTGGGTACTAGCAGCAAATGATAGGAAGGTATTTCTGCTCCTTGTCCAATATCTACTCCCTCAGTAATATCCTGAAGGCCACCAAGGTCACTTACTATAGCAGTTGCCTTTCCACCTCTTAGTATTATCTCCGTACCAGCCTTAGCAATCAGAAATTGTCCTTTATTAAGCTCTACAATCTTTAGTTCATAGTTTGAACTAGATTTTGATTGTAATTTTTCATCTACATATGCTTTTATCTGCTCAATGTTTTTATTTACATAGCTTAAAGTAACTAAAGGATCTGATTCTGATCCCGGTTCAGAAAATACCACAGTAGAACCTAATAGTACTGCTGCAACCCCAAAAGCAATTATTGATTTTTTTATCTTCATAATGGCCTCCTTATTTTTAATTCACTGTTCACTTCGTTATTATACTACAAAAAATCCTAGTAAAGAAGGATTAAGTATGTTTTTTTGAAAGTCTAATACTTTTATATCGTTTAAGCAAAAAATAAGCATTTTCATGCTTATTTTTTAATATGTATTTAGGAATCTTATTTTAAACCAATACTTATCCTTAATGCTTCATCAACGCTTCTCATCATATCCTCATCAAATCTACCAATTTTTTCTCTAAGCCTTTTTTTATCTATGGTTCTTATTTGCTCCAGTAAAACTACTGAATCCTTAGGCAATCCAAAATCAGGAGCATTAATCTCGATATGGGTAGGTAGTCTTGCCTTATTTATTTGAGATGTTATAGCTGCAATAATTATTGTAGGGCTATATTTATTCCCCACATCGTTTTGAACCACTAATACCGGTCTTACTCCACCCTGTTCAGATCCAATAACTGGACTTAAATCAGCATAGAAAATATCTCCTCTTTTTACAATCACGATATCTCACGCCCTAATCTTTCAAC
>CAZIMA010000223.1:0-1778 GCA_964540195.1 uncultured Tissierella sp.
AAAACAAGATTCTTTGAATCTTAAATATTAAGGAGGATTTAAAATGACTGAAAGAACAATTCAACAACCAGCCACAGCTTTTGCATCACCTAGATTTTGCAACACAGGTAACTTTATGAGAATGGAAAGAGTTAAGAGTGCAGAAGGTCTAGATTTTGCAATATATGGAGTTCCATTTGATACAGCTTGTTCCTATCGTGTAGGAGCACGTTTCGGTCCTCAATCCATTAGAAATATTTCCGTAATGATGAAGACCAACAACCCAATACAAGAAATAAATATACTTAACTACTTAAAGGGTGCGGATATGGGTGATGTAAATGTTATTCCTGGATATATTCATCCTACATATGATGCTATAGAGGAATTCGCTTCTAATATAATAGAAGCCGGAGCTATTCCAATAGCCCTTGGTGGAGACCATTCCATTACCCTAGCTGAATTAAGAGCAATAGCTAAAAAACATGGTCCTGTAAGCTTGATTCACTTTGATTCACATGCTGATATCAACGATGAAGTATTTGGAGAAAAGTACAACCATGGAACTCCTTTTAGAAGAGCTATTGAAGAAGGACTTATTGACCCATATAAATCCATACAAATCGGTATGAGAGGTTCACTTTATGATGCAGGTGAGTTCAAACTTGCAGCAAGTTTAGGACTTAGAACTATTCCAAGTCATGAAGTTAGAGAAATGGGAATTCCAGCCCTTATTGAAGAGATTAAGAATCGTGTAGGTGACAACAAAGCCTTCTTAACATTTGATATCGACTTCTTTGACCCAGCATTTGCACCGGCAACAGGAACACCTGAAGTAGCAGGTTTCACATCTCTAGAAGGCTTAACAATTATTCGTTCCTTAAAGGAAATCAACTTCGTAGGTATGGACATTGTTGAGGTTGCCCCTCCTTATGATATGGGAGAAATCACATCTTTACTTGCAGCAAATGTAGTATTTGAATTCTTATCAGTCTTGGCACTTCAAAGAAGGAATAGCCAAGAATAGAAGCTGTTTTTAATACAGTGTGCACCAATATTTGGTGCACACTGCATAAAGAAAGGTGGATAAAAATGATGAATAATAGTATATATGATAAAAACGTTACCAAGGGTGGTAGTTCTGATAACAAGTCTAATATTTTAAGTGTTTCTGAAATTAAAGACAAGAACCTAGACCTAAATGACCTAACGGTTATAGATTCCTTTTCATTATCCAAGGCTGATCATACAAAAGGTCTGATTAGAGCAGCTATAATGGCAGCTATTGCAATATTTATATTCTTTGTACCCGTTAGCTTCAACGGAAAAACCGATATGGTATTTGGTATTATGTACGGGACCTTAATGAGATTAGCAGGTAATGTTGGCTTATGGGGCGTATGTCTTTTAGTTCTTGGAACCGGAATTGTAAGTTTCTATGGAAAATACATAGCTAAGAGCGGAAAAATATATGAGTACTTTAAAGAGGACTCCCTAGTTCATCCAGTCCTTTATCTACTTGGAGGAATTTTTGCAATATCCTACGCTTTGAGTGCAACTATGGGAGTTAATTTACCGGAGATAATAGTTGGACCTGCTACCGGAGGAACAGTAATACCGGCTATAGCAGTGGCAGTATTTTGGATAATAGTCGTTGGCTCCTTAACAATGCCATTCTTACTTAATTATGGACTAATTGACTTTGTAGGATCCCTACTAGAACCTTTAATGAGACCGGTTTGGAAGGTACCGGGAAGGGCAGCTATAAATGCAATTGCTTCATTTGTTAGCTCATCTTC
>CAZIMA010000224.1:0-1766 GCA_964540195.1 uncultured Tissierella sp.
AAATTGAAGAATACATTCAAGGTTTAGTCATAGATGGGCTACTTAAAAGAGAAGAAGTCGCTGACGCTATACTAGATACTGATGGATTTGATGTTGTACTCTATACGGACTATGCTCCCAATTATAATGAAGAGGATTATCTAATGAAGTAACTACTATATGATATGGTATCAATCTAATGGCTTTAGGCAGTGTAAATAATTTAGTTACTCCATATAACAAAAGAGCAGACTGTTGACTGTAAAAGGATACAGGCCACCTGCTCTTTCATGCTTAAATGTATTAAGCATTTATATTCTAAATCCTGTTCACCAAGACTAACTGCTTATCTTGAGGTTTTTCATAGTATTACTTATGTAATGCTAACCATTTGATTAAATATGGTCTATCATTATTTGCTGCCCCTTCATACCACTCAGAACAAAGAAAATATTCCTCCCCATAAATCTTAAGACAAGTTGAATAGTATCTTATTGGGCTCTCATAATTAGTTAATGATGCTTTTTGGAGAAGAGGATATTGTATATCAAAAGTTTCTTTTGAATACTCCTTAGTTTGCATCTTTATTATTTCGTCTTTAGATACCTTGCCATCTTCTAGTACTTTTCTCAGGACACTTCTTACAATTACTCCAATTTTCATCTCTTCAAGTCCATCAATACCTTGTGATTGTATTACATCCGAATTTCGAGATACCTTTTCATTGTTAAGTGGTTGTTGAGGTTTGACTGGCCTTGTTCTTTTCTTGGCAAAGAGATTATACATCTGTAGACTCCGTATAAATAATTCTGATGTATCAGCCACCTCACCTAAAACATTTAATACAGGTTCAAGTATTTTCTCGGAAAAATCATCATTTGCAATAATCCTAATATTATAATTTATTTCTAAGCCATTAAGAATAAAGTTAATATCATCAATGCATTTTAACAGTTCCAACTCCAAGGCTGGATTAATTTTGGGAGATGCAAAAACTATACTTCCAGAACTAGTTTCAAAATATCCATACAAACACATTGCAGTTCTTAAGCACTTCATTATTACTCGTGTCACCGTTTGTTCTTTTGTCCCATAATTCAAACCAAATTCATGAAATGCAACATCAACAGCATATATGGTATTTTGATGTTCCTCAAAGTTAACACCTAATACGTCAATCTCTGCTTGCCGTATTAGCTGATCGATGCTACTATTTCCCTTATATATATTGTAATTATACTTTTCATTAAATAACTCATGGGAAGTTTCCATTAACATCTCCAGCTTTTCCTTGTTTCTCAACTCCCATTTGTTGGATGATTTCCAGTTTGTTTGAACAAGCTGACATTCTTTTATATGTCGTAACCATGATAAAAGTAATGATTCCCCTATTTCTATTTTCACTTATGCCCGACCCCCATATTTAAATTCATACATGATGAAATTTTCATTCATCCAAATTTATAGGAAGGAAATATAGTAAAAGACTACATACCATCCTACCTACCCCTTCAACACCCCGATCACCTTCCCATTTACAACAATATCTTCCCTCTTCAACTGAATTGGCTCATAGTTTGGATTCTCAGATAGTAATAACACCGAATCACCCATAAACATAAGCTTTTTCATAGTTGCTTCCTGGTTGTTTACAGCTATTACTATGTCTCCATTTTGGGCTGTGTTTTGTTTGTGAACTATTACCAGGTCCCCCTTATCTATGCCTATTCCGTTCATACTATCCCCTGTAACCTTTAGGGCGAAGGTATCATTGCTTGAAAAGAGCC
>CAZIMA010000225.1:0-1723 GCA_964540195.1 uncultured Tissierella sp.
AATATAGGCCGAGCTGTAGCCAAGAGAGCCAAAGCCTTTGAAATGAACATTATCTACCATAACAGAAGTAGATTATCACCTGAACTAGAAGAAGAATATGGATTAAAGTATGTATCCTTTGATGAGCTTATAGAAAGCTCTGACTTTATATCACTAAATTTAAGCTATAATCCCACGGCTAAACATCTAATCAATGAAGGGGCTTTAAACAAGATGAAGCCTAGTGCATATCTAATAAATGCTTCCCGTGGACCAGTAGTAGATGAAAAGTCCCTATTAAAGGCATTGGAAAATAAAACCATCCGTGGGGCTGCCTTAGATGTTTTCGAGTTCGAGCCCAAGATAGTTGAAGGACTTGAAAAGCTGGATAATATTATAATGACCCCCCATATAGGAAATGCCACCTATGAAGCAAGGGGTGGAATGGCTGAAATTGCAGCAAATAACATTATAGACGCTTTAAAGGGACTAGAACCAAGAAACAGGGTAAATAAATAAAGAAAAGGGTGCAAATCAATAATTTATTGATTTACACCCTTTTTTACATTACTACACCTAATATAGGGGCAGATTACATCATACCGCCCATGCCGCCCATTCCACCCATGCCGCCCATAGCTGCCATTGGGTCTTCCTTCTCAACATCTGCAACTGCGCTTTCAGTAGTCAATACCATAGCTGCAACGCTTGATGCATTTTGAAGTGCTGAACGAGTTACCTTAGTTGGGTCAACGATACCTGCTTTAATCATATCTACATATTCTTCACTTAAAGCATTGAATCCAATTCCAACTTCTGCTGCCTTAACTTTTTCAACTATTACAGATCCTTCTAGACCTGCATTAGCAGCTATTTGTCTTACTGGTTCTTCTAATGCTCTAACTATGATGTTAACTCCGGTTTTTTCATCTCCATGAGTAGTTTCTAGTAATTTAGCAACTGCTGGGATTGTATCTATAAGAACCGTTCCACCGCCAGGCACTATACCTTCTTCAACAGCTGCTCTAGTAGCTGCTAAAGCATCTTCAATTCTTAACTTTCTCTCTTTTAATTCAGTTTCTGTAGCAGCTCCAACTTGAATTACAGCTACTCCACCTGAAAGCTTAGCAAGTCTTTCTTGTAATTTTTCAGCATCGAATTCTGATTCAGTGCTTTCTATTTGAGCTTTGATTTGCTTAACTCTGTTTTGGATAGCTTCTTGGTCTCCGGCTCCATTTACTATAACAGTGTTTTCTTTGTCAATATTAACCTTGGCTGCACGTCCCAACATTTCTATAGTAGCTTCTTTCAACTCATATCCTAACTCTTCAGAGATTACAGTACCACCTGTTAATATGGCAATATCTTGTAACATCTCTTTTCTTCTATCTCCAAATCCTGGTGCCTTAACAGCAACACAATTAAAGGTTCCTCTTAATTTATTAACTACTAGAGTAGCCATAGCTTCTCCTTCGATGTCTTCAGCAATAATTACTAGAGGCTTGCTCATTTGAACTATTTGCTCAAGGACCGGAAGAATTTCTTGTATATTTGAAATCTTCTTATCCGTAATAAGGATATATGGATTTTCAACTTCTGCAACCATCTTTTCAGTGTCGGTTACCATGTAAGCTGAAACATATCCTCTGTCAAACTGCATACCTTCAACAACTTCAAGGCTGGTTCCCATTGTTTTGGATTCCTCAACAGTAATAACGCCATTGTTGGTTACCTTTTCCATTGC
>CAZIMA010000226.1:0-1722 GCA_964540195.1 uncultured Tissierella sp.
CTAAATGCATATTTTCCTATCATAAAGCCCGTCCTTATGTCTACAGGGTATATATCCTTGTCACTTAGGCCTTCTTCTTCTAGCCATGTATTGCAATGTTCCTTCGTACAGAAGTAGTTCATGAAGTTTCAGCAGTTCACTGCCCAGTCTTCGTTCTCGGCTGCTTCCATATGTATCACATGTATTTCCTGGGATGATAAATAGTCGAGCTTCCTATCCTTTACCTCTATGACTATCTTTTCTCCACAGTGGCTGCAGACTGATTCTATATGTACATCTTGATTAAATGTCATTGTAGAGCCCAAGGCATCTATCCCACACATGGAATAGAAGCTTCGGCCATCTCCTAAGCTAACCCTATGATGGGTTGGAAGAGCCGAAACAGGATAGAGAAAATTAATATCTCCCTCTCCATCCATGCTAAGTATCTTTTTGGCTACCAGTCCCCTAATAATTTCCTTAAGACTTGATTCTGAAATCTTGTCAATATCCAATAAATCAAGGGAATCTAAATTTATATTGAAGGGAATTGAATTGTTCACAACATAGTTAATTAAGGATTTTCTCACCCTTTGCTCTATTTGGGAAAGCCTTGAATATTCTTTCTTTCTCTTTAAATTTCTAAGGCCCCTAATTGTTTTAATCTCCATAATCTTACTTGCCCCCTCAATACTTCATGTTGAATTTTTAAATAAGTTTAAATGCTCTACCTAGAGCATAATTTTTACTACTTTCAGGTTACAAGTTCGCTTTTTAATTGCATGTAAACACCTTCAGCAGGATCTTCTTCTACCAGGGTTTCTAATGCAGCTATGTAAATATCTTCGTCAATAATTGTATTCGGATCCCTATCTGATTCTACATACCCAAACTGACCCATGTCTTTTATGAAGTTATAAATATAATTCTTATTTGGATTTGGGTTAATTAGAATATTTTCATCATATGCTTGTGCCATAAGTGTATCATTGTCAGCTTTTACATATTTTTTCATAACTTCAATTGTTTTATCGTGATCTTGTAAATAAACCTTATATGCCTTAATCAAAGCCCTATTAAGCTTATTATATAAGTCTTTATTTCCCTCTAAAGCTGCAGTCTTTGAAATCTGACTAATACTAGCTAGTAGCTCTCTAACTTCATTGTAATTCATTGGTGATTTTAATCCTTTAAAATCTGAAGCCTTTATGTTTGCCATATTAAGACTGGCTGCATCAACTTCACCTTTTTTAATAGCCTTTATTAAGGAATCCTGAGAATCTAATTCTACAATAGTTACATCCTTGTCTACATCAAGACCTGCTTCAGTCATTCCTAATCTAAACAATACATCTTCTGAAGATCCTTTTACTAAACCTATTTTTTTTCCTATGTAATCATTAAAGCTCTTGAATTCATCAGCTCTATCAGCCAATGTAACAATCCCACTAGCTTGAGCTATGGCCCCACCATGTATTGTCAAGTCTGCACCACTATCAATTAATGATAATTCATCAGAAGTCGCAAATGATCCTGTTTGGATTTTATCAGCCATCAATGCCTCTAAGCCCTTTTGGTCATTTTTAAATGACTTCATTTTTACATCCATACCTTCTTCTGCAAAATATCCTAAATCATCAGCAATATAATAAAGGACATTTCCTGCTACTGGTACATAACCAATTTTAAACTTGTCTTGATCAGATGAACAAGCAGTTAAAGTAAGTGAAACAATAAGTGCTA
>CAZIMA010000227.1:0-1708 GCA_964540195.1 uncultured Tissierella sp.
GTATTTCATCAGTAACCTTAGCGGTAAATTTAATTTGGTCTCTTTTAGTTTTAACAAATACCCTATCCCCATCTTCAATACCCCGAATCCTAGCATCCTCTGTATTGATTGTTACTAATGGATCTGGTTGTATTTTTAATAATCCTTCTATATTTAAATACTGTGAACGGAAGGTGGTCATTATACGTGTTCCAGTATTTAGAACTAAAGGATAATCTTCTGCCAACTCCGGTTGGCTTACAGGACTCTCTATAGGTTCCATATATTCTGGCAACCCTGGATATCCAAATTCCTCAAGTATAGATGACTTAATTTCAAATTTTCCTGAGGGTGTAGGGAATCCTTCTTTACCATCTTTACGTATTTTACCTGTTTCATACTTTTTAAATGTTCTTTCAGGTGGAGCAGGCTCAATAAAACCGTCTCTATTTAATTGCTCGGCTAGGTCTTTACTTCCTAAACCTCTTTCTAGGAGTTCAAATTCATCCTTAGGGTAGATTTCTCCATAGCCAAGTCTTTCTGCGATATCATGAATAATAAAAATATCCATACGAGCCTCACCAACTGGTTCTATGATACGGTCTCTCTTTTTAACATTTTGTCCATGGAAAACATAGGACTCAGATTCGAAATAAGTAGTAGCTGGTAAAATAATATCTGCATATTTACAATCTTCTGTAAAGAATCTATCAATAACTACAAAAAAATCTAATTTAGATAGGGCTTCAGCAAACTTATTAGTATTTGGATAACTTGTTAGGATAGATGAGCCAAGATTCAATCGGATAAGGCTTCTCTTCCAAAACAGCTTGAGGAAACATCATGAATTGAGCAGTACCTAGGAATTTATGAAATAAAGGATATTCATAAGCACCAATAGGAGCTTTATCAGGTTTTTTGCAATCTATCTTTTTTATTCTTTTCGGTCTTGCTCCCGGATTTAGTAGTAATCCACCGGGTACATCTATCTTTCCTAACAATGCCCAAATGGTATATACAGCTCTTATGGTTTGAACTCCTGAATTAGAGTATTCTAATCCTGTATACATCACTAATGTAGTCTTTTCTTCATCTGCTATCTGATGGGCTAGGTGACGTATCGTTTCCGGCTCTAACCCAGGAATAGCTGCCCATTCTTCAAGGGTTTTAGAATCCACATATGATTTAAGTTCATCAAATCCTACAGTCCATTTATCTACAAATTCTTTACTATATAGACTTTCTTCTATAATAATCTTTAAAATTGCTAAGGCTAATGCACCATCTGTGCCTGACCGAACTAGATGATATTCTTCAGCTCTTTTACATATATCCGTTTTAAAATGATCTATGGCTGTTATTTTTGCACCTCTACGAGCTGCAGCTTGAATAGCATGAAATTGGAACTGTGGTGATTTAGTAATTGGGTTAGCTCCCCATACCACAATCCTATTTGCATTTGCAATATCTGGTAAAATACTTCTACCAAATAAACCGAAGGTCGTCAATGGAGCAAAGACTCCAAAAGAGTTATAACATATTGATCCTACGCCCGATGCATTAGGAGAACCTAAGGGTTGGAAAAATCCTGGTATATCATGATTTTGGGGGTCTGAAACCCCAAAAAAGTCCGTTGTAGATTGTTCAAAACCACCACGACCCATATGACTAATTAGTGCCTCTGGTCCATGGTCTTCTTTTACTTTAACGCTAATTTAGACAAGAATTC
>CAZIMA010000228.1:0-1696 GCA_964540195.1 uncultured Tissierella sp.
GATAAGACCACAGATATATTCTTTAATTCTAATTCCATTATAAATTCTTCTCCTTATTTTGAAATGACAAGCTCTTAATGAGTTTATCCATAATTATAAAAACAGTAAGTGTAGAAAATACAAATATTAAGGCATAGGCAGACCCTATGGTACGGTCTCCCTTTGCAATAAATGGCACCATAAGTGTACTTAAAGTCCTTACTTTTCCTCCACCAATCAATAGGGTAAGGAAGTATTGGCTAAAGGAAGTGATATAAGCCATGTTCATACTAGCCATTATTCCGGGAGAAAGAAGGGGTAAGCTAATATATATAAATGATTTCAAAGGGGATGCCCCTAATACATAGGCTTGTAATTCCATCTTTTCTCCAATGGATGAAGTTAAGTCCCTCATAATATTTATGGAATAAGGGAGGGTATAAATTAGGTGTACTATTATTACCCCAAGTATGGTATCTGCTAAGGACATCCTAATAAATACAACGTGAATACCCATGGCAAATACAGTGCCGGGAACTAGATTTGGAGCCATACTTAAGAGCTTGATTAATCCTTTACCAAAGAAATCGTAAAAGACCAAGGCACGTGCGGTCATTGTTCCAACTATTGCTGAAAGTAAAGCAACAGTTATTGAAAGTAAGATGCTGGAGACCAATGTTGGCAATACCTTTGCATAAGGTGCAAATACATCTTTCAGAGCCCTTAGAGAAAAGGATGTTGGCAATAGACTGGGCCAAGGCCACCTGCTTGCAAAGGTCCAGAGGACAAGGATTAGCAAGGGGCTAATTATTGTAAATACAACAAGATATAGGAAAAACCTCAATAATTTATTTGAACTAGTATCTTTCATGGATATCACCTTTAATTCGTTTCTTCTTTTTAATAAAATAATATATTCCCGCCATTGCCCAAGTTACTCCTAAGATTAATCCATTCATGGCCATAGCATAAGGTCTATGACGTAAATCAGGATGCATATATTCAATATGAGCTTGAACCGGTAAAGCTTTTGGCATGGTTGCCCCCAATAAAAAGGGTAGATCATAAGCTCCAAAGGAAAATGTTAAAATAATTAAGAAGGCTTTACTTATGGCGGGCATACTTAGAGGCAAGGTAATATAGAAGAAGGATTTCAATCTAGATGCACCTAAGTTCTCTGAAGCTTCTCCTAAAGTCTTATTTATAGAGTTCATTAAAGCCAAGGAAAAGTATGCAACAAAGGGGATTTCCTTCCACAGGTATCCTATAATAATTCCAAAGCTATTTTCTGCATACAAGAATAGGGGGAAGTCCCCTTGTGCATTTATTAAGCCTAAGTTATAAAGCAATCTAGCCACCAAGCCGTTTTGTGAAAGAAGGCTTATGGAAAATAAGGCTACTATAGTGTGGGGTATAAGGATGGCAAGCTTGATTATTTGCAGCACTTTGCCTTCCGTATGTCCGGTGTAGATCAAGGCACTTGTAAGTATGGTGCCTAAAACAATTGCTAATATTGATGATATAATGGATATCCTCAAAGATACCTTTAAGGATTCTAGAAAGTTAGGGTCATTAAGTATTCCAATATAATAATCTAAGGTAAAGTTGTTTAAATCAAAGGCTGGAATATATCCAAAGCTTTGGACTATTCCATTTACAAGCCCAAATATAAAAAGAACACCCAATAATACTATGGGCATTATAAGTATATAGGGTG
>CAZIMA010000229.1:0-1680 GCA_964540195.1 uncultured Tissierella sp.
CTTTCAAATATTTTGTTCCTGTTATCGTTATATTTTTAATACTTGTATTAAGATTAACTATCATCGTGGGAGGATCCACTAAGTCCACTATAGAAACTGGAGTTACTGAATCAGCTATGTTGGTGAAGAATTCAATGTACTCGCCTGTAGTGTCACCAGTTATTCCAATTTCATTAAGGTTTAAAACAACTACATCAGTACTTAAGTCGTATTTATCTGTTCCGCTTTTTCCTATTTTAAAGCTCACCACATTACCAGTGTTAAGGGTTTTTTCTATTACAAAGGTATAATCTCCAACATTAGATGTTCCGATAATTTTAGCAGGCAAACCATACTCCTTGTATACCAACTCACCTTTATCCAAATATATTTGGTGTGCTCCATCAGTAGGAGTTGATGGTATATCATCAAGAATCTTTATAGTATTTGCGAATCTTAATTTTTTTGCAATAAAATCTGTTGGCATTCTAACTTCAAATTGATTTTCAGCCCTTTCATTCGAAGATGCAAAGGTTCTGATTCCAAAAAGATTTAAAGAATAAATAGTAGAAGTAACCAAACTAAATATTCCAAGAGTTATTATTATCTCTACTAAAGTTAAGCCTTTTCTTGTTCTTTGTATATTCATTATAATATTCACCACTCTCCATTAATACCTAGGTTGGAAGACTGTTATACTTGTACTAGTTTTTCCAATTTCCAAACTAAACACCTCTATATTGCCTTTGGACTCAATAGTCGAATTATCTGAACTGAAGGTCAATACAAGATTTGAAGGTGAAACATCCACATCTTTTGAATTCAGAGCAACCTCAATTTGCTTATGAGTTCCAAATGATGTCTCAGACTTTTCTCCTGCCCTAACTATGAATGAAAATCCCGTAGAAAAAAGAGATAACATGCTAATAGCAACTATCCCAATAATTGCCATAGCTACCAAAACCTCTATTAATGTCATACCTTTTCTTCTCTTATTGATCATTTAACACACCTCATTCTAGTCGCTCCATACTGATCTACTGTATCCTGCCACACCTTGTAAATTTAAATCTTCCATATTACCTGATCCTTGAGATATGACTACATTACTGCTTGGTTCCTCAAATTTCTTGCAAATAAAAGAACCTTTTATATTTTCGTTACTACCTCCACCTGACATAATTATAGTAGCATCAGGTGCATAAATCGTAATATTAGATTCAGTAGGAGTTCCCTTAAACTCAATTACATCTGTGCTATTTGAATATATAAACAAGTCAGTACCTGCTTCAGCACTAATAGTACTATTTCCTGATGCAGCGATTTTCCCTGTTACGTATAAATGTACCTGTCCTCCACCTTTTACTACAAAATTATCCGACCCATTACTCAAATCAATAGCATTAATGGTAGCTCGTAGCTTTCCATCAGACATAACTGAGGCATAGTCTTTAGTATCTATCTCCTTTGAGTTGTTTGGTAACGCTACTGGAAAATCCAAGGGATCAATATCAGGAAGTATCATAGGGACTGAAAGTGAATCTACTAGGTAACCAGGGGCAATTCCACTTTTAGCTGCTTCAATGTCAGAAGGTGTTGCACCTGCTCCTATGGTAATATTCCCGTTGATATCCTTACTACCAAAATTAATCTTTAAACTATTAGTAGCTATATTCCCATTTATTGTAGTATTATTACCAA
>CAZIMA010000230.1:0-1669 GCA_964540195.1 uncultured Tissierella sp.
TAGCCGGATTGAAAATAATTATAGGTACAATAAGTAAAAGTGCCAGTATGACTGCGGATGGGTTTCATTCTTTATCAGATGGGTCATCCAATATCGTTGGCTTGATAGGTATTTATTTTGCTTCTAAACCTGAGGATAAGGAACACCCATATGGACATAGCAAATATGAAACATTAGCAGGATTATTTATATCCATAATGTTATTTTTTGCCGGTGGTAAGGTAATTCTAGGTGCCTTTGAAAGATTTAGAGACCCGGTAATCCCTGAAATAACTATAGTAAGCTTTTTAGTCCTGATTTTCACCTTAATAGTCAATATTTTTGTTTCTGTAGGGGAGTATAGAAAAGGAAAAGAACTCAATAGTCAGATACTTATTTCAGACTCAATGCATACAAGAAGTGATATCTATATATCTTTAGGAGTTTTAGGGACGCTTACAGGGATAAAGTTGGGTCTTCCAATCATAATAGACCCTATTGCTTCCCTAGTAGTTGCCGGTTTTATACTTCATGCAGGCTATGAAATCTTCAAAGAAAATTCTTATGTTCTTCTGGATGGTGAAGCTATCGATTCAGAAGATATAAGAGGTGTTGTAATGAGTTTTGAAGATGTTAAGGATGTTCATAAGATTAAGAGCAGAAGCAACCTAAAAAAAATATATATAGACCTACACTTATTAATTGACCCAAATGTAAATATTGAAGAATCACATGCATTGGTCCATGATATAGAAGACCTTTTAAAGGAAAAATTTGATAAAAACCTACAATTAATTGCCCATGTCGAACCTTTTATATAGTAGTTAAAAAATCTTTGGACGGCTCTTTTTGTTTCACAAAACAAAAGGGCCGTCCTCGTTATATAGGGCTTGATTTAGGATTGTACAGGAATCCAAAGTTTGATAAAATGAACAATAAAGGTTAAATGAAAGGGTGTATCAATATGGCCAATATGATAATTAGAAAAAGTACACTTGATGATCTTGATAGAATGATGGAAATCTATGAATATGCAAGGGAATTTATGAAAGAGTCTGGAAATCATAATCAATGGATTGAAGGCTATCCTAAAAAATCCATGCTTTTAGATGATATTCAAAAGGGAAATAGCTATGTATGTCTTGAAAATAATTTTATTGTAGGTACCTTTTATTATGAAATTGGTGATGAGCCTACTTATAAGGAAATATTTGAAGGTGGGTGGCTAAATGACAAGCCCTATGGTGTTATACATAGAATTGCCTCAGCAAGAGGAACTAAAGGAGTAGGGTCCTTTTGTATGGATTGGTGTTATGAGAGATTAGCAAATTTAAGAATTGATACCCATAGGGACAATATACCTATGCAAAAACTCTTAGAAAAGAAGGGCTATAAAAAGTGTGGAATAATATATGTTGAGGATGGAAGCGAAAGAATCGCTTATCAAAAGACTTCTTCCATAGAATAAAGTTTAGCTTAGATACACTGAACCGACCTCCAATTGCTAGATTTTTGGTCTAACTCTTTGGGGTCGGTTCACTTACTAAGACAGGCTATTTGCTTTTACCCTAGAAATCTTCTCAATTCTTCTATTTCTTCAGTGTTATCCTTATCATCAGCATAGTCCACTGAAACATCTATCAATCAATTAAAAAGAGGACACCCAACTTCTATAAGTGGGTGGTGAATT
>CAZIMA010000231.1:0-1669 GCA_964540195.1 uncultured Tissierella sp.
TCTTAAGGTTTCCAGATTGTAATATGGTGTCATTAGCTTAGCATGGCCTGTATCCAATAGTATTATATTATCCCTAAATTGCGGAAGGGCATATTGTTGACATGCCTTAGCATCCAAATGGTCCTCAACCAGGTCTCTAGGTAGGGGAACAATTGCAACCCCATTTTCGTTTAACTCCTTTTGTATATCTTCCCCTAGGGATTCTTTATATAGCTTACAAGACCCGCTCATAGCACCTATTGACCCATCAGCTTTAGACCCCATAAATTCTTCTACCCCTGCAAGACCTGCTAAGCTTACTCTACCACCGAAGCTTGGGCATCTTAAAATACACATAGCACATCCATTACCATACTTGGTGCAGTTTTTAATAGGTCCAGCCGTTCCCGTTGCATCTATAAACACATCGCCTTTATATGTATTGTCCTCAGAATCCTGAACACTTAGAATCTTATGGTCTTCCATTGTTATTTTACTAATACGGGCATTAAATACTATTTTCACACCCATATCTTCTAAATGTCTCATTACTGCACCCGGAGTCCTTCCTACATCATAAAGATTTGCATGTTTATGGCCCGGAAATTCAATATTTAAATGTCTTGAATTCTTATCACAAATCTCAAAAAGGTCACCAGATCCCATAGCTATGATCTCTTCCGTAGCAGTGTATCTGCCGTTGTTTCTCATTATACCACCAACAAGTCCGGTGCCAAGAAGCATATCCATCCTTTCTAATAAAGTTACTTCTGCACCTGCTTTTCTTGCACTAACTGCTGCAGCACAACCTGCCCAGCCTCCACCTACTATAATTACTTTTTTCATTACTAGCCTCCAATAAAATATTCTAAAAAAAAACAAGACGATAGAAAACACTACCGTCTTGTTCAAAAAAATATATGACAAAATATGTACAAAACGATAGCTCTCCACCAAATTGGTGACAGTTGCAGAAGTATTAGTTCTGTAACCAGGTATGGACTTAAGAGAATTATCCACCCTTCGGGCCCTTCCCCTTTTAATAAGAATCAACAGTATCTCTCATACCTCATCTTACCTACTCATGTTAGGACCACCTCTATCTTCATTTATTCAATTAGACAAATTATATACTAATTTGTCCTAATATGCAACAGTTTATTCCTTTATCTAAAAAATCATTCTTTTGGAAACCAAGGATTGATATTAATCCTGAAAAATGTTATGCTACGTCAGTAAAGAATTTAGTTACTACATATCCGTAACTATTATTGGGAAAGTTATACTGAAGAAGAGTTTAGAGAGAGGTTATAATATGTTAAAAGTTGAAAATTTGTCCTACTCGTTTCCACAAAAAGACCTTTATAATAAGGTATCATTTGAATTATTAGAAGGACAGCACTGTGCTTTTATAGGCCCAAGTGGCATTGGTAAAAGCACCTTAATAGACATAATCATGAATCCAGATAACTATATGTTTGATGGCAGCTTAGAGATAGAGCCTACTTGTAAGATTGGGTATGTGAGCCAGTTTTCTCAAATAGACAAGGCAAATAAGGTTACTGTTTTTGAATATATTGGGGAAGATTTTATCAAGCTTCAAAACGAAATAAATGAGATATGTACTGAAATGGAAACTTCTTCGGATATCGAGCCTCTATTGGAAGAATATCAAAAGGCTTTAGATGCT
>CAZIMA010000232.1:0-1658 GCA_964540195.1 uncultured Tissierella sp.
CTTGATAATACTTAAAATTCATTACACTCTCCTTTTTTGATTTTCTTAGTTATTTTGATACAAATTTATTATTTCTAATATAAAAACGTAGTAGATAGTCACGTCCATTAACTGCATAATCTATATTAATCCTCTTACTACGGATTATGTCCTCCTTAGCCACATCTATTCCTTCTTCTACCCATATCCTAGAATCAGTTACTAAATCAGCACCATAATGTTTCTCTTTAGATAAATTCATAGCCATTACTAACTTTGCAGGGCCACTTGTAAGATTGATCAACTCCCTAGTAGTAGGTTTTTCCATGGCCTTCTTATACCTATTTTCATACATATTTTCTATCCCATATATTGGCTCAAGGGCCCTAATAAGCACAGCACCATGAACTCCCCTCTTTTCTGTGACAATATTAAAAAGTTGATACATCCCATAGATATTATATATATAGATATGGCCTCCGACTTCATCTATAATTCTAGTTCTATCCGTCAACCCTTTATTAAAATGAGCCCCTTCATCTTTAGCATTGATATAGGCCTCGGTCTCTACTATTTTAGACCTATAAAGCCCCTTATCATCCTTATGGACTAGTTCTTTTCCTAATAAATCCCTGGCTACTAAAATAGTATTTCTTTCATAAAATTCCCTCTTAAGCCTCATCTTCTTCTCCTGTTAATCTAGACCCAAGTTCCCTTTCTATATAGATCTGGCCTAAATTCCAAAACTCTTTAAAACTCTTATAAGCTCTTAGAGCTTCCTTGTTAAAATTCTTATGGGTCTTTATAGCCCTAATTAAAATATTCTTTGGTGTATGTTCCATATCAATAAACTCCAATAATTGAACTTGGTAGCCTAAAACTTCAAGGACATTAGCCCTTAGGCTATCGGTCACTAGGGAACTTAGTTTTTCTCTAACTATACCATGCTTTAGCATAGGCTCTAGAACCGGGCTCTTTATTTTATCATAAAATTCATGCTGACAGCATGGTACAGATAGAATAATCTCAGAATTCCAATTAATGGCCTTTACCAATGCTGCATCTGTTGCATTATCACAGGCATGTAGAGTCACGACCATATCTATATCATTGAAGGTCTCATAATCCTTTATATCACCATGTAAGAATTTCAACCCTTTGTAATCTAAATCCTCTGAAACCGCATTACAAAAGTTAATAACATCCATCTTCAAATCTAAGCCAATAACATTTATATCCATTCCCAATACATTTACTAAATAATGATAAAGAGCAAAGGTCAGATAACTCTTACCACAACCAAAATCTACGATATTAATGGTTTTTTCCTTATTTAAACTTGGTATAACATCTTGAACCATTTCAAGAAACCTATTGATTTGCCTGAACTTATCATATTTCTTGGATACTACTTTTCCTTGATTATTCATAACTCCCAACCTTATAAGAAAGTCGATGGGCTCTCCATCCCGAAGGATATATTTCTTAATCCTATTATGAGATATATCTACACTCTTTTTGCTTGGCTTCTTCTTTAATAGTGAAGCCTTCCCCTTCTTGCTAATAAAAATTTGATAATCTCCATCAAGAGAATAGAATATACCCTGCTTAAAAACAGTATTCAGTAATATTTCTATTTCCCCCAGGGCTTCTTGTGATGTGAGATTCTTATGAATTAC
>CAZIMA010000233.1:0-1245 GCA_964540195.1 uncultured Tissierella sp.
CACTGTCTTCAAGTAGTGCAAGTAGGAAAAACAATACCATAATCAGAGGTAAGAAGCCAACTACTGCACCCACACCACCTATGATCCCATCCAGTAATAAGGTTTTAAGGATTGGTGTAACTGAATCTCCCATTAATACATCAGAAAATCCATAAAGATTATCGATTAGTCCAACAAAATAATCTGCAAGAAAAGGCCCAAGGTAGGTCTGCGATATTGAAAACACTATGTAAATAACTGCAGCAAATATCGGAATCCCCCATAGCTTATGGGCAACAATACGGTCTATTGTGTCGTGTTTAGTCTGATTCTTACTTTCAACTCTTCTTGATTCAACCTCTTTAACTATCTTATCTACTCTTGAAAATCTTTCACGTTCTACTTTTTCAAAGTCTGCATTATTACTTGGAGCTAACTTACCTAGATTAAATGGTGCCTTCTGAGTGTTGCCTTTTACTTCTACTGCCTTTTCTAAAAGGTTTAGCAATCCTTCTCCCTTAATAGATGAAGTCTTTACCACATTGCAGCCCAATTTTTCTGCAAGCTTCTTTTCATCAATTTCAATACCCCTCTTACTCAAAAGGTCAACCTTATTAAGTGCTACTACTACAGGAATCCCAAATTCAAGAAGCTGACTAGTAAACATTAGGCTTCTGTTTAGATTTGTAGCATCCACTATATTAATAATAACGTCCGCCTCAGCATTTTTAATAAAATCGCTAGTTATACTTTCCTCTGAAGTAAAGGCTGCTATTGAATATGCTCCTGGTAGGTCTATTGCCCTAATGTGACCATTGGACTTAATTAGTTCAGCTTTAACATTACCTTCTTTTTTTGCTACTGTAACGCCTGGCCAATTCCCTACGTGCTCAATCTCTCCTGTAATTGCATTAAATAAAGTGGTCTTACCACTGTTTGGATTTCCAGCAAGTGCAATCCTCATTATATACTCCCCCTATATTTTTGTTAGCCAGGGCTAACTTTTAAATTAAAAAAAACAAATATCCAAACCTATATAATAATAGCTTTGGCCAGGTCCATATCGATACTATAACGTGCATCCTTGATATTGATAATGTAGTTGTCAGCTAATACAGAAATAACAGTGATACTCTCGCCCTCAAAACAACCAAGGGAAAACAGGAAATTCTTCATCTCCATATCATCCGTTCTTATATCTTTGATTTCATATGTAATATCAATCTCTGCACTAGTTAGATCAGATACTTCAGTCTTGGATATATT
>CAZIMA010000233.1:1255-1639 GCA_964540195.1 uncultured Tissierella sp.
GGTCTTGGGAAAACTATGTCATCTTTGACTGCAGCTTTTTGGTTAATGGCAAAATATAAAGATTTACATTTAGTAGTAGCATGTCCTCAGAAAGCTTTGAAAGCATTTAAAAAGGAGTTAGGTAGAGCAGGTGTTCAGTATAATATATTAGAATCATCAAATAAAGATTTTGATATATTAGTTTTACTAGCTTTACTAGTTTCATTAGGATTACTAGCCTTGCTTGCGAAAATTTTATTGAATATTGAGAATTCCATAATGGCCTCCTTTTCTATTTACTATTTATACTATATTTTTATTTAAATACTCGTCAATTGCATCTAGCATCGTTTCTGTAATAATATGTTCCATCCTACAAGCATTCTCGTCAGCTTCCTCAGGAGA
>CAZIMA010000234.1:0-1582 GCA_964540195.1 uncultured Tissierella sp.
TTGAACCCTCCCTCCACCTATAGAGGTGGGGGATTCTTTTTTATAAAGAAGTTTGCTATTACTTTTCAACCTAACTTTCATTAGGAAGCCTTATTCTTTTGGTGTGTCCAAGTACACCCTACACTGAAAGCAAATGCTCACAGTTTACATTTAAGCTATTTTGATTCTCTTTGGATTTAAATATTCTCGATTAACTAAGTTAATGTTTTTGATTTTAGCCTTTCTCATAATATTTAAGGCTCCATTGATATCCGCATTTAATATTACATTTGTTGCAGATTTATATTGTCCTCTTGATACTCTACTACCACTAAAGGTGTAGCTTTTCTTACCAAAAGCATTATAAATAGGCATACTATCATTAGCTAAAAAATCAGCTTTTGATGTATAGCTTTCTTCTTGTATTATTAATTCAATATTAAGCCTTTGGCAATGATAAGTTAGTTTTTCTCTAATATTGCCTATAGGAATGTTAACAAAGTTTTGATTATTTGTTTTACCTAAATTAGAGTTCTTTTGAATAGTTGGATTATAGCCTACTACAATGCTTCCTATATTGTTATCTATGCAGTAATTAATAATCTTCCTGGTGGCTTTAAGAATATAATCATTAACCTTGTTGTTTCTTTTTGACCATAGTCTCCTTTGAGCCTTTGTAGTTTTTTCTATTTTTTGCTTGTCTTTAATTGACTGAAGTCTCGCATTTTCTTTATTAGTCCATTGATTAATGGATTTAAGCCTTTTGCCATCAATAATAAAAGCCCTACCATCATTAGTAGCACAGGTACACAAGTTATCAATCCCTAAGTCAATAGCAAGTACATTGTTTTTATTTAAGTTTCCTTCGTATTCTGGGATTTCATAAATCCACTGAATCTCAAAGAACCTTGCATTGGATTTAGGAATTATTCTAACTTCCTTAATAAGTTTATCTTTTAAATTTGATGGGATGGTTATTTCAACTTTGCCATAAAGGGCTTTAAAAGCAGGGGACATTGGAACTACAAAAGTATCTTTAGACACATTAAATTCAGCAAAGATTAGATTAAAATAACTATCTTTAGGTAGATACTTTGGTATTTTAATATCTTTGTATTGGTATTCTCCCTTTTGAGCTTTTTTGATTAAAGCAAAAAAAGATTTAAAGTTTCTATCAACAACTTTAATGATTTGTTGAGCAGAATTAGCATTTAGTAATGAGTAATTTAAATTATTTTTACAAAGATGATAATTACTTGTATAGCTTAAAAACTCTTTTTCTGCAAAATAATATTGTCTAATATTATAAAGTGCAGCATTGTACATATTTTTACTTAAACTGCATAATTCCCTTAAAGCTTCATACTCTTTGGATTTTAAGTGTTTAAGCTGTTGTTTTTGTACTCCAAACAATACATCTTTAATTGGTTTTTTAGGCATCTATTTCACCTCCTTTTATATAAATATATGCCCATATATGGCAATATAAAACATACGTTTTATATTAAATATTAAACAAAAGAAATACTCAAGCTAATGCTTGAGTAAAAATTCACCACCCACTTATAGAAGTTGGGTGTCCTCTTTTTAATTGATTGATAGA
>CAZIMA010000235.1:0-1568 GCA_964540195.1 uncultured Tissierella sp.
TACCCATTTGTAAAGCCTTACCTGTACCAACTGCTACTGTTTTTACTTCTATTCCGGTATCCTCTGTGAATATTGGGAGCAAGAAGTCAAGTAAGCCTGAATCCTGTGTACTTGTAGTTGTAGAAAGTATGATGCTTCCTGCCGGTTCTGCCGGTGTTTGTACTGGTTGCTCTACTGGTGCTTCTGCTGCTGGTTGTTCTGCCGGTTCCTCTTTTGGTCCACATCCTACTAATGTTGCTAGAATAAGCAAGAGGGCTAGTGTAATTCTTAATGTTTTGTTCATAATACCACTCTCCTTAAATTTTTTGAGTCAAAAAAAAGCAGCCTAAAGAAAGGCTGTTTGTATATCTTCCTTTCCAAATACGGGAGGCACATGGATTTCTCCTTATACCTATAGGCTTTAACTTCATGGCATATGCTTTAGAAGTCAGAGCTCGGAAAACTTGCGTAGATATTCATTTTTTCTCCTCTTGCAAATCCTATCAATAATATATTTAACTCCCTAGCCATATCAATGGCTAGACTAGTAGGAGCCGAACGTGAAACAATGGCAGGAATCCCTCGTTTAGCTGTTTTTATAAGCATCTCCGAAGATATCCTTCCACTTGTAATTATTAACTTATCGGATAGGTCCAGTCCATCCATAAGTGCACGACCTAGTATCTTGTCCAATGCATTGTGTCTTCCTATATCCTCTTCAAAATACAGGATTTTTTCCATATCACATAAAGCACAGCTATGGACACCACCTGTATTTAAGAAAAGTTCAGACTTATGATTGAACTCTCTATTTAATCTTACCACATTGTCTCTATGAATGGGTAAAGATTTATCTATTTTTTTAGACTTAAAGGAATCAAGGACATTGTAAAATACCGTACCCTTTCCACAACCAGAAGTTATAGTCCTTTTACCTGCCAGCTTTTCATTGAAAGCCTTCCTATATTTAAGATATACATAGGCCCTTCCTTTTTCTTCATTAAGGAGAATCTTATCTATTTGATCCATGGCTTCAATGTAAGCTTCAGAATATAAAAATCCTATAGTTAGTTCCTTAAGGGATTTAGGGGTACATAATAGTGTTATTAATTCCTCGTCATCTATAAATATAGTAAAGGGATATTCAAGTATAACTAAGTCTTCCAGCTGACTTGAATTTTCTCCCTTTACCCTTGTAATCTCATAGGTTTTTGTTACATCCATACTATCTACTCCATCCGGATACATTGGCTAGATAATTATCCAAATCCTCTTTTGTGTTTAAATTCAGGAACATTTCCCAATTAGGGCTGAAACTTCTTGCACTTTCTTCAGCAATATATGTTATATTAAAATTTTCAATCAATCCATTGATGGAACGTCTCCCTGTTTCTAGGTATATTTCTATATGGTCCATCAAATCAACTGAATAAAAACTGCTAAAGGGCTCAATCCACTGTCCAAATTCAGTAACACAAGCCTTTGAATCCAAATCCCTTAGCTGGTCTTTCATGAAGTTTACATATTCCATGTTGATATTAGGCATATCACAAGCCACTATAAAGGCATATTGACTCGAAGACAGTTTT
>CAZIMA010000236.1:0-1556 GCA_964540195.1 uncultured Tissierella sp.
CTGAAAACAAAATCCGAAGTGCTACTAATAAGGAATAAGTTCCCATTAAAAATGCGGTTTTTTCGCTTCTCATCTTGAAATAAAGAGCATATAAAAAAAATCCCATTAAAAGCATGGAGGTAAATAAAAATACCTCTTTAGAATTATGTCTTTGTGACATTTCGTTAATTATTTCAAATTCTCCTATTCTCGGTTTAGTCCAAAGCCCACCACGGTTATAGTTAAAATTAGCTACTTCTATAACTAGTTTAGCTTTTCCCAACTCATCAGGGTGAAAAGCACCTACTTTAGTATGAAATTCAGGAGAATACTCATTTTCCAAACGTCCGACCTTCCCATTTGAAATAATATATTTGTTGTTTATAAAAAGGCGATATGAACCACCTTCATCTATGATTTTAATTCCGTAGTATTTATCAGGATTAAGTCCCTTTATCTCTGTAACATAAGTTGCATATCCATAGGCATAGTCATTATATTTCGGATTTGACTCCCAATTATGTGGGATATTAACATATCCTTTTTTTAAATTAGGAATTTGTAGAATATCTTCATAAAGACTTTCCTCATAGTATTCCCAACTACCACCTAAAGTATATACTTGAGTTTTATCAACAGAACTAAAATCTACTTCTCCATATTGGGAATTTAATTCATAGCGGTTTTCTATGGAATTTAATGAGCCAATAAATGCAAGTGCAAGAAGTACGATTATTGAAATAGAATAGAATCTAGATAATCTCATTGAACACACCACCATTAAAATTTCTACAAATATTTACTATTATGATTGTTAGAAAAAACATATCATAAAAATTTCCATTTTGCAACAAAAAGCACTTGCTCTTATGTAAAAGTAAAATTGGTATCTAAATAATTATCATCTCTGTGGATTTGAAAATCCTGGGTCAAAGGTGCCTGTCACCTAAGATATACAATAGAAAATTATATTTCAAAATAGCACCGTTTTCTATAAGTATCTTTTCGATCTTTTGATAATCAATACTTTGCACATTTGTATTATCCTCAATGGCAATAGATGCTGCAATTCCTGCAGCTTCACCCATAATCATATACTGAGGCTCCATTCTTAAGGATGAATAGGCAACATGACTTGCAGAGACACAGACAGTTACAAGTAAATTTTCAGCTTCTGATTCTTTTGGTAGTAAAACCCTATATGGAATTTCATAGGGGTTTACTAAAAGTTGTATTTCACCTTCGTTGACTATATATCCGTCTTGATTCACGTATCTTTGGATATTATGAGAATCAATTGAATAGGATCCCATGCCGATAGAATCATGCTTTGTATTTTTATTGCGAACATCGGATTCGATTAAAACATAATCTGTAGTTATAGGCTTGGACTTTATTATCACCTTGTCCATAGATAAATATTTAGTTATAAGAGTAATATTAAAGGATGAATCCAGAGGTAAGGGATCTAAAAATAAGAGAGTGGACATGTGAGAGTTGTGGAAATCACCATGATAGAGACATAAATGCTAGCAGGAATATACTCAAAGAAGGTAAGAGAATGTTAGCATAAATAA
>CAZIMA010000237.1:0-1556 GCA_964540195.1 uncultured Tissierella sp.
AAGCAGTGGTTATATCAAACATCCTAACCTCATTATATATCCTACAATTTTTAAATACGGTAACCTGGGTTACCATTATATTCGAAATCCCATAATTCTCTTATTGTTGTTCACTGTTACTTGTTCACTGCTTCTAGTAGTCTTTTCCGGCTGCTTGAATTCTTTCAGGGTTGCCAACTGAGCAAGGTGTTACTCCATAAACCATACCGCAGTGTGGACATTTTGTTTCTAGGTGTGTCATTTCAAACTCATCACCACATTCTACACAAGTAATAGTTACTCCTGCTGGCATTGGTCTTGTATTGAACCCCATCATTCTTATTTTATCTACTACTGCCTTACCATTTCCAAAACTTCCTGTACAACCATCATGCATTTTATTTTCCTCCTTTTAACTGTTGACCTGCTCTTAAATTACTTCTCATGCCTTGTATTATTGAATCCATTCTTTCTAATTCAACTAGTATTTCTTTTTCTTCTTGGCTAGTTTCGATTATCTTGTCTATCCCGCCATTTTTAATAACTATTCTCTTATCTGCTATTAAAGCTAGGGTTGGGTCATGGGTTGCCATTAAGACTATCTTATCCTTATCTACCAGTAGCCTAAGGGCTTTCTTTCTATCGATTCCTGCATTTTCTATTTCATCTATTAAGACTATTGGACTGGAGCTAAGGATTGCTGTATCTGCAATCATCAATGCCCTTGATTGACCACCGCTTAGGGCGGTTACTGGGGTTTCAAGGTCAAACTTCTCTCCTGCCAAGTTATTAGCTGCTTCTATAATCCTTTGGGTTGTCTCCTCTACATCTTCTACTAATCTACTTTGTGCATGAAGCTCAATAAACTCTCTTACTGTAAGGTCCATTACAAAGTTCATATTCTGTGAAAGTTGGGCTACCAACTTGTTATTAGATGAAAACCTCCACTTCATATCAGGCTTTTCACCATTAATTAGAATTGCTCTTCCTGTAGGCGTATCCTTTTGAGCAGTCCACTCAATATCGGCTAACAACCTACTTTTTCCTGAGCCTGTAGGCCCTACTATAGATATTATTTCAGACTTATTTATAGTAAATTCCTTAAATCCTTCAGGATTTTTGGATTTATCGTGACCTGCAATTATTGTGAGGGAATCGATACTGGCATCATCTTTGATCCCTAAGAATTCCTTCATCTGTTGAATAAAAGCTTCCAAGTCATCCTTAAGCCTTTCCTTATCTATGGCCCAATCTTCAATTTCTTCACCGGAAAAATGATTGAGGTATTCATCAAAGGTCTTATCCTCATAACCTTTGATATCCAGCTTATTATCTTCTAGATAGCTTACTATAAATGGGTACTTTTCAATTAATTCTCTTATGGTCAGTTTACTCATAGTCATCACCTAAATCCATCTTTCTTACATTACCCATTTGATAAGCCTCACCTATTCTGGTTTCTCCCAAGCAATAGGAACACAAGGCAGCTGGCATTGGGAACCTTAATTCCATGCCTTGAACTGTTTCTATTTTCTTTTCTTCATCTATTAAAAGGGTACTAAGTTCAAATGCCCCTT
>CAZIMA010000238.1:0-1517 GCA_964540195.1 uncultured Tissierella sp.
GGTGTGGAGCAGGGGAAAAGATAGAGATAATTTCAAAGTCTTACCTATTGCTATAATCTTATGGGGCAGGTCTTCCCTCTTCATCACCATATAAGTTTGAAATAAATGATAAGGGTTTTAGAATATATGAAATCAATCAAGTTATGGATAATTTAATTTATAGGACTGGAGCCGTAAGGGCAAACCATAGGCTTATTCTAAAGGATAAGGAATACGATTTTCTTAACTTCAGCAAACCTAGAGAGGGTGTAAGATTTGAAATAAGAAAATTGTCTAGACTAAAATATTTCATAAAGGAGGGCTTATAATGAGTGATGATGAAAAATTGATTACCGAATCAGAAGTAGCCTTAGATGTAGATAAATTAATGGAAGAATATGATAAAGAAACTTCTAGTCTTAGAAAACTTAAAGGGATTGTAGGCAAAATAGCTATGGTTATAGCTATTGCTATGTCAGCATTTCATTTATATACATCAGGTTTTGGAACCTTATTATCTGCAAAGCAAAGATCCTTACACATTATTTTTGCTTTCGCCTCTGGATTTTGTGTTTATTAGCTTGGTAATAATTGTATTTGGATATTTGTTTTTATTTAATGAGCAGATATTTTTAAAAGCAGGAAGTGTAAATACTATAGATTTAATATTTGGTATGATTGCTATATTATTGACACTTGAGATTGCAAGAAGGGTAGTTGGTATGGCCTTGCCAATAGTTGCAATTATATTTTTATTCTATGCATATTTAGGACCTAATATGCCTGGATTACTTGCTCATAGGGGTTTTTCCATAGAGCGAATCGTTTCTCATATGTATCTGGGTTTGGAAGGTATATTAGGTATTCCATTAGGAGTTTCTGCAACATTTGTATTTATGTTTATATTATTTGGAGCTTTTTTAGATAAAACCGGAGTTGGTAAATTCTTTATAGATATTGCATATGCTTTAACCGGGCATTTTAAAAGTGGGCCTGCAATGACTGCAGTTGTAGCAAGTGGGTTTATGGGATCAATATCAGGAAGTTCAGTAGCTAACACAGTAACAACAGGGGCTTTTACTATCCCCTTAATGAAGAAGACAGGATATAAACCTTATTTTGCAGGTGCAGTAGAAGCAGCAGCTTCTACAGGAGGTCAAATAATGCCTCCGGTTATGGGTGCAGCGGCATTTATTATGGCTGAATTTACAGGAATCGCTTATAATAAGATAATTATAGCTGCGGCTATCCCAGCTGTGTTATATTATTTTGCTGTAGGCACTATGGTTCACTTGGAGGCTTCTAAATTAGGACTTAAGGGGCTTCCAAGAGAACAACTTCCTAAGATAAATAAGATAATGAAGAGGGACGGATATATGATTGTTCCATTAATCGTAATTATCGTCTTTCTTTTAGCTGGTTTTACTCCTACCAAATCCGCATTTTATGCTATAGGAGTTACAGTAATAATAGCAGTAATGGCTGCAATCATAAAAAAAGATAATTCATTTGGGATTAAAGAATTTTTGGGGGCATTA